>NZ_JYFN01000050.1 GCF_000948395.1 Frankia torreyi | reverse complement strand
TGCTCTGTGTCATTCGGTGTCCCTTTCCAACCTACCCGATCAAGGTAGATCGATCCTGGTCCACCTCCGGCTTACACAGTCGTCATGACACGCCCGCGATCGCGGCGATGATGTCGTCCAGATCCTCCCCGGGATCCTCACCGCTGACTCGGGAACGCAGCGGTTCCGGCAGGATGGCCGAGGCCTCCTCGAACAACGTCAACGGGATCAGATCCGGGGCGAGGACCGAGACGATCTGCAACAACTGCACGGCGGCAGGTTCGGTCGCCTCCAGGCGTTCCAGGGACAGCGACCAGGCGGTGTGCAGATTCCCGCCGTAGGCCAGGTCCTCGCCTTTACGCAGCATCCGCTCCCGGCGGGACCGGAACTTGTTCAGATAGGTGGACAGCCCCATCTCCGTCCGCTCGATGTAGGCCGAGGCCTGTTCGAGGGCCAGTGGCAGGTCACCGAGTTCACGGGCCAGATCCGCGGCCGAACTCACGTCGCTGCCCGCGTTCCTGCTTCGCAGCAGGGTGATGGAGTCGGTTCGCGGCAGAACATCGACGTCGATTCTCGTCGCCATGTCCCCCCAGCTCGGGCTGCGGGAGGTGATCAGGATGTCACCGGCTCCCCCGGGCAGCCATGGGCGCAGGTCGCGGGGATTTTCGACGTTGTCGTAAACCAGCAACCAGCGGGGGCGGCGCGCCAGCATCGCGAGGACGGCCTGGGCATCCTTTGCGAGAATACCGCTCTCCGGAAGGTCGAGTCGGCTCGAGAGGGCGGCGATCTTCTCCGTGATCAGCGCCGACTGGGTGGCGTTGACCCACCAGACCAGGGTGTACTCGGATGCGTGGCGCCAGGCGTACTCGACTGCCACCTGGGTCTTGCCGACGCCGCCGAGGCCGCGCAGCACGGTGATGGCCGGGCTGCCGCCGGGGCCCGATCGGCCGACCGGCTGCCGAGACAGCACCTCGATCCGGTGCAGGACCTCGACCCGGTCGGTGAAGGTGGGGAGTCTCGGCGGGACATTCCAGATCGGCGGTATCGAACCGGGAAACGGGATCTGCCGGGCACGGTCTGCCCGCCGCTGCGCGGATCCGGTGGACGTCGCTCCGGGCCAGGGAACCCGCTCGTCCAGATGCGGCGCCCGGACCGCGAGCCGATCGAGTAGGCGGGCGGCGGCCTCTTCCTCGCTCAATCCGGTCAGATCTATGTTCGACAACCGGGCAAGGAGTGGCGGCAATGCGGTGGGTGCGACGATCACCGGCACCAGCAGGCCGTCTCGTTCGTGCGCGAGTTGCAGCGCGGCCTCGCGTTCCTCCCGGCCGAAGGAGGTCCGATCGAGGTACGCGGGAGTTATCACGGCGATGATGCGGTCGGCTCTGGCCAGGGCCATGTCCATGCGCGCGAGAAAACTGGTGCCCGCCTGCCACGTCCACTCGTCGTACTCGACCTCGTACCCGGCACGGCGCAGGTGTTGCGCAATCCACCGCGCCCACGGCCGGTCCGGGCCCGCGACACTGATGAACACTCGCTGACGCGACCCGTCCGCAAACAATGTCATTTTTCCCCCGATGCCATGCTGTCACCTTCCCAGACCGGCTGGGGTCGGATCGACAGCACCCACGCCCGCTCTCGACTGCGGGCGATGGCGTGCTTCGGGGGCATCGCGGTCATTTACCGTGGCCCGTCCTGGCTTCCGGACAGCAGGGCATCTGAAGAGGCCGGTGCCGTCACGGCCCTTTCGGCCGAGGCGACAATCGACGGAGGTGACGGCGAGGCCGGCCCCACTACCGCGGGCACGGCCTCGTTCGGCCAGCGGGACTCAGAACCAGCCGCGGCGGCGGCCGAGGTGTTCGAGCTGCTGGTGAAGCAGGCCGGCGAGCGCGTGCCGGTCGGTGTCGTGGTGGGCGAGGCGGAAGCGGCTGAGCTCGTCGCGACCGGAGGACAGCAGCCCGCCGCGGCGGTCGGCCTCGAGCACGACGTCCATCCCGGCGCCGTCGACGAGGAAGGTCACCTCCAGCTCGGAGATCCGCCGGGCGTACTCGCCGGCAGGCTTGAGCTCGATCTCCTGGTAGAAGGGCAGATCAGAGCCGTGCAGCCGGCCCTTCTCGACGTCCGCGGACCGGAAGTGGAAACCCAGGTCGCCGAGCGCCGCCAGCACCGCCTCCTGCACCGGCAGGGGATGCACGCTCACCGGGTCCAGGTCGCCCGGGTCGACCGCGCCGGAGATCGCCAGCTTCGTCCGTACGCCGATCTTCATGCCGTGCAGGTGCCAGCCGCCGACGTCGGTGATCGGCGTCTGCCACGGCACGGGCAGCTCGAACCGGCCGCTGATCTGCTGGCCCGGGTTGATGGTGAAGCCCCCGCCGACCTGCTGGGTGCCGAAGGTGACCTGCTCGTACCAGGTCGAGTCGTCCCGCTCGACCTCGACCGTCGCCTCCAACGCGACGAGGACCTTCTCGACCTCCTGGTCGACCTTGCCGCCGGTGATCGTCGTCGTGCCGGTCACGACCTGACCCGGCAGCGTCTCCGGACGGTCCAGCACGGTCTCGACCTCGGCGGCCCCCACGCCGAGCCGCGACATGAACCGCTTCATCCCCATCGTGCGTTCGTCCCCATCGTGCGTCCGTCCCCTTCGTCGATGATCCCGGCGCCGTCGTCGGGCCGTGCCTGCCCGCCGCGGCGTGCTGGCGCGACCGCCGCCGCGTGCTGGTGCGACCGCCGGACACGCTCTCACATCTCTACGACAGCCCGATCGAGGGAAACAGTCGCAGGTCGGCAAGGTGACATCGGTCAGGACGCTCGGGACAGTCCGTGACGAAGGTGGAGGACGCCGACGGGGTGGGGCATCCGCCGGCGGGGCGAACCGGTACCATTCCGCTTCGTGACCTGCATCGTCGGGGTTCAGCAGGACGGCCGGGTCGTGATCGGTGGGGACAGTGCCGGTGTAGCCGGCTGGTCCATCACCGTGCGCGCGGACACCAAGGTGTTCCGCAACGGTGAGTTCATCATGGGCTTCACCGACTCGTTCCGGATGGGCCAGCTGCTCCGCTACAGCCTCGTCCCGCCCGTGCCTCAGGACTGGGACCTTGACCGGTTCATGGCGACCGACTTCATCGCGGTCGTCCGCGACTGCCTGCGCGAGGGTGGGTTCGCGCGCAACGACTCCGGCAACGAGAGCGGCGGGCTGTTCCTCGTCGGGATCCGCGGGCACCTCTACCGCATCGACTCGGACTACCAGATCGGTCGCAGCGTCGACGACTACTACGCCGTCGGCAGCGGCGACGAGTACGCCTGCGGCTCCCTGCACAGCACCCGCGGCCTCGACGCGGAACAGCGTGTGCAGCTCGCGCTGGAGGCCGCCGCCCACCATTCGACGGGCGTCTGCCCGCCGTTCCACATCATCTCCTCCGACGACGTCTACGCCCCCGACGGCTCCGTCAACGCCGGCTAGGTCACGCCGGCCAGGCCAAAGCCGGCCAGGCCAACGCCGGTCAGGCCAACGCCGGTCAGGTCAATGCCGGCCAGGCCAACGCCGGGCGCGGTGGGTCAGGGGCGCAGGCGCTCGGCGGCCAGCGCGACGAACGCCGCCGGTCCCGTGACCGGAGTGAAGCGGTCGGCGGCGGCGCTGAGCGCGGCGTACTCGTCCGCGGCGAGGTCGAGGTCGGCGGCCGCGGCGTTGCTCTCCACCTGGGCGACGCCGGACGCCCCCGGGATCGCCACGACCTGCGGATGGCGGATCGCCCAGGCCAGCGCGATCTGGGCGGGGCTCGCCCCGTGCGCGGCGGCGACCTCGCGCAGCACGTCGAGCAGGGGCGTCGCTCGGGCGAGGTTCTCGGTTCCGAACAGCGTGTTGGCGGCCCGGACCCGGCCGCTCGGGCGGTTGGTCACGTCGTAGCGGCCCGACAGCAGCCCCTGAGCGAGCGGGCTCCAGGCGATGACGATCCGGGACTCGCGGGCGGCGAAGTCCAGCAGCGCGGCGCCGTGGCGCGGCCGGGCCAGGCTGTACTCCACCTGGTTGGACAGCACCGGCACGCCGAGGGCCGCGTCGGCCTCCTGCCAGCGGGCCAGCGAGTAGTTGCTGACCCCGACGTCCCCGACGAGGCCCACGGACCGCAGTGCGGCCATGCCCCGCATCGTCCAGCGGTCCCGGATCGCCGGGTTGGGCTGGTGCACCTGGTAGAGGTCGAGGTGGCGCACGCCGAGGCGATGCGCGCTGGCGACCGCGCGCTGCTCGACGACCGGGCCCACCGGCACGACCGGTAGGAGCTTGGTCGCCACGTACGCCCGGTCGAGCGCGCCGGGGACCGCGGCCAGCGCGGCGCCGAGGATGCGCTCGCTGCGTCCCAGGCCGTAGACCTCCGCCGAGTCGAACAGGGTGATCCCGAGCTCGAGCGCCCGGCGGACGATGAGCGCGGCGTCGGTGTCGGCGTAGCGGCTGCCGTAGCCCCACTGTCCGGACCCGAACTGCCAGGTGCCCAGGCCGATCTTCGAAATCCTCTTCGGACTGGTGGTGACGGAGCCCTCCACGTAGCGCATTCGCCCAGTGAACGCCCTCCTCCCCGCGGGACGCGAGAGGAGGTGTCACGCTGGTGACCTGCCACGGTGACGCGCGTGTGGTGTCCCCTGGGCGACAGCGCCCGCGCGCCCGGCGTGTTCGGCTGGGCAGGTGGGTAGCTGCTACCTTGCCCGCAGTCCGATTCGTGCGGATGCGGGCGCAGGTGGTGGGCCGGGCCGCCGGCCGCCCCGGCAGGCGCCGGGACGGCGGCAGGCGAGTGGAGGGAGCGCGTTGGTCACCCAGTTCAGCCGCGGGCAGAAGGCGCAGCTCTCGGCGGTCACCCAGAGCACCGATCTGTACGTCGGGATCCGGATCGACGCGCCGGGGGAGTGGGACGTCTCCTGCTTCGGCCTGGACGGCGACGACCGCCTCTCCGACGACCGGTACTTCGTCTTCTTCAACCAGCCCGCCTCGCCGGAGAAGTCCGTCGAGCTCCTCGGCCCGCAGTCCGGGGACAGCCAGGCGTTCCGGGTCAGCCTCGACCGGGTGCCCGCCTCGATCGGCCGGCTGTCGTTCTGCGCGGCGCTGGACGGCGCGGGCAGCGCCGCGGCGATCACGTCGGGCTACCTGCGCATCGTCGTCGGCGGCGCCGAGGTGCTGCGCTACTCCTTCACCGGCGCGGACTTCACCAGCGAACGCGCGGTGATGATCGGCGACATCTACCGCAAGGGCGTGTGGCGCGTCGCCGCGGTCGGCCAGGGCTTCCAGGGCGGCCTCGCCGAGCTCATCCGCTCCTACGGCGGCGAGGTCGCCGAGGAGGAGCCGCCCCCCGCCCCCGCCGCACCGGCGCCGCCGAGCTTCGCCGCCCCGCCGGCGGCCCCGCCCCGCCACGATCAGCGCAAGGCGCCCACCCCGCCGCCCGGCCCGCCGAGCCAGCCCGCGCCGGCCTACGGCGGCGGTCAGCCGGCTCCCGCCTACGGCGGCGGTCAGCCCGCCCCGGCCTATGGCGGTGGGCAGCCCGCCCCGGCGTACGGCGGCGGTCAGCCTCCCGCGCCAGGGTACGGCGGCCAGCCCGTGCCGGGTCAGCCGTTCCCGGCCGGCGGGCCGCCCCCCGGCGGCCCCGGGTTCGGCGGCGCGCCGGTGCCCGGCGGCATGCCCGGCGCCCAGCCGCCGGTGGGCGCCTTCGGTGGTCCCGAGCCGCTGCCGTCGCAGGTCCAGCCGACCCCGCCGGGGGCGATGAACAGCCTCGCCCCGTACCGGGAGGTGCCGACGGCCGGGCGCTGGACCCAGCAGAACGGCAAGCTGGTCAAGGTGACCCTCGGCCCGGACGCGCTGGCGCTGCGCGGGTCGATGGTCGCCTACCAGGGCAACGTCGAGTTCGACTACAAGGGCGGCGGGCTGCGCGGCCTCATCGAGGGCAAGCTGACCGGCCAGAGCCTCAAGCTCATGACCTGCAAGGGGTCAGGCGAGGTCTTCCTCGCCCAGGACGCCGCGGACCTGCACATCGTCGAGCTTGGCAGCTCGTCGCTGTGCATCAACGCGAAGAACCTGCTGGCGATGGACGCCACCGTCCGTACCGAGGTGCGCCGGATCGAAAGCGCCGGCATCCCCGGGGGCGGCCTGTTCCACTTCGAGGTCTCCGGGCCGGGCTCGGTGGTCGTCATGACCAAGGGGTCGCCGATGACCCTGCCCGTGCAGGGCCCGACGTTCGCGGACATGAACGCGCTGGTCGCGTGGACCACCGGCATGCGGGTCAGCGTTTCGACGCAGGTGCGGATCTCCCGGCAGATCTACGCGGGCAGCAGCGGGGAGGCCCTGGCCCTGCAGTTCATGGGCTTCGCCGGTCATTTCGTCGTCGTCCAGCCCTACGAGGTCTGAGCGTGGCGACGGTCGTGGGAGCGGGCCCGGCGGGTCGCCCGCCGGCGGGAGGGAGCGGGCCGTGCAGGGCAGCCTGATCGACCACTACGGGCCGACGCCCGTCTTCGAGCGGATGAGCAAGCACGGTTCCAAGATCGCCAAGGTGGTCATGAACCCCGGCCAGGACCTGTTCGCCCGGGTCGGTTCCATGATCGCTTATGAGGGGCTGATCGACTTCAACCCGCAGCCGCCGCAGCTCGGCCGGATCGCGTCGTCCTGGGCGACCGGCGAGGGCGTGCCCCTGATGACGGCGACCGGCCAGGGCCTGCTCTACCTCGCCGACTACGGCAAGGAGGTCATCGTCGCGCAGCTCGCCGGCGAGGGCCTCTCGGTCAACGGCAAGAACATCCTGGCCTTCGACGCCGCGCTGCAGTGGAACATCGAACGCGTCCGCGGCGTCACGATGCTGTCCGGGATGGGGATGTTCAACGTGGTGCTGCGCGGCCATGGCTGGGTCGCCCTGACCGCGAAGGGCAACCCGATCGTGCTCGACACCCGGGAGGCGCCGACGTTCGTCGACACCGACGCCCTCGTCGCCTACACCGACGGCCTGCGCGTCGAGCCCCGGCGCACGGCGCGTCTCGGCGGCCTGATCGGGCGCGGCTCCGGGGAGGCCTTCCAGCTCGGGTTCTCCGGGCAGGGCTTCGTCGTCGTCCAGCCGAGCGAGGACGAGCGGCCGACCATGTCGCTGCGGGGCTGACGCGACATGGGATCCGGTGACGGTATGCGGCTCCTGGACGGCGGGCGGTTCGTGGACGGGATGAACGGCGGCGGCACGCGCCGGGCGCGGCGGACGGCGGAGAGGACTGCGACATGACGCAGGGCGGGGCGTACGGCGGTCATCCGGGCGGTCCCGGCGGTGGCTATCCCGGCGGTCCGGGCGGCCCCGGCTACCCGCCTCCCGGCCCGGGCTATCCGGGTCCGGGTGGCGGCTACCCGCCGGGTCCCGGCGGTCCCGGTCAGGGCGGCTACCCGGGCGGTCCCGGCCAGGGATATCCCCCCGGTCAACCCGGCCCCGGCGGTTACCCGGGTGGTCCCGGTGCGCCCGGCGGCTATCCCGGCGGCCCCGGCGGTCAGGGCATGCCGCCTGGTGGTCCCGGTGGTCCGGGTGGTCCGGGTGGTCCGGGTGGTCCGGCCGGCGGGATCCGCAGCAGCCTGCTCGACAATCCCGAACGGCCCTCCGACGAGCCGTTCTCCCTGCAGAACAGCAAGATGCTGCGGGCGACGCTCGGCGCCCGCGGGATGCGTGAGTTCTACGCCCGCAAGGGCGCGATGGTCGCCTACCAGGGCGCCGCGAACTTCGACGCCCACTGGGAGGGCTGGGGAGGGCACTTCCGCAGCTTCTTCAGCGGCGGCGAGGGCCTGAACCTCATGCAGGTCTCCGGCTCCGGCTCGGTCTTCCTCGCCAACCAGGCGCAGGACATCCACATCCTCGACCTGGCCGGCGACGGGCTGACCGTCGACGGCAAGAACGTCCTCGCCTTCAACTCCGACCTGAACTGGGACCTGGTCCGGGTCGACAGCCAGGTCGGCATCGCCGGCGTCGGCTCCTACCAGGTGGAGCTGCGTGGCAACGGCAAGGTCGCGGTCTGCACGTCGGGCGCGCCGCTGGTCATGCACGTCACCCACCAGAACTACTACTTCGCCGACGCGGACGCCGTCGTCGGCTGGTCGACGAACCTGCAGGTGTCGATGCAGGCGGCGGTGACGTCCTCGGCGGTGTGGCGGCCGCGCGGCAACACCGGGGAGAGCTGGCAGATGCAGTTCAGCGGCGAGGGCTTCGTCATCGTGCAGCCCTGCGAGCTGCTGCCCCCGTACAACGCGCTGGCCGGCGCCGGCGCGGCCGGTCACTTCGGCCTCGGCCAGGGCGGCTTCGCCGGCAACCAGCTCGGCGGCCACCACGGCCAGGGCGGGGCGGGCGGGCCGGGCGGGCCGGGCGGTGGCTTCGGCGGCGGCGGTTTCGGTGGTTTCGGTGGCGGCGGCATGGGCGGACTGTTCGGCAACCGCTGACCCCCGCGACCGGCCGCGTCAATGCCCGACGCCGCCAATCCTGACGGCGAGCGAATATGGCGGGAGTGAGCACGCCGAACCAGGCGTGGAAAGATGCGGGTCTGATCCGGGCGTACGTTCACGGGAAACCACTGCCGCGGAGCGGAGCATTTCGACGGCCCTTCCCGGTAAGACCCGCGGATTCGAGTTCGGTAAGGCTCCGCCGCCCTTCGTTCCGTCGTCACGTTCGGTCGGTGGCAGCGCCAGGAGCGCGCTCGGTCGGGACGGCCCGAGTCCGCTGGCCCGGGTGCGACCCGTGGCCCGGATCCGCTGCGCCAGCGGCCATGACGGTGCCCTGTCGCCCGCGGATGTGCAACACTTCCTGTGCGACTTCCTTTTCTTTCCCGGGAGCGGAACCGCGGCCCGCGGCTCCGGCCGTTCCCGGGAAGGAATCGTCAGGAGGGAACGGGGCGCCATGGCTGACGCTGCAATCGAAGGAGAGCTCGCCGACGTGCGCGGGATCGGGCTCGACCGGCTCCGCGACAGCCCGGACGGCAGGCTCCGCGCGGGCGTACAAAGGCTGCTCCACACCATCGACGTGCCCGCGGGGCGGATTGAAAACGGTAGCGGCGGCGCTAATCCGCGTCGGCGCGTCTGATGCCGTCCACTCCGGCGGCCGCGACCGTGCCGGGCATCGGCATCCACCGGCTGGCGGCGCGTGATGTCGACGCCCTCGCCCTCGGCGTGATCGACGCCGAGGTCGTCGAGAGGCTCCTCGAGACCGAGATCAGCTTCCGTCGGCTCGCGCTGCGCGCGATTCTCGACGCCCTACGGGAGCAGCCGGCAGCGACGGACCCACTGGCGCCCGTGGACCAGGCGTGGGACCTCCTCGTCGAGGTGGAACAGCGCGATCCGGCGGCGGTCCGCGCGGTGATCGACCGGCCCTTCGCGGGGGCATGGGCCACTCGGCTGCTCCGCCGGTTACGTGGGCGACTCCACCACGACGTGCCCCTGTGGGTGGAGGTCGGTTACCTGCATGCCATGGCCGCCGCCGCCGCAGTCCGAGCCGGCGAACCGGTCGAGCTCGCGGTGCCGGCCCACCGTGGCGTCGTGCACCTGCCCTCGCTTGGCCACGCCCGCCTGCCGTTCTGGGAGATCTGGGAGACCGCGGTGGTGCGGGGCACCGGCGGCGACGCCGAGGTGATCGGATCCGCCGGCCGGGTCCGAGTGGACCGCGGTGACGGCGGCGGCGCGCCGACGCGCGACGTCACGGTCTGGCATCCCACCCGGGCGGCCCGAGCCGTCGGCGTCGTCATCGAGGACGCCGACCCCTACCGCCTGGTGGACCGGGTCGTCCCGCCGGTGCGGCTCGCCGACGCCGACGTCGCCCGCTGGGAGGGGCGCCTGGCCGGCGCGTGGCAGGTGCTGCGGGACGGGCACCCCCAGCTCGCGGCGGGAGTCGACGCGGCCGTCTCGGCCGTCGTCCCGCTGCCCGTGGCGCAGCGTTTCCGCTCGTTCAGCGCCACGTCGGGCGACGCGGTCGGCAGCGTCGAGCTCACCGAACCGCCGGACCCGGTCGACGGCGCCGCGACCCTGGCGCACGAGTTCCGGCACACCGTGCTCAGCGCGGTCCTGCACCTGTGCGACCTCATCGACCCGCAGGCCCCGCCCGTCCTGCGGTACGCGCCGTGGCGTGACGACCCGCGCCCACCGCACGGGGTGCTCCACGGCATCTACGCGTTCTTCGGCGTCACGGAGTTCTGGCGCCGGCAGCGCCGGCTGGCGGTCGGGGCGGACGCGATGCTGGCCCACTTCGAGTTCGCGCTGTGGCGCGGTGAGGTTCTCGACACGGCGACCGAGATGCTGCGCACCGGTCCGCTGACCGCGCTGGGCCGGCGGTTCGTCACCGGGATCCGCACGACCGTGCAGGGCTGGCTGCCGGAACCGGTCCCCGTCGAGACGCGGCGCCTGGCCGAGCTGGCGACGGCGGACAGCCGCGCACTGTGGCGCATCCACCACCTTGAACCGGACTCGGCCGCCGTCGAGCGTCTCGCCGCGGCCTGGGCGGCCGGCGCCGCCGCCCCGCCGGCCGCGGTCCCCGCCCGCCTCGTGCCCGATCCGGGGGCACGCGCCCTGGATACAAGGGCGTCCCTGGCCCGGCTGTGGCTGGCGGATCGGGACGCGTTCCGCCGGACCGAGCGGGCCGGGCCGGGCCGGGAGTACCGCGGTGCGAGCGCGGCGGACTGCGCCCTCGTGGCGGGCGACCGGGCCCGTGCCCGGCAGGGCTACGCGGCGGACGTGCAACGGGACGGCGACGACCGCCGCGCCCTCGTCGGGCTCGGACTCGCGATCGGCGACGGCGAGCCGGCGGGGTGGACCCTGCTGCGGCGACCCGAGCTGGTCCGCGCCGTGGCGGCCGCGGCGGTCGACCGGGGTGGCGAGGCGCCGGACCCGTCCGCACTCGCCGCCTGGCTGCTTCCCGCGTCCGTCCAGCCGGACGAGCCGGACGCTTCGGGCCAGCCGGACGTCTCGGGCCAGCGGCTCGCGCGGGACGACGCCGCGGCGGCCGCTCGCCTCATCCGGGAGTAGCGGGCAGACCGCGGGGCCTGGCGGGCCTGCTCACAGCGGGCCTGCTACATCGGCATGGGGTCGACGTCGCAGTCCAGACGGATCCCGGCGACGACCTGGCGGGTCGCCGGATGGTCGTGGCCCAGCACCCGGTCCAACCGGGTCAGCGTCGCGGCCTGCAGCTCCAGGGCCTCCTCCTTGCGCTCCAGGGCGCGCAGGTCCATCGCGAGGTTCGCGGCCACCGCCAACGTCGTCGGGTGCGCCTCGCCGAGCACCTCGGTCGAGGTCGCGAGCGTCACCTGGTCACGCGCGTGCGCCTCCTCGAACCGTCCGACCGCATACAGGTCGCTGGCGAGGTTCGCGGCGCAGGCGAGGGTCGAGGGATGCCGGTCGCCGAGCCGCTCGACGAAGGCCGCCAACGTCCGCTCGTCCCGGTCGAGCGCGACATCCGACTGGCCGGACAGCCGGTCGATGATCGCGAGATTGATCCAGGTCGCGAGGGTGTGCGGGTGCATCTCACCGATCTTCGTCGCGTACCGCTGCTGGGTCCGGACGCAGATCTTGCGGGCCTCGTGGAGCTGGCCGGCATGGCGCAGGTCGATGGACAGGCTCAGGGCGGCGGCCAGCGACGCGGGGTGTTCGCCACCGTAGCGGTGGAAGAACCGTTCCTCGACGTCGCGGGACAGCGCGAGCGCCTTGTCGTGGTCGCCGGCCTTGCGGTGCGCCACCGCCAGGTTCCGCCCGGCGTGCAGCCGGGCCGGATGGTTCTCCGAATCCTTGAACAGGTGCCGGTAGCGCGCGTCGATGTTCTCCTGGGTGGCCCGAGCGCCGAGGTAGTCGCCGAGTTCCCGGCGGTCGAGGGTCAGCCCGGTGAAGGTGTTCAGACTGCGGTCGTGGTTCTCGCCGTAGAGCTGGATCGAGCGTTGCCAGGTGTCCTCGGCCAGTTCGGCCGACTCGGCGAAGCGTCCCAGCAGCCGGAGGCTCACGGCGACGTTGTGGGCGGCGTCCAGGGTCTGCGGGTCGTCGGCGCCGAAGGCCTGGCGGGCCCGCCGGTAGGCGTCCTCGGCGACGTCGTAGGCGGCGGCGAAGTCGCCGCGCCAGCGCAGGTCGGCCGCGACATTGCCCATGAGCACGATGGTCAGCTCGCCGTCGGGCCCGTTGACCTGGGTCGACAGCTCGAAGGTTCGTCGGTTGACCTCGGCGGCCTCGGCGTAGCGGCCGATCACGACGAGGCCCCAGCCGGAGCGCAGCGCCATCTGCAGGGTGTAGGGGTCGTCCTCGCCGAAGCTCGCCTGCCACTCGGCGTGCACGCCGCGAGCGAGGTCGTTGCTCACCTGGTGGTCTCCCCAGGTCCACAGGTAGTCGACCTCGTTGAGCAGGAGCTGGCGGACGCGGGGGTCCGCGGAACGTTCGGCGAGCGAGGCGATCATGTGCGGGTACAGGTCGGCGTAGGTGGGCCACAGGCCCGGGTTGAACGGATCGTTGGGGTCGCTCGCGGCGAGCAGGACGTGGGCTCCGTGGCGCATCGTCCGCTGCTGGTCCGGGGTCATCCGGCCGATCAGGACGGCCTGGACCAGCCGGTGCATGACGATGGAGTTGTCCCGGTGGTTGATTCTGGCCAGGGCATACCGGTTGATGTCGCGGATTGCCTGGCCGAGTTTGACCGGGTCGCGCAGGGCCTCGTCGAGCGCTGGCGAGATCGTCTCGTTGTGGGCTCGGGAGAGGAGCTGGCGGGAGATCGGTTCCGGCGCGAAGAACGCGCATACCTGGAGGAGTTCGAGGGCGGCGGGATTGCTCTCCGCGAGCCGATCCAGCGACACGTTCCAGGCCGCCGTGACCGGGCGCGGGTAGTCCGCCGGCGCGGTGCTCAGCAGCTCGGTCAGTTTGTCCTCCAACAGCCGCAGGTATTCCTGAGCGGACATCCCGGTCTCCGCCCGCCAGGTCGCCGCCTGCTCGACCGCGAGCGGCAGGTCCCCGAGAGCAGATGCAACCTGGTCCGCGCCGTCGTCGTCCAGTGGACCACCTCGGCTGCGCAGCAGCGCGACGCTCTCCTCGCGCCGGAAGACAGCCACTTCGAGGGGATGGCTGACGTTCGCCCAGCCCGGATTGCGGGAGGTGACGAGAACCCGACCGGTCGGACTCGCCGGAAAGTACTCCCGCACCGCCTGCGGGTCGTCGGCATTGTCGAAAACCAGCAGCCAGCGCTCGTAGGGATGACCGATCCGCAGCGCTTCCACGACCTGGCGGACGGCGACGTTGGCCTCGGTGCCGACGTCCAGCCCGAGCCGGGCGCCCAACTCGATGAGAGCGCTGCTGATCTGGACCGTCCGTTCCGCGGGAATCCACCAGATGATGTCGAAGTCCGAAAGATGGCGATAAATGTATTCGGTCGCGAGCTGGGACTTTCCGACGCCGCCCATTCCGTGCAGCGTCTCGGGCAGGACCGAGGTCGTGCCTTCGAGGAGTCGGGCGTCCAGCATGGTGAGCAGGTCGACGCGCCCGGTGAAGTGCGGATTCCGCGGCGGCACATTTCCCCAGACACGAGGGAGCTGACCCGCGGCCAGCGCCGGTCGTAGGGCGGTGCCCACAGTCACGGTGGGTCCTCCTCGTGTGGTGTTCGCCTCGGCGCCGGCAGCTCCCATCGAGCCGTCACCCGCGCTGGACCTCGGCCGACTCGTTCCAGCGATACTACTCATCGTAAGGGAATCTTCGCTCTCAGTGTCAGGTGTCCGTGGTGGCCTTGGCTCTCCGGCCGGAGCTCCCGTGCTGCGCGGCGGCCGTGCGCTGGGGGTTCGGTCGAGGGGCGCGGCTGCGTCCCACACCGGCGCGGGCGTGTCCGCCTCGCCGGGTGGACGGACGGGCGGCTGGTCGGAGGGCGTGGCCATGGGCATGCCGAGTGGCTCCGTCCCCGCGTTGTCCGCGTCGGATCCGACCGCCCGGCGAATCCGCTCGACGTCGCTCCTGCTCACCTGCGCGCGAAGCTTCGAGCGGATTTCCGGAATGATATCGAATGTTGTCGACAACGAATCGATCACAAGTAAACCGAAGGCAAAAATCTCGGACAAATCCCGGCGGCTGGCGCCTGCGATGCCGGCGACCGTGCGCAGGCTTCGGCGGCTTAGGGGCTGGATCGCCAGGAGTCCCGCAAG
The DNA here is from genome assembly GCF_000948395.1 of Frankia torreyi. GTDB lineage: Bacteria > Actinomycetota > Actinomycetes > Frankiales > Frankiaceae > Frankia > Frankia torreyi. The sequence continues at coordinate 33,799 of NZ_JYFN01000050.1, read as the reverse complement.
CTTTCTTGATGTCGGCGTGGCAAGCGCGAAGAAATCCTCGAGTCGCTCGTCCGGCGGCGACGACTCGATCCCGTATTCAGGTGGAAAGCGGCGGTCGGACCCGGCGACGACGGCGACTGTCTCGAACCACGTCGGTTCCGCCGCAGCGACAAAGCGGGCCCAGTAGCCGATCCACTCCGCGTCCAGCTCCAGGACCGGGACGGCGCGCGCCGTCCGCGCGGATCCGGCGACGCTGCCCGCCGCAGCAGCCCTGTCGCCCTCGACGCCCTCGACGCCGTGGTCGGGATCGTCGCCGGCCTGGTCGAGCAGGCCGCCCTGGTAGGTCCAGGAGCGCACCCGTCCCGTCCCGAACCCGCTGCCGTGCAGCCGAACCCGCTCGGCGTCCAGGTCAGTGTGGTCCCAGGTGCGCGAGGCGAGGACGTCGATCACCGCGACCGGTCCAGCGTCGGCCCACTCGGCGAGCACCTGCGCCATGCGGCCGGAACGCCACGCCTCGCCCAGGCCGTCGGTGAGCAGCCAGATGACGCGCCGCCCGGTGCGCTCCGTCAGCTGGGACGGTGGCCGTGTGGTCGAGCTGGCAGGTCCGCCGCGCAGACGCAGGGCACCGTCGTGACGGTCGTCGGGAACGAGGTAAGCGACGATAACGTCACGGAACGCGAGCTGGCGCTCCAGGATCTGGATGATGCCGGGGAGGGCATCCCCCCAGGCCGCGAAGAACGTCGGATTCGCGTCGACGACGAGGGCGAGTTCCCACCGCGGCGGGGCCGATCCCTTGACCGTGACCTGCCCCATGCGGCTCTGCAGCAGGTCGCGTGCGGTCCGCTGCGTATCGAGCGGGCGGGACTGCGGAGCCGGGACCTGATCGACGAGCGGGTGCAGTGCCCGGGCGAGGGCTCGCTCGTCGCGAATCGCCGGCGCCAGGTCGATGTGGACGGGCCCGGGCAGGTAACGGACGCGGCTCGGCTTGTCGGGCTGATCGCCGGCGGTAAGTCCGTCGGTGCCGTCGTCGTCGGCGTGACCGTTGTCGGCGTGACCGTTGTCGGCGTGACGTCGGGTCACGGCAGGCCCGCCGAGGGATCGTCAGCCGCGCCGCCCCAGACGGCGTCGAGGGCGAGTCCCGTGCTGTCGTCGTCCAGGACGCCGGCCGCTGCCAGGTGGAGGGCGTCGAGGAGCTGGTCGATCGTCAGCTCGGCACCCGCGCTGCGGCGTTTGTCGAAGCGTGCGATCAGGGCGGCCACGCCGGGAACGGCCCCATACCGGGATTCCGCCACTGTCTGCAGCCTCGTGCGGGATGGCGCGGGCATCCGGAGGTGGACGCAGCGGCCGTGGAAGGTCGGCGAGAAATCCCGTTCGCCGCTGCTCGTGATCACGACGACCGGCGGTTCCGCGCACTGGATGATCCCAGCATCGAGGAGCGCGTGGGCGCCTGGATCGTCCACAGCCACGGGGAGCGGCCCGGTGGTGGGTGGCAGCCTGGCCAGCTCTGGCACGACGGCACGGCCCTCGTCGAGCACGTCGAGAACGTCGTCGGGCAGGTCGTAGCCGCTGCGGTCGAGTCGGTCGATGAGCAGCACCCGGGGGCGAGTGCGGCCAAGCAGCGCGGTGCCCAACGGGCCGAGCCTGACGTACCGGTGAACCGGGAGCGAGTCCGGCGGCCTGCGCTCGGCGTCGTGGCCGAGCAGGTCGGCGAGATGGCCCTTGACGGACCTGCGCGTGCCGGGGGGCGCGCCCGGCTCCACCACGGGCTGATCGGCCCGCAGCTGGATCGCGGCGCTCGCCAGGCCAAGCGCATCGAAGTCGTGGACGCCGTCGCGCAGCGTCGTATGACGGTTCACCGACCAGCGCAGGACCCGCCCCAGGCGCAGTTCCCGGGCGATCAGGTGGGCCAGCCCCGCCTGCCCGGAGCCTGGCGCAGCGGTGACGAGGATCGGTCGTCGCAGCAGCAGCGCGACGTTGACGGCCGAGACCTGGGCGGGCGTGAGCAGCATGGCCGACACCTCCCCGCGCAGACGCGAGATCTCCTCGTCGTCCTCTGGTGGCGGTGGACCGTCGACCACGGGGCCGGCGAACCGCCGCCAAGGAGGGGCCGGCGGCCACTGGAGGTCGGCGTCGGGGGGCTCGCCGGTGCCGTGGAACAGCCACCAGCGTCGGGCGCCCGGTCCCTCGGCGTCCGGCTCCAGCATGATTCTCCCGTCGTCGAAGCTCACGCGGGCCCCTCCGGTTGTGTCCCGGCCGAGGGCGTCGCCTGCCCGAGTTGCGTCGGGCGCCGCGGTAGCCGTGCCGATCCGGCGATCGCTCGCCAGGCGGCGCGGCGCGGGTCGTCCCACAGCAGAATCGCGGTGCGTCGCGCCGCCGCCTGCGCATCGCAGGCGGTCGGGCCGGGCGCGTGGCGGTCACCGCGTGGTTCCAGTCGGGTGAGGTTTTCCCGCCGGAACCGCTGGGGCAGGCGGAACGGATCGCCATGGGCGAGCAGCTCGAGCAGCGGCCTGTCGGTGTGGGGCCGGTCGGGGTCGTCGACCTGCCACGCCGCGACCGCGAGGCCCGCGCTCAGCGCCTCGGCGAGCTGCCGCTGCGCCGGCGAGCCCTGCGTCGGTGGCCCGCTGAGTGTCACCGCGGCGATCCGCTCGTCCTTGGCCAGCCCATGTCGCCCGACGCGCGCGGCGTCCGCCACCACCATCCCACTCGGGTCGGGGGCGGTGAGCGCGGCCCAGCGCTGCAGCCACAGGAAGCGCGAGCCACGTCGGTGCAGGCGTTCGAAGCTGCGCACGACGACTGGGTGGTCCTCGACCAGCAGGCGCGGCGTTCCGTGGATCTGCCGGCGCCAGCTGGTGACGGGCAGGTCCATGTAGGCGAACGGCAGGAAGATCTCCACGACCAGCTCGGCGGACTCACCCGTGGGTATCTCCGCGCCGAGGATCTCCTCCGCGTCTTCGACGACCGCGGCCGCGATCTGTTCGAACAGCTCCGGCCGGGCCGGCCGCGCCCCACCCTGGTGCGGCGTCGCTGCGTCGGCCCAGTGCAGCCACCACGACGCGAGATGATCCTCGGACCTGGGCCCGACTGGCTGGAACTGCAGCGAGACGATCCCCGTGCGCCGCCGCGGCACCGGGGCCGCGGCGAGCTGGGCCAGCTGCAGCTGGTGGGTCAGGTCGCGCCGGTGCGCCTCGCCGCGTAGCCACGCCTCGACCCGGACGAACGTGCCCGGGGCGAGCACGTCGGCGCACCGGATGAGGAACACCGCATGCTGCGGGAGTCGGGCGGGTTCTGGATGACGGTTCGCAACCCAGAGGAACAGCTGCCACGCCGTGGTGCAGTGGCGTGGTGGCTGGGCCGGGTGGCAGGCATGGCGGAAGGCATGGGCGACCCGCTGCGCCGGCAACGCGCTGAGCTCCCGCCGCAGGAGATCCCACAGCTCGCCGGCCCCCTCGGCGACCTCCGCCGCCCCCTGTTCGGCGAGAATGTGCGCCAGCCGGTGCGCGACGGCGGAGTCGGGCCGCAGGTCGGACACGGCGTCCACGAGGATCTCGGCTCCGTTGTCCAGCTCGACGCAGCTTTCGACGAAACGGAAGCACCAGTCCCGGGCGACATCGAACTGGGGGACGAACAGCCGCCTGCCGGCGCGCCGTTCGAAGCGCCTGACCAGCAGATCTCGGGTGGCGGGGCTGAGTAGATCGGCGGTGCTCTCCAGGCAGCCGACAATCTCCAGGACAAGGTCGGACTCCAGGACGGGGTCGGACTCCAGGACGGGGTCGGACCGCCATGCGTCGTGTCGTGGCGACGACGGATCGCGGTTGGTCACGATTCCCCCGACGGATCCCAACGCGCTTGACGGCCGGCGGGCTCTGTTACTCAGCACACCGAATCTGGTGTTTAGCGTAACCTGCCCGATGGCCGGCGCGGAGGAGGTCGTCGGACCCCGACTGGATGCCGTAGGTCCAGCCGACGGAGCGGGCGGAGTCGTCATGACCGGCCGCTGGCTATCGGGGCCGGCCCGCAGCGAAGACGTCGTTCGCGGGGAAGCGGAAGGCAGCCGCCGCGAGCACTCGCCGCCGGCCATCGCGAAGCAGCCCGTGGCCGAGAAGCGCCGACACTTCCGCCCAGAACGTCGCGGCGTCGATGTCCGACGGTGGGATCCGCTCCGCCGGCACCCCGGCGTCGACCAGGAACCGCCGTGCGCCCCCACCCTGGCCGAACGCCGAGGCGAGTTCCCGGATCTCGACCGGGCGCAGCGGCTGTGGTGGCCCGTCGACCTCCGCCGCCGCGCGTCCTGACGGCGGGTCCGCCGGTGGGGATGCCGTCACCCGCGGCATCGCGGCCCCGTGGTCCTCGGCCCACCTCTCGCCGACGCCCTCATCGGCGGCCGCGACAAGGCGGGCGACCACCGCGGCCACCCGCGAATCCGGTTGCAGATCGTTGACGGCCCGGCCCAGCGCGGCGAGCCCGCCGGACTCCTCGCCGAGCCGGTACACGAGGGCGGCGAACCACTGGTAGCGCACATCGTGCTCGACGAGATGCAGCCGGTGGCCCGGCCCGAGGTGGTGGGCGATGCGGTCCTGCAGCAGCCGCCGGGCCGACTCGCGACCGAAACCGGGCTCCCCGTCGAGAACGTCCACCAGGTCGGTGAGGACTGCGTCGTAGGCGGCCGCGTCGCCGCGCGATTCCGGCTGCACCTCGCTCCTTGCCAGGGGCATGCGGAAGCCTCCGCCCCGAACGGCGCCGGTCGCCGCGATCGGTCTCAATACCCTGAGTGTCCGCCTGGCGCCGAGATGACGCAATATGCGACAGGAAGAACCCGTCCACCGGGTCCGTCAGGGCGCGCGGTGTCGGGGCCGGGGCAGCGCACTGGGCCGCGACAGCAGGAACACCCCGCCCACGACCAGCACGGCGGAGACCGCGACGCCCGCGATGACCCCGGACCCCCTCGGAGCGGGGACCCCGAACACCAGGACGCCGAGCGCGTAGGCGGCGGTCGGGTTGGTGATGTTCATGGCGGTGACCGCCGCGGTCAGCGGACCGACCGCGTAGGCCATTTGACCTAGACACAGGCTCGTCAGTGTCACCCCGCAGAGGGCATAAGCGAACCAGTGCGTCACTGTCGTGTCGAACCCGTTGTCGAGGGTTTCGTCGGTCGCCTGCTTGAGCAGCAGCGCGCTGAGCGCGAAGAACAATCCGGCGGCGACGCCGAACAGCGCCGCCCGTGCCGCCGGCCGCCGCCCGCGCGATGCGATGACCAACGCCGCGGCCAGCGCGGCGATGGCGATGATCGCCAACACGAGGCGTTCCTGGTCGAGCGGCGGGCGGGTGGGTAGCCGATCCTGCACGCCGAGCAGCAGCGCGAGCCCGGCGCAGATCGCCGCGATGGCCCACCAGGCCGTGCGGGCCATCCGCAGGCGGGTGCCCACCAGGCCGAGGGGGAGCGCGAACAGTAGCTGGGTGACCATGAGCGGCTGCACCTCGGCGAGCGATCCGAGATGCAGCGCCAGGGCCTGGGTGAGGAAGCCGGCCAGGTTCGTCAGCCAGCCCACCAGCCATAACGGCTCGCGGACGAGGTCGAGCAGGTGTCCGAACCCGGGCACGGCCAGGTCGTGGTCGTCGCGGGCCGCGAACCGGCTGCGGCCCGCGGCGCGCTGCTGGAGAGCGGCCGACGACGCCAACAGGAACGCGGCGAGCAGCGCGAGCGGGATGAAGAGCGGCACGGGCGGTGCGGGCGATCAGTGGGTGCGGCCCTGGCCGGCGGCGGCCGGCGCGGGGCGGTGCGGCGGTCGCGTCGCGGTCACGCTGCCGTCGCGGGCGCCTGCGCCCAGACCGCGGCTGAGCCCGGGACCGACCGACCGAGGATGATCATCCGGGCCGGGCGCGTTGGAGTCGATGGCCCGTAATGTACCGGTCCAGCCTGGTCCGGACCTGCGGCCATGGCACCGATCGAGCGGCCTTACCACCCGAACCGGCTACCTCGCTGCGTGTCATCGATATGGGCCCCGTCCGGGCTGGTCACCCGTACGTTGTCACTTGCCCGCGCATGACAGGAATGCGGGACTGATCGGGCCTTCCCGCCCTTGATTTCCAGGCAGGGGGGCGGGCCCGCGGTGACCTGTTCGGGGGGGAAGGACGGCGATGCTGACGCCGGTGCTGATTCTGGGGGGACTAGTACTCGTGCTCGCGGCGGCGGTGGGTCTGACCCGCCACACGCCCGACCCCGAGACGTTCCCACCCGACCGAGATCCATACGAGCAGTGGGCGACGTCGACCGTCGACGTCGACGCCTGGGGACCGCTGCCCGAGCGGACCCGCAAGGACGCCGGTGCCGACCACCCCGACACCGACGAGCCCGCCGCCGCACCTACTGCCACTCCCACCTGCACGCCCACTCCCACGTTCACGCCCACTCCCACGCCCACGTTCACGGCCATTCCGCGACCCCGTCCGGCCGAGCCGCCGGCCGCCACCGTTCCGCCCGCCACCGTTCCGCCCGCCACCGTCTCGGCGGGGCCGGCGGCGGCTGTGGTCGCCGCGGAGGACCTCGCGACCGCCGGAACCCGGAGGGCATCCGCGGTGCCGGCTGGCGCCGCCGCATCCGGGGACGACGCGGTGGCGAGCGAGCCGAGCACCCCCACCCCGGACGAGGGCGTGCCCGCCCCGACGGCCGACGACGCCCCCGACGATGCCCCCGGCGACGCCGGGCGGGAGGACCCGGCCGCCGAACCCGAAAGAACCCCCGCGCCGAGGACCGTGCCCCCGTCCTCTCGGCCGGCGACGCCCCCGCAGCTCCCGCTGCCACGGACTCCGCCGGCCGCGCCAGCGCCGCGCCATCCGTCGGCTCCGGCGGGATGGCCGCGGCATCCGTCGCCGTCCGCTCCGCCTCCACGGCTTCCGGCAGAGTCCACGCCGCCGGGCGCCGTCCCGAGGCGGGTTCCGGCCCAGCGGTCACCCCTCGCGCGTCGGCCGCCATGCCCCCGGCCGACGCTCGTCCCGCGCGGGCGCTCGTCGCCCGCCGGCCCGCCGCCCGCGCCGGTGACCGGCACCGACGGCTGACCGCTGGGCACCCCCCGGCGCGGGCGGGCGGACCGGGTCGCTCCCGCGACCCCACCGCCGCCCGCGCCGGGCAGGGACGGTTCGCCGGCTGCGCCGAGCATGGTCCCGGTAGCGTGGCGGCACCGCAACCGTGCCGTGGACGCAAGGAGCGCGCCATGCCCGTCGGGGACCGCCGCATCGTCGACCTGTCCCATCCCATCGTCGACGGCATGGTGACCTATCCGGGCCTGCCCGGTCCGCGGATCTCCACGTGGACCAGCCGGGCCGCCTCGGGGGAGCGGCTCGCGCCCGGGGTGTCGTTCCACATCGCCGCCATCGACCTCGTCGCGAACACCGGGACCTACCTCGACGCCCCGTTCCACTTCCACGCCGACGGTCCGGACGTCGCGGCGCTCGACCTGGCGCGGCTGGTCGACGTGCCGGCCGTGGTGGTCCGCGCGGGCGGGGCACGGGCCGTCGGCGCCGAGCGGTTGCCGGTCGCCGCCGAGCTCGCCGGGCGGGCTGTGCTCGTCCACACGGGCCATGCCCGGCACTGGGGGAGCGAGGCGTACTTCGGCCCGGCGCCGCATCTGACCCGGGCGGCCGTCGAGGCCCTCCTCGCCGCCGGGGCGCTGTTGGTCGGCATCGACTCGCTGAACATCGACGACGTCGATGACCTGGCCCGTCCCGCCCATCAGGGTCTGCTCGGCGCCGGCATCCCGATCGTCGAGCACCTCACCGCCCTGGACGAGCTGCCCGACGGCGAGCCGGTCCGCCTCACCGTGCTGCCCGCGCCCGTCCGCGGCATGGGCACCTTCCCCGTGCGCGCCGTCGCCGTCGTCGGCTGACCGCGCTTCAGGCGCCGCCCGGGCGGCCTCCCGGCGAGCCGGTCGGAAGTGTCGGGAATCATCGACGTGTCGGGATCAGGTGCGGCGTTCGACGGGAACTGGACGACCGGGCGGCCGGTGGCCGAGGGCCCCCGCCCGGTGCGGCCGGCCGCCGCCGTTCCGACGGCACCCGGGAGGATGGCGTGCATGACGACGTTGCTGGTCGTGCACCACACCCCGTCGCCGACGATGCAGGCCATGCTGGAGGCTGTGCTCTCCGGGGCCCGGGACGACGCGATCGAGGGCGTCGACGTCGTCGTCAGGCCGGCGCTGAGCGCGACGGTGATGGAGGTGCTCGCCGCCGACGGGTACCTGCTCGGCACCCCAGCGAACATCGGTTACATGAGCGGCGCGCTCAAGCACTTCTTCGACCAGATCTACTACCCGTGCCTCGACGCGACCATCGGCCATCCGTACGCGCTCTACGTACACGGCAACTCCGACACGACCGGCGCGGTCCGCGGCGTCGAGACGATCACCACCGGCCTGAAGTGGAAGCGCCTGCGCGACCCACTGTCGATCATCGGCGAGCTCGACCCCGCCGCCCGCGAGTCCTGCCGAGAACTCGGCGGGACCATGGCTGCGAGCCTGATGCCATAGCTCGCGGACCTCACCACCCGTTCACGGCGAGAGGTTTAGCAAGTCCTCGACACATGGATGCCGAGCCGGCCGGCTGCTGGGGCCGCCCTGCCATGGCGGCCTGATCTCGTGCACACGTAGTCCGCTGGCCCGAGACCTCTGTGCGGGCCGGCGACGCGGGCGGAAGCCGAGTGCCGCGCGGCCGTTGCGTCTGGGATGATCGGGGCATGGACGAGACGCTCGCTACCATCGCGACGCGCGACGCTGTCGCCGTGCTGCGGCAGGCGGGCGCGCAGTTCGCCTATCTGCACGGCAGCCGTGCCGTCGGGTGCCAGCGGGCGGACTCGGACATCGATATCGCCGCCTTCTTCGGCGGCCCGCGGCCTCCGAGCGCCTTCGACATACTCCTGCCGCCCGGCGTCGACCTCCTCGTCCTTGACAGCGCGCCGCTCGAGCTCGCCGGCAGGGTCGCGGCCGGCGGGCGGCTGCTCTTCGAGGACGACCGGGCCGCGCGGGTGCGCTGGGAGGCGATGACCAGAAAGATTTACTTCGACGAACTTCCGCGGATCACTCGGGCGCACCGCGAGTTCGCCGCGGCTGTTCTGGACCGGAACGCGTAGCCGGTGGTCGACGAAGTCCGGGTGCTACGCCTCCTGCGCGCGGTCACCGACGATCTGTCTGTGCTCCGCCGCGAGTCGGGCGCCGACGACGAGCGCCGTGCGGACCCGATCTGGCTGCGCGGGGTGAAGTACACCTTTGTGACAGCGATCGAGGCCTGTGTCGACGTCGCGCAGCACATCTGCGCGGCGCAGGGCTGGGGACCGCCGGCGGACAACGGTGACGCGATCCGTCTGCTCGGCGACCATGGAGCGCTGGCCGCAACGCTCGCACTGACGCTCCGCAAGTCCGTCGGTTTCCGAAACGTCCTCGTCCACGACTACATCGCGGTCAACGATGAGATCGTCGTTGCTCGACTGGATGCCCTCGACGACCTTGACGAATTCGTCCGGCAGATAGCGGTGTACGTGTCTGCCGCGGGGGCGTAGCCGGGGCCCGTGGGTAGTCGCGCCCGACCTGGACGATTGCCACGCGGCCCGTGCCGGCGAACCTCGTGCGACACGTGGCGTGACCGTATGACGCATGCGACTTTTCGCAAGTTCCGCGACCAGATCTACTGCCCGGTCCTCGAAGCCACCGTCGGCCGCCGGTATGCCTTGTACGTCCACGGCGGAAGCGACATCAGCCTGTCCGTGGCGTCGGGACCATCACGACCGGCCTGAAGTGGAACGCCTGCGTGACCCTGTATCCGTTAAGGTGACAAACAATTGTTGGCCCGGGAAGCCGTACGCGGTCTATGGCTGATCGGCCCTCCTTCGGGGCCGGCGGCAGAAAGAGCGCCGCGTATGCCCACTCCGCGTCCGACCTGTCCGGAGGATAGCGGCGAGATCTCCCATTGTCCGCCTGTGACAAACCCGTCCCGGCGCGATCATTCCATCGCGCCGCGAAAATCGCGAGCAGGTCATTGCCGGCACGCGCGATCAAGATCAGGTTAGGCGCCTTACGTTCCGAACGGGGTCGTAGTCAGGAGTGGTCGAGGCTTTCTGGGACTCTTCAAGTGCGATTTTCAGGCCGTTGGCGCGAGCGAGGTTCCGTAAGGTCGGGTTGTAAGGGTAGAGGGCGAGTGCGGCGGCGAGCAGGCGCCGGTATGGGTTGAAAATGACTCCGTTGTCGAACTCGGCGAAAATTTGACTCCACCCGACTATTGGCGCCACGGATTCCAAGCCGACTCGTCTTTCTCTGGGTAAACCCACCTGGTGGAGCAGGTGGCCCGCGTGATTTTCGGTTGGGAAGAGGCTGGCCACGGTATCCAGTAAGGCCGCGCGGTCTGGGGCGGTGAGGTCGATGTCCGTGGATACCGGCCATGCCTCGCTGGCGGGAATAGGTGGAACCGTCGGCGAATATGTCCACTTCGGATGTTCCGGTGGGGCTGGCGGCGTGGGCGGCACTGATGTCGGGACGATGTCGCCGATCGCCGCGCGGGCCCGGTCAACGGTGGTTTCGACCGAGAAGAGATCATCGTCAAGTTGGCGAGCGAACCAGGTGGCCAGGGCGTCGTCGTCGGCATAAAGGTGATGGTGGTCCGCATCGGCCCGATCGCGGGCGCTCGCCGGGATCTGGTCGGCCAAGGCGGCCATGTTCGCGGCACTGGCCTCCACGGACCGTCGCATCTGGCGCAGTGCCGTGGCGGTGCCGGCCAGGTGCACGATCTCGGCCCGCAGCAACGCCACGGCGCGGTCAAGCGCGGTCTGGTTCGAGTCGAGCAGAGCTCCAGAGTGTGCCGCGGAGTTGAAGGGAACGGGTCTGGCGGCCAACAGTGAGCTTTCATCGAGCAGGGCGGTGACCGTGGCGAGCGCGGACTCGGTGTCTCGGCGGGCCGCCCGCACCGGCGCCCCCGCCGCCCAGACGCGCAGGTGGTAGCGGAGCTTCGCCGCCTGCATCAGGTACCGCGCGAGCGGTGTGATCACCATGCCCTCGGCGGGCCCGCCCCGGCTCCAGGCCCAGGAACTGAGCTCGGCGGCGTGGTCGGCCGGGGCCAGGGCCACGATGCGCCGGGTGAGGCGGTCGTCCGGACCGGTGTCCGCGTCCCAGGCGATGAAGCCGCCCGCCGTCGACACACCCCGTCCATCGAAATCGGCGGCTGCCGGGGCTGGCAGCAGCGCGCGGCAGGCCGCACTGAGATCGGCTCCTGCTTCGGTCCGTTCCAGTCCTGACGCCGGGAACAGTGCGAGGTAGAGTTCGGCCGTGCCCAGCAGCCCGTCGGGGAGCGGCTCGCTGATGCTCGCCCAGTCGCTGCGCAGCCGTGCCCAGGTCAGATCGCTGCCGTGGCGCGGCGCCAGGGACACCGACAGGCACAGCACGTCATGCACCCGCCGTAGCAGAACCTGATGCACCCCGTCGCCCTCGCGGCGTGCGGCGGCGATGGGGGTGAAGACCGCGGTCTCATCCGGCTCGCTGTGCGCCGGCGGATCCGGTGGGACCCCCAAGGCCGGAATGGGGCTGGTCATGCCGAGTTCGACCTGGCAGCGTGACCAGAGACCGCGCAGGTACGTGTAAAGTTCGACAGCCCGCGGGCTTGACGTGGGCGCGTACAGATGCGCGACGAACTCGTGAGCGGTCAACGTCTCGGCACTGTGCTGGGACATGTCCCTCCGCACGATCTGGACTGCCTCCGATCCGGATGCCCCTGATCAGGACTCCCGAGATACCAGCATAATCGTGCGCATGGCGAGGGACAGCGGGTGCATTTCGGTGGCGGCATGATCGACGAGCAGATTCGGGAGGAGGCTCTGGACGTCCTGCACAGTGCCCTGGACTGGGAGACAACTCCGGGCATCTGGAGTCGTGTCTCTCGCACTCTCCAGTCGCTTCAGTTGGCTGTGGACGCCGAGGACTCGGGCGCGGTCAAGGAGTTGACGCGGGTGCTGGAAGACCTTCGGCTCGACTCCGGCCGTGGCAACGACGCGGGTAAGGATTCGGGGACGAAGGCAACGGGCGTCGTTCGTGAACGGCTGACCGACACCATTCACAAACTCGGCAAATAGGCCGGATTAGCCGTGTTTGGGCGCTGGTGGACGTCCGTAGTCGGGACCGCGCGCCGCAAGGAGGACCCAGCCGCGGTCGGCGTGTGGCGGGCACACGGCCGAAGAGCGCGCGGTCCAGGTCCACAGCCGGAGAGTTCCGGGGATGAGGCCGACGTGACGCAGTGGACCCGTGCCGCCGTGGCGATCCTGCAGGAACCTGCCGCGATGGCGGACTCCGAGCAGGTGAATCACGCGGTTCGGCTGTTACGCGACGCGGTCGAGATGACGTCCGAGTCGAGTCCTGACCTGGCCGGACGGCTTTCGAACCTGGCGGGGGCACTCCATCAGCGTCACAACCGTTGGGGTGGCGAGGCGGATCTGGACGAGTCGGTGGCGTTCGGCCGGCGTGCGCTGGCGGTGACCACCGCGGATGACCCGCACCTCGCCATCCACGCGAGCAACCTCGCCGCCGCACTCACCACCCGCTACGAGCTGCGTCACGATCTCGACGACCTCGTGGCGGCGATCACGGAGGGCCGGCGGATTCTCGACGTCACCGAACCGGTCGACCCCAGACTGCCGGGCCGGCTGTCGAACATGTGCAGCGCGCTGCGACAGCACTGGGAGAGGACGGGCAGCCGGACCAGCCTCAACGAGGCGATCACCATCGGTCAACGCGGCGCATCACTGGCGGCGGCCGGGCACCCGCAGCGCGCGGCGGTACTGTCCAACCTCAGTACCGCGCGGCAGCAGCGCCACGGTGCCACCGGAAACCTCGACGATCTCCTCGCGGCCGTCGAGGCCGGCGAGGAGTGCGTCGCCCTGACCGCGGCGTTGACCGAGGACGACGGCAACGCCGCCGGGCGGCTGTCGAACGTGGCTTCGATGTTGTCCGACCTGTATGAACGCACCGGCGAGTTGGCCCATCTCGAACGGGCGCTGAACCTGGCCGCGCGGGCGGCCACGCTGCCCTCCGCGAGTCGCAATCCCGTGGCGCTGCTGGCGTGTCTCGCCGGCTGCCTGATACTGCGCTTCGAGGCGACCGGCGACCCCACCGACCTCACCTTCGGCATCGAAGCCGCGCGGGGAGCTCTCGCCGCTGCCCCGAAAGGGCATCCGGCCAGGTCAGGAGCTCTGCTTGCGCTGTCAAACGCGCTGCAAACACAGGCGGAGGCTACCGACTCGGCGGATGGCTTCGACGAAGCTACCGCGCTGGTGGCGGAGGCGATAGACGCCCTGCCGCCGGGGCATCCGCACCTGGGGCTGCTGCACAACGGTCTCGGCGTCGCGCTGCGGCTGCGCTTTGACCGCCAAGGGCATCCAGAGGATGTGGAGCGGGCGGTGTGCGCCAGCCAGACGGCGGTAGATCTCCTGCGGGTGACCCGGGCTGGCGCCTCCACCGCGAGTGCCCTGGCCAACCTGAGCGCGTCCCTCCAGGCCCGGTACGAGTATGGCGGCCAGGAGTCGGATCTGGAGCGGGGCGCGGAATGCGCCCGTGAGGCCGTGATGATGACCTCTCGCGGTGACCTGGCATATCCCCGTCTTGTGTCGGCTCTGGTCAGCGCGATCCGGCTCCAGGTCGAGACCTCTGGCGATTCCGGGCTGTCGGACGAGATGGTTGGCTACGCGCGCGATGCCGTCGACGCCACTCCGCGGCCCGGCGAGCTCCGTGCGTCCCGGCTGGTCAACCTGTCGGTGGTGGCACGGGCCCGCGCGGAACGCCGTGCCGCACTGACCGACGTCAACGACGCGGTGCGGTGGGCCAGTGAGGCCCGCGACCTGCTCGTCCCGGGGCGCCCGCTGCGTTCGGAGGCGAGTTCCGCCCTTGGCCTGGCGCTGGCGACCCGATACGAGCTGACCGGCCGGACGGCGGACCTCGATGAGGCCGCGCGCCAGTTGGGAGCCGCCGTCGACGAGAGCCCGACTTGGCGTGCGGACCGGGCCCGGCATCTGTCCAACCACGGAGGGGTCCTGCACACCCGGTTCGAGCTGACCGGGGCGGCGGTTGATCTCGACGCGGCGGTGGAGGTGCTGGAGGCCTCGGTGGATGCCACGGCCGCCAGCGACACCCGGCGGGCGGGTCGGCTGGCGAATCTCTCCGGAGCCCTGCGCGCCCGCTACCTCATCGGCGCTCGTCGCGCCGACGCCGACGCCGCCGTCGCGTCGGCGCGGGCCGCACTCACAGCCATCCCGGCCCACCACGTCGATCGCGCTTCCTATCTGACCAAACTCAGCCTGGCGTTGACCGCCTCACTCGGCGGCGCGACCGACCAGCCAGCAGACAGCGTCCCCTATTCGGGGCGCACCGGGCTGCGCGCCGAGGCGCGGGCGGAGGCGGCCGTTCTCCGGGAGGCGCGAGAACTGGTCGGCGAGGCCGTGCAGGTCACGTCGCCGGCCAGCCCGTCCTACCTCGGACGCCTGTCCAACGAGGCGGGCCTGCTGCTCCAGCTGTTCGAACGTACAGGGGCGATGGCTGATCTGGACGAATCCCTCGCCCTCGTCGAACGCGCGGTGGAGCTGACTCCACCCGGCCATCCCGACCTGGCGGTGTACCTGTCCAACCTGGGGCGGGCGCGATACGCCCGGTTCGTGAGGACCGGCGAACAGGCCGATCAGGCGGCGGCGCAGACGGCCTACGCCACCGCGGCCCGGCTGGACACGGCGACCCCGACGGCCCGAGCGGGTGCCGCTCGCGCCTGGGCGATCGGCGCGGCTGAGATGTCCGACTGGTCGACGGCCACGCAGGCCGGTGAACTGGCGATCGAGATGCTGTCGCGCACAGTGGGACGTGGGCTGACTCGGCCGGACCAGCAACGGCGGCTCACGTCGGTACAGGGACTGGGATCCCTGGTCGCGGCCTGCGCCCTGGCCGACGGCATGCCCGAGCGGGCCGTGGAGCTGCTGGATCAGGCCCGGGGCGTTCTGCTCGGGCGGATCGGCGAACTGCGAACGGACGTAGGGCAGCTCGCACAGACCAATCCGGACCTGGCCGGGCGGATCGAGGCGGTACGCCGTGCGCTCGACGCGCCCACCGACGACCTGGCGCGTGAGGCCGGCGCGCCCCGCCGGCTCCATGTGGACGACGCTCAGCTTCAGCAACATCGACGTGACCTTGCCGCTCAGTTCGAAGCCCTGCTGGCTGAGGCCCGTCAGCTGCCCGGCTACGCCCGCTTCCTGCTCCCGCCGGACCTCAGCCAGATGCGTGACGCTGCCGGGGCCGGCCCGGTCGTCATCATCAACCCGCACCGCATCCGCTGCGACGCGCTCGTACTGACCCGAGCGGGCGTCCACCAGGTGAGGCTGGCGCACCTGTCCGCGGCCACCGCCGGCGACCAGGTGCTGGCGCTGACGGCTGCCGTCGCGACGGCCACTGATTCCACCGTGGATCTCAATCTGCGCACCGCGGCGGAGGAGCGGATCAACGCGGTGCTGCGGTGGCTGTGGGACAGCATCGCGGAACCGGTTCTCTCGTTGCTGGACCAGCGCCGGGTCTGGGACCAGTACGGCGGCGTACGACGTCTGTGGTGGTGCCCGACCGGGGTGCTGGCGTTCCTGCCGCTGCACGCCGCCGGTCACCAGATCGCCGACCCGGCGACGGACGCCGTTGGCGGGCAGCCCCGGACCGTGCTGGACCGAGTCGTCTCCAGCTACACGCCGACCATCCGCGCACTGCTGGATTCCCGCCGGCCGCCAAATGGGGCGGTCGGCTCGGCGGCTTCCGGGTCGTGGGCGCCCGAGATCACCGCGGTAGCCCTACCGAAAACACCGGAACGCAAGCCCCTGCCCAACGCGACTCGGGAAGCGTCCATGATCGCCGAGGCATTTCCCGGCCGCGTTCAGACCCTGACCGGTCCGCAGGCGTCGCGGGAACGTGTTCTGGCCGCGATGGTCGCCCGGCCCTGGATCCATCTGGCGTGTCACGGAGTGACGGACATCGACGAGCCGTCAAACAGCGCGCTCCTCGTCTACGACCACCAACATCAGCCGCTGACGGTGGCCGACATCGTCCGGCGACGGGTTGACGTCAGTGGCCTGGCGTACCTGTCGGCATGTGGCACCGCCGAGCCCAGCGTCCGGCTGCTCGACGAGTCGATCCATCTCGCCTCGGCCTTCCAAGCCGCGGGCTACCGCCATGTGATCGCCACCCTGTGGACGGTGTGGGATCTCGCGGCGCTGCGGGTCGCCCGCTCGGTGTACCGCCAGTTGCGAGACGCCGAGGCGGATTCGGCCCTAGGCCCTGCCGCCGCCTCGGCGCAGGCGCTGTACGACGCCACCCTCGCCGCCCGCGCCCGAGATCCCGACCGACCGTCCGCCTGGGCATCCTTCGTCCACTACGGTCCGTAGCGCTCACTGGGTGTCCGGAGGCCCGGCTGCGTGCGCATCCCGGCATCACCACGACAGAAAGCCTGGTCGACACTCGGTGTGATCGCCCGACGCACGCGACTCTCCGCAGGTCCTTCGACCAGATCTACTGTCCCGTGCTCGAAGCCTCGGTAGGACGGCTGTACGCGCTGTATGTGCACGGTGGCAGCGACACGACCGGGCGCGATCCGGGGGTCGAGACCATCGCCACCAGCCTGAAGTGGAAGCGACTGCGAGAGCCGCTGTCGATCGTCGGCGAGATGGATACTGCGACACGCGAGGCCTGCTGGGAGCTCGGCGCCACCGTTGCCGCGTTGCTGGTGGCCGGCTCACGGCGATGTTCCGGCGGGACAGCGCGCGAGCGGCGGAGGTGTCGTGAGGTGCCCACGAACGCTCCTGGCGAGGTTGACGCAAGGATTCATGCGTGATGCATGAATCATGGTAGCGTGGACAGATGAGCGAGTCTGCCGACGGGGGCATCATCCAGGTGCGCGATGTCGATCCGACGACGCTCGCGGTCCTCCGCGAGCGGGCCAGATCGCTCGGTCAGTCGCTGTCCGGGTACCTGCGGGACCTGATGGATGCCGATGCGGCCACGGAGACCAACGCCGAGGTCATCGCCCGCATGGTCCGCGACAGGGAACCTGTGGGGCTCACCATGGACGACATCCTCGCGGCGCGCGACGAGGGGCGGCGTTGACCCTCACGTACGTGGTCGACTGCTCGCTCGTCATCGATGTGCTGTCGGTCCGCGATGGCGACGAGGTGCTCCGGCAGCGCCTGTCCGCCCCGCGGACACTGCACGCCCCGCACCATCTCGACGTCGAGGTCGCGTCAACAGTCCGTCGGCTTGCCGCCGGAAAGAAGATCACTGCTCATCGTGGCGAGCAGATGTTGGCTGACTACGCGCGCCTGCGGATTACCCGTCATCCGGTCTGGCCCTACCACCCCCGGATGTGGGAGCTGCGGCACAACCTCGGTGCTTACGACGCCGCCTACATCGCGCTCGCCGAAGCACTCGGCTGCAATCTGCTCACAGGCGACACCAAGCTCAAGAACGCTGCCGGACACCGCGCGACGGTCATCGTCACGCGGTAGCAGGTACGGGCGGATTTCTCTCGTCCTGCCTGCCGGAGGCCGGCCGGGAAGTGTGGCGTCAGGACGCCCCGCGGTTCTTGAGGCCGCGGACCACAGCGTTCCGAGAACCACGTAGTGTGATCGCGCGACGGACGCGACTTTCTGCAAGTTCTGCGACCAGATCTACTATCCGTGTCTCGACGCGACCGTTGGCCGGCCGTATGCGCTGTACGTCCACGGCAACAGCGATACGACCGGCGCGGTCCGCGGAGTCGAGACCATCACGACGGGTCTGAAATGGAAACGTCTGCGCGACCCGTTTACCGTCCCTGGTGACCTGTCAGCCGCCGACCGAGAGGCCTGCTGGGAGCTCGGGGCGACGGTCGCGAAAGTATCTGGGCGGGCCGGAACTGGCCGGCGATCTCGATCAGGCCGACGAACGGGAGTGCCCGGATGCCTCGGCGGCGAGTACTGCGCGCCCAGTGTGTCGCGCAGGTCATCCGCTTGGAACGCCAGGCTATGTGGGCGGCGGCCAGGCCGCAGGCTGCCTCATGATCGCCCTGTGCCCAGGGCATCGCGGAGAGATTGAGCGCCGCCAGGACCGTGTCGAGATGATCGCGCGGCGGTGTTGCCGGCGCGATCGTCGATTTCTTCACGCACCTGCAGGCGCACGTCGACGCCGTGGTGGGCGACGCGTGAGGACGGTGATCCAGGAGGTGGTTGACCCGGCGCTGTCGACGCGGCAGTGGGGGCGGATGCTCTGTGCGCTGGCCGCTGGGCGAGCATCGCGGGACCGCGGGCGAGTCGGTGCGAGTGTCGCGGGCGGGCCTCGGCCCAGGGACGCGGGCCTGCCGGGCCGGGGGCGCCCGTCTCGCGCGTTCCGCCCCTCGGTACCTCGACTGCCGTTCCGCCCCTCGGTACCTCGACGGCCACCAAGGTCGATCTCGCGGAGATCGAGCACCCAGCGGCGGGAACTGCCTCGTCACGCGGCAGGCGTGTCGGTGCCGCGCAGGATGTACAGGTCGTCGCCGAAGACGGCGGTGATCTGGAGCTGGCCGCCGA
Organism: Frankia torreyi; assembly: GCF_000948395.1. Lineage (GTDB taxonomy): Bacteria > Actinomycetota > Actinomycetes > Frankiales > Frankiaceae > Frankia > Frankia torreyi. The sequence continues at coordinate 15,240 of NZ_JYFN01000050.1, read as the reverse complement.
GGGCTCGGACGTAGCGGGCGATGACGTCCACGGTGGAGACTTCGCCGCGTTCGATCTGGGAGACCCGACTCTTGCTGACGCCCATGTGTTCGGCGACATCGGTCTGCGTCAGGCCGAGGAGTCTGCGGCGATCGGCGAGCCGGTGGCCGTCGATGTAGGCCTGGTTGCGCCTGTGGGCCTCGGCCAGGGCCTCCTCGCCGCCGGCGTCGGCGACCAGGCCGGCGCGGACGTCGTTCCACCGGGGAAATCTGGTCATGAGCTGCCTTCCTCGGCTTCCCGTTCCTTCACGTACTCGACGTACAGCGTCTCCGCCCGTGGGATCGCTGTGCGGTACCAGCCGGACCAGTCGCCCGACTTGTCGCCCCCCACCAGCAGAATCGCGCAGCGCCAGGGATCGAAGACGAACAGGACGCGGATCTCCGAGGAACCCGCGGAACCTGGCCTGAGTTCCTTGAGGTTGTGGATCTCCGAGCCGACCAGGCGGTCGACCAGTGGCCGCCCCAGGCCTGGCCCGGCGTCGGCCAGCCGGTCTATCGCGTCGACCACGAGCGCCTTCGATCTCGGATCGAGCCCGTCGACCCAGGCCAGAAACTCGTCGGTGACGCGGACCTCCCACTCGTCCACAGCGAAAAGTTTAGCAAATCCTCGACGTCTGGGTGTCGAGCTGGCAGGGCCGCGCCGGCCGTCTCCTGGCCCGCCCTGCCATGGCGGCCCGATCCGTGCACACGTAGCGTGGTTGCGCAACGTATGCAACTTTCCGCAAGTTGTGCGACCAGATCTACTATCCCGTGATTGAAGCGACCATTGGTCGCCCATAGGCCCTCTACGTTCACGGCAACTCCGACACGACCGGCGCAATCCGCGGGGTTGAGGCGATCACGACCGGCCTGAAGTGGAAGCGTCTGCGTGAGCCGGTGACGGTGATCGGCACGCCGGACGCGAAGGACCGGGAAGCCCGCTGGGGTGTCTCACACGAGTCTGACAGGGAGGGGGGCGCCTCTACCGCCGCGAGCCTGCATCCCGGAGTAGGTCGGCCTGCCCTCGGCGGGTGCGGTGCTCGGGGCTGCCCTGCAAGGTGCGCGTGGTCGGTGGCGACGTCGAGGGCTTTCCGACCGGCGGCGGCTCCGTGCGATGATCGGTTCATGCTCGATGCCGCGGAGAACGCGGATGAGGTCACCGGCCCCCGGTGGGATTTCTTCATCTCCCGTGCCCCGGTGGACAGGGAGTGGGCCATCTGGGTCGGTTGGCACTTGGAGGAGGCCGGCTACCGGGTGCTCCTGGAGGACTGGTATCTCGTCCCAGGCATGAACCGGCAGGCGTTCTTCGAGAACGGTATCGTCGGCTCCGCCCGGACGATAGCCATTGTTTCCAGCGCCTACCTGCGTTCGGGTCAGGGCGGCACGGACTGGCGGGCCGCGTGGGGAGCCGATCTCGCGGGCACCGACCGGAAGCTCATTCCGATCCGGGTCGCCGACTGCCGGCCTCCCGACCCGCTGGGGTCCGTCGTCTTCATCGACCTGTTCGGGCTGGCGGCTGGCGCCGCCCGGGTGGAGCTGGTCACGCAGGTCAGGGCCGCGCTGGCGGGCCAGAACCGGCCGCGGACCGCCCCCGACTACCCGACCCGACGCCGGGAGCCGGCCGCCGACGGCAGCGCGGTGGCGGCGCAGCCACCGCCGTCCCCGGTCCGCAGGGTGCCTCGACCGTCCCAACCACCGCCCCTGCCCAGCGCGCGCCCACCGGCGCCGATCGCCCGCCCGGACGGTCAGCAGGGTGAACCGGCGCGACCACCCGAGGCTTCGCAGGATCGGCGCCGCCCGCGGGATCGGCGCCGCCCGCGGGATCGGGGCCGCCCGCGGGATCGGGGCCGCCCGCGGGATCGGGGCCGCCCGCGGGATCGGGGCCGCCCGCGGGATCGGCGCCGAACGCCCGGGCTTCCTATGCCCGGGTTCTCCGCATCCGCGCGGCCGGTCGCCCTGGGCGTCGCCGTCCTGGCCGGGCTGGGCCTCGAGGCCGGCGGCATCGCGTGGCAGTCCTCGGGGGGCGGTGGTCTCGCCGGGGTCGCCTTGGGCGTCGTCGCGGTGGGCGTTGCGAGTACCGCCGTGATCCGCTGTCTGCTCGCGACCAGGTGGCGGCCGACCGCGGGTGAGCTGGCCCGGACCGTCGTGCTGGCCCTGCTCGGGGCGGCCTGCGGGGCCGAGGTCGCGACCTTCGTCTCGGCGGACCATTCGGCGGGCGCGGTGGCTCTGCAGGCCGGGATCGCCGGAATGCTGGTGTACGCGCTCGCGTGGCGTCAGCAGGAATGCCCGCCGCCGGGATATTCCACGGCCGCTTCCGAAGGCGACGAACCGGGACGGGTAACATAGCCGCCTGCCGTCTATCCGGACGGCGTGGAGCATGGTGGGGGGCTGTTGCTCTGTGTCCAGTGCGGGGTCATTCTCGCGGGGTGAACGCGGTGTTTACCTGGCCATTGGCGTAGCGGTTGTCGTCGTGGGCATGCTGGCCGCCGTCCTCGGTGCGCGAACGCGGCCGGCCGCTCCGCGAGTGCTCGGCAGGTGCCCGGTCATCGACATTTTCGCCGGGCAGGGCGGCGCCGCGCATGATTCGACGACCACGCCTTATGACGAGTATGCGGATGTCATCAGCAGAAACATTACGCAGCGGTTTCCCGGGTCGGTCGTGAACGTCGTGGCGACACAGGGGAGCGCCTTCAACGTCGGGGTGCTGGCCGACCCGAAGGCCGCCACCTGCTGGCTGTCCATCAGTGGCCTGAGCACGGCGGTGGACGCGCACGAGGCCGTCTACCAGTTCGAGGGGCGGCCCGTGACCACGGTGCGGACCATCGGCCCGCTGTGGCTGGACTTCATCCAGGTGGTCGTCCGGGCGCCGAACCCGGGCAGTCCGGACGACCGGCCGGTTACCGCGCTCGGTGATCTCTGCCAGCAGAACCGGACCCTGGAGACGGGGCTGGTCGAGTCGGGGACGGAACGCACCGGCACGATTCTCCTTCGCCAGCTCCGGGCCCAGATCCCGGACTGCAACCCGACGATGGCGCACAGTACGCTGGCCGACGCGGTGGACGCCGTCCGCAGCCACCGTGCCGACGCCCTCCTGTGGTCGGGAGGAGCACCGACGCCGACCATCGCGGATGCGCTGAAGGACCCGGAAGGGGCCACGCTGACGCTGCTGCCGCTCGGCACGGACTATCTCGTGAGAATGCAGTCCGAATGGGATGCCAAGTATCCCTTTCTGCACGGCGGAGACTATCGGAAGTGGACGCTCCGACGTGACGACTACACACGGATCGACGCGACGGACACGATCGCGTCGTCGAACGTCGTGCTGGCGAACGCCAAGGCTGACGGTGACCTGGTCACCTTCGTCGCCGGCTTGCTGGTTGACGACCGCAGCGAGTTCGAAGCCGCCCTGTGGAAGAACGACCCGCACAACCGGCATTTTCTCGATCTGAAGACCGAAATCCAGGACAACAAGCTCTACTGTGCCGTCCAGCTCCATCCCTCCGCCGCCGCCTACTACTGGGACCACCTGCACGCCATGCCTACCTGCCCGCGGCCAGGCCGAGACGGCGGTGGGCAGTGATCCACGACGGCCGGGGACGGCCCGGCCACTGAGGCGGAGCGCGCCGCGGCGGGCATCCCGGTCTCGGCGCGGCGTTCCCGCACCGGCGTAGATACACCTCCGGTGCGACGCCGCGGCTCCTGGCCGGGGGATGGTCTGATGACGGCATGGGGACAGGGGTGAGGCGTGCGGCTGCGCGCATGACGGTGGAGGGCAGGATCTCGCCGCTGTTCTATCTCGCCGGAATACTGTCCGCGCAGTTCGTGGACACCCACGGCAAGGTCGGCGTCATTATCGCAACCGGCTGCTACACCGTCGTCGCGCTGATCTGGATCGTCCCTGACCGCCGCATCGGCCGCCGTGCCGCGCGCGAGTTCGGAGCCCCGGACTGATATTCCCTGCCTCCTACCCCATGGGCGATCGTCCTACCCCGTGGGCGATCACGTGCGCCTGGTCGGCGCCGGGAACCGCCGTGATCTGGATCTGGTCGGCCATGCGTTGACTGCTCGGCGACGACGTCGGTCACCCGACCGGACCTCCGCTCGCGGCTTCGGTCGCCGAACCGCTTCGCGGCGCGGGTGTTGGTGCGGCCGCGGCGGTGGGTGTGGCCGCGGCGGCGAACGGGTTCGGGGCGGGCACGCCGCCCGCCGGCTCGCCGGGCACCCGGATGGCGGTGAACGTCACCCGCCGGCGAAGGCGGAAACCGAGCTGTTCGTAGAGCCTGATCGCGCCGGTGTTGTCCGCCGAGGCGTGCAGGAACGGCGTCTCCCCCCGGGCCCGGATGATCGCGGCGACGGCGTGCACGAGCCGGGTGGCCAGTCCCTGCCCGCGGTAGGCCTCCTCGGTGCACACCGCGCTGATCTCCGTCCAGCCCGGCGGGTGCAGCCGTTCCCCGGCCATCGCGACGAGCACGCCGCCGCGCCGGATGCCGAGGTAGGTGCCGAGCTCGATGGTCCGGGACCGGAACGGCCCGGGCCGGGCGCGGTCGATCAGCGCGAGGATGTCCTCGACGTCGTCCGGCTCGAGCCGGACGGCCTCGTCGTCGGGCGCCGCGGCGACACCCTCGTCCACGAGCTGCACGCCGGCACCGTGTCCGACCACCTCCCATCCGGTCGGCAGCACGTCGTCGAAGCCGGCGAGGGGCAGGATCGCCCCGGGGCCGAGCAGCGTCGCGGCGTCCCGCCAGGTGCCGGCGTCGGGATCGTCCGGCAGGGCGATGAACGGTGCGACGTCCTCGGGGTAGCGCAGCACGCTCCCCTGCCGCACGGCGAGGTGCGCGTGCGGTCCCAGCAGCGAGGCGAGCGCCGGGTTGTCGAGCGGATGGCGTTCGGTCACGTCGGGGCACCCTGGGGGGTCCGGTCCGGGGCGGCCGAGTCCCGGGGGAGGCCGAAGTTGTCCCGCAGCGTCGTCCCGCTGTACTCGGCGCGCAGCGAGCCGCGTTCCTGCAACAACGGGACGACCTTGTCGACGAACTCGTCGATTCCCCCGGGGGTCACGTGCGAGCCCAGGATGAAGCCGTCCGAGCCGTCGTTCTGGACGAAGTGGTCGAGCCGGTCGGCGATCTGGGTCGGCGTGCCCACGAACTCGGTGTGGCTGAACACGCGGATGGCGAGGTCGCGCAGCGAGTACCGGTTGGCCTCGGCCAGCGCCCGCCACGTCCGCACGGTCTCGAACGGGTCCTCGGCGATCCGGGCACGGCCCTGGATCACCGGCGGGCCGGTCGGGTCCGGATCGACGTCGGGCAGCGGGCCGTCCGGATCGTAGCCGGACAGGTCCCGGTTCCAGACGGTCTCCAGCAGGATCTGCGCGGTCCGCCCGCTGACCTGGGCGCGGGCGACCTCCCGCTGCCGCTCGACGGCGTCGGCCGCGGTGTCGCCGAGGACGAACGCCCCGCCGGGTAGCAGCTTCACCGAGCCCGGCGGCCGGCCCGCCCGGACGACTCGGGCCTGGATGTCGCGGTAGTACTCCTGGGCCGGCCCGAGCTCGCGGTAGGGCGAGAAGATCGCGTCGGCGGTGGCGGCGGCGAAGTCACGGCCCTGCGGGGAGACCCCGGCCTGCAGGATCACCGGCCGCCCCTGCGGGCTGCGCGGCACGGTGAACTGACCGGCCACGTCGAACTGGCGACCGGAGTGGCGGAACGTCCCGACCGCCGCGTCGCGCAGGAACCGGCCGTGCTCGGCGTCGGCGACGATCGCGTCGGCGGCCCAGGAGTCCCACAGCTGGCGGGCGAGGGCGACGAACTCCTTGGCCCGCACGTACCGGTCGTCGCGGTGCAGGAAGCCGCCCCGGCGGAAGTTCTGCCCGGTGAAGGCGTCGAANGAGGTCACCACGTTCCAGCCGGCCCGTCCGCCGGAGAGATGGTCCAGCGAGGCGAGCTGGCGGGCCAGCTCGTACGGCTCGTTGAAGGTGGCGTTCAGGGTGCCGACGAGCCCGAGATGCTCGGTGACGGCGGCCAGCGAGGCGAGCACCGGCAGGGTGTCCGGGCGCCCGACGATGTCCTGGTCGAAGATCTGTCCGAGCCGCTCGCGCAGGATCAGCCCCTCGGCGAGGAAGAAGAAGTCGAACTTCCCGCGCTCCGCCGCCTGGGCGGCGTGCTGGAACGACGAGAACGCGATCTGGCTGCCGGCGGCCGGATCCGACCACACCGTGGTGTGATTGACCCCGCCGATGTAGTGACCCAGGATGATCTGTTTGCGTGGACTGGTCATGTGCAGGCCCTTCCTGCGCCATCGAGGGCGACGGCACGATGTCGTGGTCGGCGGGTGGACGTCGTGGTCGGCGAGTGGACGTCATGGTCGGCGAGTGGACGTCATGGTCGGCGGATGGATGTCGTGGTCAGCGGGTGGAGGCGAAGCGGGGGTCGGGACGGGTGCCGTCGACGGCCAGGTCCGCGAGGATGCGTCCGATGGCGGGCACGAACTTGAAGCCGTGGCCGGAGAATCCCGCCGCCACGACCACCGGGCCGTGCCGGTCCAGGACGAAGTGCCAGTCCGGGGTCGTGGTGTAGGTGCAGCTGATCGGGGCGAAGCGGTCCGGGTCCACGCCGGGGATCCAGCGCCGCACGTATTCCCGCAACGCCGCGAGCTGGGCCGGCACCGCAGCGAAGTCGCGCCTGTCCGGGTCGACCACCGGCCCGACCCCGTGGAAGCCGACCTTGACGCCCTCGCCGGGGGTCTCCAGCCCGTAGACCCCGCCGTGGAAGGCGATGGCCTCCTGGGTTCCGGCTGTCAGCAGGTGCACGAAGCTGGGCCAACGGTCCTGATCCGCTCCGGCGGACGTGCCGAGGCCGACCGGCGCGAAGTGCGCCGGCTGCTCCTGGGTGACCCGCAGGGCCGGCAGTGGCACGAGGCCGCCGAGCAGCTTCTCCGTCCAGGCCCCGGCGGCGACGACGACGCGGCGGGCGAGGTAGCGGTCGTCGTCGGTGTGGATCTCGACGGCGTCGTCCCCGCGCACCGCGAGGGAGCGCACCGGCACCTCGTGCCGGACCACCCCGCCGTGCTTGACCGTGCTCTCCTGCAACGCGGTGACGGCGTTGTCGGCGTGCAGGCGCCCGGAGTCCGGGTGGACCAGCACCCGGGTGTCGAAGCGCAGGCCGGGCCAGCGCCGCGCGGCCTGGCGCGGCGTCAACCACTCCGACGCCACGCCAGCCGCGGCGGTGGCGTCGGCGACCTGGTCCAACACGGGGTCGCCGCCGTGCTCCAGCCCCCCGGTGACGGTGAGCAGCGCGGTGCCGGTGAGATCCTCCAGCTCCCGCCACAGCACCCGGGCCTGCTGGGCGAGGCGGATGTAGCCGAGGTCCGGGTAGGCGAGCCGGAAGATCCGGGACGCGCCGTGGGAGGCCCCCCGGACGTGTCCGGCCGCGAACCGTTCGAGCAGCACGACGTCGACGCCGCGGCGGGCCAGCTGCCAGGCCGCCGCCGACCCCATCGCCCCGCCGCCGAGCACGACGACGTCGACCTTGTGGACGGTCATGCCACCGCTCCTTCGCTTTCCGGCACGGTCGTCGCCCGTGGTTCCGCCGGGGGGCGCAGCGCGGCGCCGTCGAGGGTCGGCACCGCGGCGAGCAGACCGCGGGTGTAGTCGTGGCGCGGCTCCCGGAAGACCTGCTCGACATCGCCGGACTCGACGATCCGGCCGTCCTTCATGACCAGCACACGGTCGCTGACGTGGTAGATCACGCCGAGATGATGGGAGATGAACACGTAGGCGATGCCGAGCCGGGCCTGGAGATCGGCGAGCAGGTCGAGGATCTGGGCCTGGATGGAGACGTCGAGGGCCGAGACCGGCTCGTCGCAGACGATGACGCGAGGCCGGGGGGCCAGCGCCCGGGCGATCGCCACCCGCTGGCGCTGCCCGCCGGAGAGCTGGCGCGGTCGCCGGTCCAGCACGTCGCGCGCCAGCCCGACCTGGTCGAGCAGCTCCAGCACCCGGGTCCGGCGCTCGGCGCGGGAGACCCGGGCCACGGCCAGCGGCTCGGCAATGATCTTCCGAACCGGGTATCGCGGATCGAACGAGCTGAGCGGGTCCTGGTAGATCACCTGGATGTGCTGGCGCAGCCGCGCACCCGTCCGGGCGTCGATCTCGCCCCAGGCCGTGCCGTCGACCTCGACCGCGCCGGAGTCCGCCCGCTCCAGGTCCAGCAGCAGCCGGGCGGTCGTGGTCTTGCCGGAACCGGACTCGCCGACGATGCCGAGCGTCTCCCCGGCCCGCAGCTCCAACGACACATCGTCCACGGCGGTCAGGATGCGGCGCCCGTCCAGGGCGAACGTCTTGACCAGGTCCCTGGCCGCCAGCACGACCCCGTCGCCGACGACCGCCCGAGGCTGCGCGACCGGGCCACCGGGCTGCGGTGACAGTCGGGTGCCGCGGGCGTGCGCGACCGGCACGGCGGCGAGGAGCTGGCGGGTGTAGGGGTGCCGCGGGTCGTCGAGCACCTGCCGGGTCGGGCCGTGCTCGACGAAGATCCCGTCCTTCATGACGAAGACGTGGTCGGCGACCTGGGACACGACGGCCAGGTCGTGGCTGATGAGCAGCAGCGCCGTCCCGGCCCGCTTGCGCGCGGCGAGCATCTCGAGGATCTGGGCCTGTACCGTGACGTCCAGCGCGGTGGTCGGCTCGTCGGCGATGAGCAGCTCCGGGTCGGCCGCGATCGCCGAAGCGATCAGGGCCCGCTGCCGCAGCCCGCCGGAGAGCTGATGCGGGTACTGGCCCGCGCGGGCCTCCGGCTCCGGTACGCCGACCTCCCGCAACAGCTCGACCACCCGCGCGTCGACCTCCGCCCGAGGAACCACCCGATGGGCCCGCAGCGTCTCGGCGATCTCGGCGCCGACCCGGCGGGCCGGGTCGAGTGAGACGAGCGCGTCCTGCAGGACGAAGCCGATATGCCGGCCGCGCAGGGTCCGCCATCGGCGTTCCGGCAGCGTCCGGGTGTCCGTGCCGGCGATGACCAGGCGGTCGGCCCGCACCTCGGCCCCGCGTCCCGCCAGCCCGACGAGGCTGCGGGCGGTGACGCTCTTCCCCGAGCCCGACTCTCCGACGACGGCGATGCTCTGACCGGCGTCGATCCGGAACGACACGCCGCGCACGGCGTCCACCGAGCGTCGACCCAGCCGAAACCGCACGCGCAGGTTCGCCACGTCGACGAGGGTTCGGGGATCGCCGGGCTGCGTCGCCGGGTCCGGCGCCGTCGGATCACCGATGGTCGGATCACCGATGGCCGGGTCGCCGGTGGTCGGGTCACCGGTCGTCGGGTCGCTGTCGGTCGTCGGGTCGCTGTCGGATGTCATCGTGCGTTCCGACCTTCGAGTCGTGCCTGGAGGAACTGTCCGGCGACCGTGATGGCCAGGACGGCGAGCGTGATCGCGATCCCGGGGAAGATCGCGGGCCACCAGGCGACCGAGAAGTAGGTGCGACTGCTGGACAGCATCGCGCCCCACTCGGCGGTGGGCGGCTGCGGGCCGAGCCCGAGGAAGCTCAGGGTGGAGCCGAGACTGATCGCCCCGCCCACGTTGATCGTGGCCAGGATCAGGACCGGACCCAACGCGTTCGGCACCAGGTGTCGGATGATCACCTGCCGCTTCGGCCAGCCGAGCGCCCGCGCGGCCTCCAGATAGACCGAGGCGCGGATGCGCATCACCTCGCCGCGGACCACCCGGGCGAAGCCCGGGGTGAAGATGAGGCTCAGACCGATGATCGAGTTGCGGGTGCCGGGGCCGAGCATGGCGATGACCAGGAGCGCGAGCAGCAGCCCCGGAATGCTGAGGAACACGCTCAGCAGCCAGTCTGTCACCGCTCCGAGCACGCGCCCGCCCTGCGCCGCCGCGACGCCGACGGCCGCTCCCACCACGAGCGCGAGCGCCGACGCACTCAGACCGATCCAGAGGGAGAGCCGGGTGCCATGGACGATCCGGGCGTAGATGTCCCGGCCGTTCTGATCCGTGCCCAGCAGGTGGCCGGAACCCGGTCCCCGCAACGTCTGCGAGATGTCGGCGGCGTTCGGATCGGTGCCGGTGAACAGGTGCGGCCAGAACGAGGCCAGGACCAACACCAGGAGAAAGGCGAAGCTCAGGACCACCCCCGGCCGCGACACGCGCAGCCAGGGCCAACGTCCGCGGGTCGAGGTCGAGGTCGAGGCCGAGGCCCCGACCGGCGTGCCCGGTGATGCGCCGCCGGGCGGGAGCCCGGTCGGATCGACCGGTGTGACGGTCATCCTTCGCCCTTCTGGTCAGCCCCGGTCGCGGAGACGGACGGGCTCGCTGTCGAGGTGATGCCGGCGGCGGCCGCGTTCACGGGCCCGGCTGTGGTCGGGGCGACGGGACGCAGCCGGGGATCCAGCAGCGGGTAGACGGCGTCGATGAGCAGGTTGATGACGACGTAGAACGCCGCCGCGACGAGCACGACCCCGGAGACGAGCGGGAAGTCCCGGCGGCCGAGTCCGCCGACCGTCAGCGTCCCGAGCCCCTGCCGGGAGAACACGTTCTCGATCACGATCGCGCCACCGAGGAACGCGCCCGCGAGCCAGCCGGCGATGGTGATGGCCGGCATCAGGGCGTGCCGCAGGGCGTGCCGCACCAGCACGGCTGTCTCACGGATGCCGCGGCTGCGGGCGGTCGTCACGAACGGCTCGTCGAGCGCGCGTTCCAGACCGTCCCGCAGCACCTGGGCGAGAGTCCCGCCCGGGGCCACGGCCAGGGCGATCGCCGGCAGCACCAGTCCCCGGAAGCTGTTCGATCCGATGGCCGGGAACCAGTGGAGCTGGAAGGAGAAGACGGTGAGCAGCAGGATCGCGAACCAGAACGCCGGCACGGAGACGCCGACGATCTCCAGGAAGGCGAACGGGCCGCGGATCCAGCGGGGCCGGTTGGCGGTCAGCAGCGCGACCACGATCGCCCCGACCAGCGCGAGCACGACGCCGGCGGCCATCAGCTCGAACGACGGCGCAAGCTGGTCGCCGATGGCGGTCGTGACGTCCATCCCCTGGTTGTAGGAATGGCCGAGATCACCGCGCAGCAGGTGCCCGAGGTAGTCGAAATACTGGACCAGCCAGGGCCTGTCCAGGGCGTAGTCGGAGATGATCTGCGCCCTGACCTCGGGGGAGACGGCCGCCTGCCCGATGATCGCATCGATGATGCCGCCGGACTTCAGGTGCAGGGCCGCGAAGGTGACGGTGACCGCACCCCAGAGCACACCCACCGCGTACCCGACCCGCCGCAGGACGGCGAGCCCGATCGAGCGGGCGGAGGAGGCCGCACGGCCCCCTCCGCGCCGCTCGTCCGCCGCGAGGGCGATGGTCACTTGCTCGTCCAGGCGTCGTAGAACAGCGGGAACGCCTGCGGCTCGAACCGCAGCCCCTGCACCTTCGTGCTCGATCCGAGGACGTAGTTGAACACGTAGATCGGGAACACCGCGGCGGCCGAGGTGATCCGCTGCTGCGCGTCGCCGTAGAGCGCGCCCTGCTTCGTCAGGTCGGTGGTGCCCAGGGCGTCGGTGAAGTCCTTGTCGAGGGCCGGGTCGGACAGCCGCGAGCCGTTGGTGCCGAAGCCGTCCTTCGGGATGGCCGCGCTGCCGAACAGGGTGCGCAGCGCGTCGGGCGAGGCCCGCTGCCAGCTGAAGTCGATGAGGTCGTAGTTGCCGGCCGCGACGTCCTTGATGTACGAGGTGTACTCGGGGTTCGTGGTCCTGACCTCGATGCCGATCTGCTTCGCCGCGGCCTGGACCTGGTCGGCGACGACGTCGCGCTGTTCCCGGGCGAACTGCTTGAGGAAGGGATGGACGATGGTGAGCCGCTTACCGTCCTTGGTGCGGTAGCCCTGCGCGTCCCGACCCGTCCAACCGGCCTGGTCGAGCAGCCGGTTCGCCTTGGCGGCGTCGTAGCGGTAGGCGGATTCGATCGACGTGTCGTAGCCGACGGTCGACGGGGACAGCGGGCCCTTGCCGGGCGGGAAGACGCCGAAGTACAGCTTGTCGACGATCGTCGCCCAGTCGATGCCCGCCCGGAACGCCTCCCGGACCTTGACGTCCGCGAAGGGCCCCTTGGCGGTGTTCGGGTAGTAGTTGTAGTTGCCGCCCGGCGCGGACGCGGTCTGGATCCGGAAGCCCGATGTCGACTTGAGCTGCGCCACGTTCACCGGCGGGACGCTCGCGATCGCGTCGATCTGCCCGCTGGTCAGTGCGCCGTACCGGGAGGAGTCCTCGGGGAGGCTGCGGATCGACAACGCGTCGAGGTAGGCCGGGCCGGTGTGCTTGGCGTTCTTCGGCGCCCAGTTGTACTTCGCGTTGCGGACGTAGTCGATGCCCTTGCCCTTGACGTAGCCGCCCGAGCTGATGAACGGACCGCTGCCGACGATCTTCGAGCAGAGTTCGGACGGCGGCTTCGTCAACGTGCTCGGCGCCTCGATGCCCAGGTAGGCCGTGGCCAGCGAGGGCAGGAACGCCGAGTTCGGCGCGCTGAAGTGGACCTCGACGTGGGTCGGGTCCGTCACCGTGGTTCCGGTGTAGGTCGCGATGGTGCCGGCCGCCAGCTGCGACTTGGTCGCCGGGGCGACGATGTGGTCGAGGTTGGCCTTGACGGCCGCGCCGTCGAACTTCTCGCCGTTGCTGAAGGTGACGTCGTCGCGCAGGACGAACGAGTACGTCTTCTGGTCCGGCGAGACGGTCCAGCTCGTGGCGAGCCAGGGGGAGATCGTGCCGTCGTCGCTCAGGGCCACGAGCGAGTCGACGATCGACCGGGCAAAGAACCCGTCGACGTCGGCCGGGCTCTGGTGCGGGTCGAGGCAGGTGCCGTCGGAGTTGATCGCGAACGTCAACGTCCCGCCCCGAACCGGGGTGCCGGTCGAGCCGGCAGAGCTGCCCGCGGAGCCGCCACTGGAGCCGCAGGCCGCGAGCGCGAGCGCTGCGGATCCGGCGGCGAGCGTCAGCGAGACTCGTTTACTGACGCCGAAGACGTTGCTGGACATCGGGTTTCCGTTCTCCTGATCGAGTGGTCGACGGGGTTGGGGTTGGTCGTGGAGGCGCGTCGGGACCGAGCCGCGTTGGTCGTGGCGATCGGAAACCGGCCCGGCGGTCCGGCGGTCCGACGGCCCGGCGGTCCGACGGCCCGACGGCCCGACGGCCCGGCGGCCCGGCGGCCCGGCGGCGCTTCCTGCCGCGCTCGGTATCGGGATTCCGGCAGGCCTGCTGGATGAGCCGGCCGGCCCGGGACGCGACCTGAACGAGGCTGCCGGCCTGACCGAACCCGGGCAGCCGAGCAGCCCCGTCCGGGCACTCAGCCGACGGACGGCGACAGTCGGGTGAACTCGGGCGGGTGGGGCGACGGAGGCGGCGGAACCGCGGGAGCCGGCCGGCCGGGCCGGCCGGCAGCGGGAGTCAGGTCGTCGGACAGAGACAGCTGGACGAACGACGCAGGTCGATCGACAGGCGGCGGGTAAGCCGTACCTGTGGTGACCGGGGGGCCCGCGGGCCGGGCACGGTGTTCGTGCCCGGGACGCGACCTGCGGTCGTGGAGCGGCCACCCGCGCGGCGAGTCGCTCCCAGCATGTCGTTGCTCCCTCGGCCGAGGCCCAGGAGACCGGGCCCGCGCTTTGCCGCATCCACTGGATGCGGCCGTGTCCTCACCCGGGGCACCCCTTCGCGGTGGAGGGTTGCCGGCCAACAAGCCGGGGCTGGACGTTGGCACTCGTGACAGTTGTGATCTTCAGTCAGGTGACTGACCTGGACGAAGGTAGCCCGTCATGTCGACTTTGTCTAGGCGTGGCGTCGAGAAGCGCACCCCGGCGAACATCGGTTACCTGAGCGGCGCGTTCAGGCACCGCCACCACGGCCATCCACGCCGACCAGCGACGGATCCTCGGCAACGACGATCCGTGTGTGCTGACCAGCGCCGACCACCACGGCGTCGGTCAGTCCTCGGTCGGCAGCCAGGTGGTGGTGGTCAGGGTCCGTGCCGAGGGGCCGTCGGGGTCGTTGTCGGGCCGGTTGCCGCGGGTGACGGACCGTTCGGCGATCCGCCAGCCGTGCGGCGTACGGACCACGGTGTCCTGGTAGTCGCCCGATCCCGCGGTGCCGTCGCCGCGTATCACGAAGTACTTCGCCCACACCCGCAGCGTGTCGTCGTCGATCCGGTGGACGGCGATGTCGGTGGTGTGGTGCGGGAACATCACCCGCCCGTACGGGAGGCCGCTCGCGGCCTGCGCCAGCGGCGTGCCGCCCATGGTCGCATCGTCGGTGTACGCCGCCGGTGCGGTTTCCAGCGCGATGTTGTCGAACAGGTACGGATGCTTGGCGAGCAGGCTGCACACCTCGGCGTAGGTGGCCGCGTCGACCGGCACGATCCTCACGCCCACGGGGCCTCCCCGTCGGTGACGACGACCGGGCCGCCGTGGCGCGGGTGGACGGTCCGTCGGGCCACGCGCCAGCCGGCGGGCGTCTCGGTGAGCACGTCGACGACGTCGGCGCTCGCGACGCTGCCGTCGCCGGCGATGGTCACCAGCCGGCTCCACGCGGCCAGGCCGCCGGGGACCTGCTTCACTTCCGTGTTGACGGTGTGGTGCGAGGGGGACGTCGCACCGTCGAGGGCCGGCGGGTCGACGAACACCCGCGCCAGGAGGTCCGGGTCGCCGTTGTCGACCGCGTGGCCGTAGAGCGCGAGAACCTGCAGCACCGCCGCGGTCTGTTCGCCGGTCGCGTCGCGCAGCGCGGCGAACGCCGCGTACGTCTGCGGCAGGCGGTGCTGCTCCACCCGCACGTCAGCGCTGTCGCGCACGCCGCCGGGCGGGTGACCGCCGGCCCGCAGATGCCCCGCGATGTGGTCCGTCGTCATGGTCCGGACGCTAGTACTACAGCGACAGTGGTCGGTGTGTGATCTCTTGCTTCGAGTGCGGNGTGGNGTGGACGGAAGAGCGGCCACCGTGTGTTTCTCCATGTTTTGTGAGAACAAAGGGAGAGACCGCGGTGGCCGCGGCTCAGAGTGTATCCGAGGTGGATGTNGCGATGTGGGAGGCNGGGCTGGAGGAGCTGTTCGGCCGGGTGGAAGGCTGTTTCCGGTCTGATCAGCCCCGGGCGCAGGCGCGGGCGTATGTGGCGGGGTTGTTGTCTCGGACCGAGCGGAAGAACGGGTGGACGCTGGCGGAGTTCAGCCGTGAGTCCGGGCCGCAGAAGATGCAGCGG
>NZ_JYFN01000049.1 GCF_000948395.1 Frankia torreyi | reverse complement strand
CAGGTGACCGAGGAAGCGCTCGAACAGCTGATCCCGAAAGTCGGGGCCGTCGCGGCGTGCCGGGCGGTGGGCCGGTCCCGGGCGACGCATTACCGGCGGCACCGGAAAAGCCCTGCTCCGCCGCGGCCGGCACCGATTCCGCACAAGCAGCGCCGCCAGCCCGCGGCCCTGACGGCCGAGGAGCGGGCGAGGGTGCTGGAGCTGTTGCACTCGGAGCGGTTCGTGGACGCCTCCCCGGACCAGGTCTGGGCGGCGCTGCTGGACGAGGGGATCTACCTGGCGTCTCCCCGCACGATGTACCGGATCCTCGCCGAGCACGGAGAGACCGGGGAACGCCGCCGCCAGGCCACCCACCCGGCTCATGTCAAACCCGAACTCGTCGCCGAAAAGCCCAACACCGTCTGGTCGTGGGATATCACAAAACTCCGCGGCCCGAAGAAATGGACTTACTACTACCTGTACGTCATCATCGACGTGTACAGCCGCTATGTTGTCGGGTGGATGGTCGCCGACGCCGAATCCGCGGCCCTCGCCGACGATCTACTCCGCGCCACCTGCGAGAAACAGGCCGTCAACCCTGACCAGCTCACGATCCACGCGGACCGCGGCACGTCCATGACCTCGAAAACCGTCGCACTGCTCCTCGCCGATCTCGGGGTCACCCGTTCCCATTCCCGCCCGCGGGTCTCCAACGACAACCCGTATTCAGAGGCCCACTTCAAAACGTTGAAGTACCGGCCCGACTTCCCGGCGTCGTTCGAGACCCTGCAGACGGCTCGCGCCTGGTGCCGACAATTTTTCGACCACTACAACAACCAGCACCGCCATTCCGGGATCGGCCTGCTGACCCCGGCGGTCGTGCACCACGGCCAGGCCGACACCGTCCACCAGGCCCGCGCCAGCGTGCTCGACGCCGCCTACGCCGCACACCCCGAACGGTTCGTCCGCCGACCCCCGACCCCACCCGAGCTCCCCAAGCCCGCGTGGATCAACCGGCCCGACGACCAGGACACCGATCAGCAGGCCAACTAATTTTCTGAAGCGCCTGACTCAAACAGCTTGACGGATTCCGCCTGCGCCGTGAGATGCTCACCCTCCAGGTGGGCTGCAACCCTCGAGATAGGCGAGGACGGCGAGTACGCGACGGTTGTCGTCCTCGGACGGTTCCCGGGCCTTCGCCGCGACCTCGGCGTTGTCGTCGTCCGGGAACAGGCGCATTCCGCTGTAGGCATCTCTCGCTGCTGCGGTTGTTTCAAGGCGTGATGGGGATAGATTTTACGTTGTCCTTGCCGAAATCTTCATCCGTGCGGCTCATGCAGCATGCCGCAAACCTGGCAGGATCAGGCACAGCACTGCCGCAGCGGCGGCCGTGGCGGCGAAGGCGCCCACCGCCCAGGCGCCGGACACGTGCTGGACAAGCAGCCCAGCGGTCAGCGGCGCCAGCGCAGCCAGCGCGGTAGTCGCCATGACCACGGTGTTGATGACCCGGCCGCGCATTTCTGCCGGTGCACTGCGGAGCGTCGCGGCAAACAGCGCGGCGTTCACGGCCGGCGCGAGCAGCAGCGCTAGGGCGATCGGCGCCGCCACCAGCGGCGACGGGAGGAGCGGTGCCGCAGCACCGAACAGCAGGGCCCCAGCCAGGGTGATCGTGGTGGCCAGGGCTCCCAGGCGCATGCGCCCCTGCAGCCGGGGTGCCACCAGGGCGCCGAGCAGCCCGCCGGCCGCGATGGTCGCCTGCACTAGGCCGATCACCGCAGTGGAGGTACTGTGATGACGCAGCGCGAGCGTGACGGTGAAGGTCACGCCGGTGAAGGCGAAGTTCAGCAAGGGTGCCGTTAGCGCTACCGCGCGCAGGATCGGCACCTGCCAGACGAACTGCAGGCCATCGGCCACCTCGCGCCACAACGCCTTGCGCTCGGCCGCGTTCTCCGGGCGGAACTGCCCCCGGATCCTGTTCACCGTGCCGAACGAGACAACGTAGGAGACGGCATTGGCGAGGAACGGGACGGCCTGGCCCAGCCCGAAAAGAGCCCCGCCGAGCGCCGGGCCGGCCAGGGCGGCAGCGTAGGTCCTGGCCTCGGTGGCGGCCGACGCCTGCTCCAGTTGCCCGTCCGGCACGATCTCCGGCAGTGCCGCGGCAGCCGCCGGGTTGAAGATGGCGCCTGCGCCTCCCTCGATCAGGCACACGACCAGGACGACCGGCCAGGACGCGAGATGGGTCACGACCAGGATGCCGAGCAGGGCCAGCAGGATCGCGCGCATGGTGTCGCAAATGATCATCGTCAGCCGCCGGTTGAACCGGTCGGAGAGCGCCCCGGCGGGCAGCTGCAGGCACAGCAGGGTAATGGCCCGCGACGTCCCCACCACCCCGGCGAGCACCGCCGAGTGAGTCAGCGCCAGGATAAGCAGCGGGTAGGCGAGCAGGCCGATCCCTGAGCCGGTATCGGAGAGCAGCTGGCCGATCCACAGCATACGGAAGCCCTCGTTGCGCCGGAGGGGAACCTCGTGTTGCACATCGGCGTCTGTCTCGATTCCGGTGGCATCGCTCACCTTTGGAACAGTATGTGCCAAGGGTTAAGGATGTCCGTCTTACCGGACTATCTTCGGCGAGCGATGATCCAAATCACCGCCTAATCGAGCGCAGGCAGGTTATCGGCAGGGCCATTCCAAGCTCCCGCCGTATGTGGCGGCGTATCTGACGCTGGGAATGTGCCTGTTCCCGGACGACGACGCCGAGGTCGCGGCGAAGGTCACCGGGTCGCTGGACCGGTTCGGCTGCTGGGACGCGGCGTGGGCGCCGTCGAGTGCGAGCGGGATCACCCAGGCGCGCAAAAGGGCGGGCCGGGCGAACGCTGGGCGGAGGAGACCGCGAACGACCAGCTCAAGACCCATCTCCGCGGCCCGGGGAAGGTACTGCGCTTCCGACTGCCAGACCTGGCCGTCCAGGAGAGGTGGGCCTGGCTGACCGTCCAGTACGCGCTCACCGCCCTGATCGCCCACGCGGCGGAAGCCGCCGACATCGGTCCCGACCGGGCCGGCTTCGCCCGGACGCTGCGCCTGGTCCGCCGTTCCACCACCGGGACGGCGGACATTCCCCTCTGAGGACTGGCACGCCCACCTGCCCCGGTTCCGCGCCGCGCTCCGCGCCGTGCGGCGTGCCGTCGAGGCCGGGCTGGCCGGCGAAGGCGCAGTTCCCGGCGTTGGCGAGCGCGATGAACAGCAGCATCGCGCCGCGGGCCAGGTCGGGGGGCCAGCGCGCGCTCCGTGGGATGCCGGGGTCCGGACGGCGGCCGTAGCGGGAGGCGTCTGCGTCATGACCCTCAGACTCGTGGCGCCCGGCCGCGGCCACGAGGGGCCTGGACACCCTCTTCGGCAGGGGGCTGCCCCCCTGTGCGACCCGGCTCGCCGGGTCAGGATGCGGGCGGGGTCGCGTTCC
This sequence comes from Frankia torreyi, assembly GCF_000948395.1. Taxonomy (GTDB): domain Bacteria; phylum Actinomycetota; class Actinomycetes; order Frankiales; family Frankiaceae; genus Frankia; species Frankia torreyi. The sequence continues at coordinate 49,886 of NZ_JYFN01000049.1, read as the reverse complement.
GGATGCAGGTGTATCCGGACCAGGCGACGGTGGTCCTCGGTGCAGCATCCTGGGCCTGATAGACGCCGAGGACCTGGCCGATCTGGTAGCAGTAGGGCCGGGTGGGTTCGATCTGGTCGGAGTACACCGTCTGGCCGGCGCTCAGTGTCGTCAGTCTGCTCTCGTCCTCGGAGCCTCGACGTTGCAGCACCAGGCTGGTGGACGGCGAGCCGTTCTGCCAGGTCAGGACGGCCACCGTGCCGTGGTCGGCGACCTGTAGACGGTGCGGTCGCGCCGCCGCGACCGTGCTGGGCGGGACCGTCGAGGTGGCTGTGGTGGCGACGCCCGCCGTCGGTTGGTCGTTCCGACTGGCGATGACGGCTGCCACCAGGACCACGAGGAGCACGCCCAACGCGGCGACGGTCACGATCATCAGCAGGAACGGCACCCGGCGGATCGACCGACGACCGGCCACGAGCAGATCCTCGCCTTGGCCGCCGCCGGCGGCATCCAGTCCCCCCGCCGCCACCTGCGGGGTCACCGGATCGACGGCCCTCGGCTGCGCCGGTGCGGTCGTGCCGGTCGCCGGCGCGGCCGGGAACGCGCGATCGGCGGGGGGTGCGGGGGCAGGCCCGGGCTGGACGGCGGTGGGCGCATCGCCGGGCGACGGGGGCGCGGTGTCGGCACGCGCGGTGTCGGTGTGCGCGGCGTCGGTGTGCGCGGCGCGCGCGGCTTCCGCGGCGTCGTGACCACCGGGACCGGGCCCGATACCGGTGGACACCGGCGGCGGGGTCGGCTCGCCGACGGGTCTCAGTGGCGTGTGACGGACGGTGAAGCCCAGCACCGCGTTCAGCCGACGCAGCTCGGCCGCCGCCTCCGCGGCGCTGCCCGGCCGACGGGACGGATCCCGGGACATCAGCGCGTGCAGCGCCCGTTCCACCTCGTCCGGGACGTCGGCCCGTCGCAGGGGGCGGATCTCGTCGTGGAGGATGCGCAGGATCATCGCTGGGGTGGAGTCACCGGGCAGCCAGCCGAACGGCGGAGTCCCGGACAGCAGAGTGTAGATCGTCGCGCCCAGGCCATAGAGGTCGGAGGCGACGCTGGCGGGGGAGCCCTGCAGGACCTCCGGCGCGGAGTAGGCCACGGTGAAGGCGCCGTCGGTACCCGACCTGTCGGTGCCGAGTCCCAGGGTGGCGATGCCGAAGTCGCTCAGCACCGGGTCCCCGCGATCGGAGAGCATGATGTTGCCCGGCTTCACATCCCGGTGCAGGATCTGCAGGCTGTGCGCGGCGTGCAGGGCGTCGGCGATCTGCGCCGCGACGCGGAGGGTCTCCGCCGTCCCGAGGGGGCCTTCCCGCCGCAGCCGGTCGGTCATGGAGCCGGCCGGGAGGTACTGCATCGCGATGAACGGACGGCGGTCGCGGGTGGAGCCCACCTCGAACACCGTGATGATGTTCGGGTGGCCGGTAAGGCGCCCGGTCGCCCGGCATTCCCGGGCGAAACGACGGGCCGCCGCAGCGTCGAGCAGGTCCGCATTGATGACCTTGACGGCGACGGTGCGGTCCAGCTTGTCCTGGTAAGCCGTGTAGACGATGCTGAAGCCGCCCTGCGCGATCGGCCGTAGCGAGCGGTAGCCGGCGATGATCGGCCCCTCGTGCTCGCCCTCGTGCTCGTTCACCGGGGCTCGATCCGGTGGGCCGAGCCGAAGACCGCGGCGGGCGCGAGGCACCGGCGGGCCCGGCGGCTGCGCGGGGTGACGCGGCGCAGTTCGGTGCGCATCGTCGCGCTGTGCTGCCAGGCCGCCTCGGCCTCTCGTCCGCTCACGGCGCTCGGTGCGCCGGGGATGTCCGGCCCGTGCAGGGCCGCGGTGGCCAGACGGGCGAGAGCGGTCAGCGGGGCCCGTCCGCCCGGTCCCACCAGGGCCGATCCGAGGTCGACGACGTCCGTCGGGGTCGCTGAGGGCGGCACCGGCGCACCGGCCCGGTCCAGCGACTCGAGCGTGTCCAGCCAGGCGCCGACCACCCGCTCCCGGTCGCCGTCCGCCGCCCGCCGTCGTCGCCGGCGGCGGGCCGGGGCGGACAGACCGAGGACGACGTAGGCCACCCCGGCGATCACCACCGCGCCGGCCAGGGCCAGCCCGGCGAGAGCGCCGACCGGGGTCGAGGACGACCGGGACCCGGCCGGCGCGGACTGCACCACGGACTGCGGTGGCACGGCGGCGGCCTCGGTGACCTGCTCGGCCCGACCGGCCGGCTCCCCCTGGGCAGAGGTGGCGACCGACCCCCCATGCGGGCCCGCTGCCTGCGGCGTCGGGTAGAACGGCACCCATCCGGCCCCGGCGAAGTCGATCTCCGGCCACACCAGCACATCCCCGGCCCGCACAACCCCCGTCCGACCGGCCCCCGTCCGATCATTCTTCGTCCGATCCGTTCCGACCGGGGCCGCGCCGGTCGCGGGGAGGCCGGCGGGGTGGAAGCCGACCACCACCCGGCTGGGCAGGCCCAGGACCCGGGCGAGGACCGCGAACGCCGTGGCGAACTGCTCCGAGGTGCCGGTGTGGCTGCGGTCGAGGAAGTAGGCGAGGTGACCGTAGGCGTGGCCGGACGGGGCCTCCGGATCGTAGGTGAACCGGGTGCGCAGGAACTGTTCCAGCCGGTAGGCCCGCTGGAACGGGGTGCCCCCGGCCGCTGCCACCTCCCGCGCCGCCGCGGCGATCGGCGCCGGCAGCCCCGGTGGGAGGGTCCGGGCCGCGTCCGACGAGGTGCCGCTCGCGATCCGCAGCGCCGCGAGCTGTTGCGGGCTCAGGTCGCGCGGCACGGCGGACGTCACGCGGTAGGCGCGCCCGGGGACCAGCGGACTGCTCGAGATCAGGCTCCCGCCGGCGGTGTCGACGGCGAGGTCGGCACCGGTGAGGGTGACCGGTCGGTCGACATGGGGCAGGAACACGCCTGGCAGGGTGCCGATGGTGATGTCCTGGCTGATCCGGTCCGCGGCCGGCGGTCCGCCCGGCGCCGGTGGTACCCGACCGCCGGCGGGGGTGAACCGCGCCGACGGTGTCCACTGCTGCCCGTCGAACCGATCGAGTGCCGCCAGGCGGATGTTGCGGGAGACGGGAGGGGCGGCGGTGAACAGCGCCTCGCCCGGCGAGCGCAGCCAGGCGGAGACGAAGTCGAGCGGGCTCACCGTCGGCTGCGGGTGCGACGGGACGCTGCGGTGCGCGCGCAGGTCGTACGGTCCGGCGCTCGGGACGAGCAGCGCCGGACCGGCCGCGAGCGCCACGGCGGCGGTCGCGGCGACCACGGTGAGGCCCAGCGTCGAGCGGCGCGCGTCGATCCGACCGGCCGACTCGGGCCAGGTGGGACGGCCGTGGTCCGAGGGCGCCCGCGGTTCGGCCCGCCGGCACAGGGCCAGCGCCCCGGCGGCGACCACCAGGCCGCCGGCGATGCCCAGGTTGGAGCCCGGGCCGGACACCGTCACCGTCACGGCCACACCGAAGGCGACCAGCGCCGGTAGCGCCGGTGCCAGCACCGACCGTGTTCTGAGCACCAGTTCGGCGCCGGCGAGGGCGGCCAGCCACGTCAGCGCCTGCGGGACGACCAGCAGGTCAGGGGAATCCGGCGCGGGCAGGGTCGTGTCGAGCAGCCGGGTGCTCCCGTTGACCAGGCCGTCGGCGACCGCCGGGAGCACGCCGCGGGCGTGCGGCGAACCGTCGCGGAACAACGTCGCGGCGACGACGGCCAGCCACAGCACGGCCGAACTCAGGAACGACACCGGCAGCGGCGGGGGCCGGCGGCCGCCCCGGGCGAGCAGTGCGGCCAGCACCACCGGGATGACCGCGGCCGCGACCACCGGGCCGAGGACGGCTCCCAGGCCGAACCCCCGGTGGAAGGCAGCGCCGGCCAGCCCCGCAAGGCAGGCGACGACACCCAGCGCGGCGAGGCGTGCGGTCACCGCAGGCCGTCCGTCGGGGACCGGCCGCCCCCCGCCGGGGACCGGCCGCCCTCCGTCGGGGGCCGGACCCCCGTCGAGGCCGGCCAGAGCACCGCGAGGCCGGCGGCGTCGCGGACGTCCAGCACCCGCAGTCGTCCGCCGCCGAGCGAGGACAGGCCGCCGGTTTCACCGACCCGGACCACGACCACCCGCTCGTATCCGACCGCGACCGCCGCGGCGCTGACCGTCGCGGCAGCGTCCTGCGTGCCGCTGACCAGAGCCAGCGTGCCGATGGCGCGCCGAGAGGAGCCGCGGACCGAGGCCGTGAGCGTCTGTCCGGCGGCCGGGCCGCCGCCGGAACCCGGACCGGGCGGGCCCGAGTCGATCAGCTCCACCCCGGCCAGCGCGTCCAGGGCCGTGGTCTCGTCGGCCCGGCCGCCGCTGAGGGTGAGCCGCAGGCCGGCGGTGGTGCACAGCCGCACCGGGAACCGCAGCCGCGCGGACGCCAGAAGCACGGACGCGGCGGCGTCCACCGCGGCGTCGAAGGCGGCGGCACCCGGATCACCCGGCGGGTACGCCCGGCGCCGAGTGTCGAGCACCACCGTCGTCGCGGGTTCCGACGGGTCGACGTACTGCCTGACCAGCAGCGTGCCGGCGCGGGCGCTGGACCGCCAGTGCAGGTGGCGCGGGTCGTCGCCGGGCGCGTACTCCCGCAGTCGGTGGAAGGTCACCCCGCCCTGGGTCTCGCTGTCGACCGGCAGGCCGTCGGGGCGGCCGGCGCGGGTGGACGGCAGCGGTGCCAGCGGCTGGACCACCGGGTACACGTGCACGACCGCTGGTCGACCCCGCTGCTGCGTCCGGGCGAACAGCCCGAGTGGGTCGCTGGTGACCAGCTCGGCCGGCCCGACCCGGAGCAACCCGCGGCGCCCGGTCGGCAGCGGGATGGCAATCATGCGGCGTGCCCCGGGCGGCAGCGACCGGATCTCGGCCTCGGCGGCCTCCGGCCTCCGGGCCCCGGCGCCCTCGGCCCCGGCGCCCTCGGCCCCGCCCACGGGCTCTGTCGCGGCTCCGGGCTCTGCCGTAGGTCCGAGGCTCGTCGTAGGTCCGAGGCCTGTTCGGTACGGCAGGCGCAGCCGCACCGGGCCGATCACCGTCCGGGAGCCGACGTTGTGCACCGTGACGCCGGCGATCGCCGGTTCGCCGCGGCCGACCCGCATCGGCGTCACCTCGATCTCCACGGTGAACCGGGGCTGGCGTGCGACCAGCGCGGCGGCGCACAGCAACGCCACCACGCCGCCGACGGCGAGCACCGCCAACTCCGGGAAGCGCAGCACCCCGGCGGCCGTGCCCGTGACGACGACGCCGGCGAGAACCCCGAAACCGGTCGGCGTGATGGTCCCGCGCACGCGGCGCAGCCAGCCCGGGGCGGCTGCGGGTCGGGCCGCCCGGGGCGTCGCGGGTGCCGCGGCCATGCCGGTCAGACCCCGGTGAGTGTCCGGGGCACCGGCACGGCGGCCAGGGCCTCGGCGACCGCCTGTTCGCCGGTGTAGCCCCGAAGCTCGGCGTCCGGGGTGACCAGCAGCCGGTGCGCGAGGACGGGGGCCGCGAGTCGCTGCACGTCCTCCGGGATCACGAACGCCCGGCCGGCCGCGGCGGCCTGCACCTGCGCCGCCCGCAGCAGCGCGATGCTGCCGCGGGGGCTGGCGCCCAGCCGCAGGCCGGGTAGCGACCGGGTGGCGGTCACCAGGTCGACGACGTAGCCGCTGACGTTGTCCGCGACGTGCACCTGCGCCGCCAGCGCGACCAGAGCCAGGACGTCGTCGGTGGTGAGCACCGGTTGGAGGTCTTCGACCCGCAGCCCGGACCGGCGGTCGCGCAGGATCGCGAGCTCGGCGGCGCGGTCGGGGTAGCCGACCCGCACCCGCATGAGGAACCGGTCGAGCTGCGCCTCCGGCAACGGGTACGTGCCATCCATGTCGACCGGGTTCTGGGTGGCGACGACGAAGAACGGCCGGGGCACCCAGTGGCTCACCGCATCGACGGTGACCCGGTTCTCCTCCATCACCTCCAGCAGCGCCGACTGCGTCTTCGGGGACGCCCGGTTCACCTCGTCCGCGACCACCACGTGGGCGAACACCGGGCCCTCGTGGAAGGTGAACGCGTCGGAACCCTGGTGGTAGACGGTCACCCCGGTGATGTCGGACGGCAGCAGGTCCGGGGTGAACTGGACCCGGTGGCAGCTCGCCTCGACGGAGGCGGCCAGTGCCCGGGCCAGGGACGTCTTACCGAGCCCGGGGACGTCCTCCAGCAGCAGGTGGCCGCCGCTGAGCAGACAGGTGAGGGCCTGGGAGACGGCGTCGGTCTTGCCGCGGATCACCAGCCCCACATTGTCGACCACGGCCTGGAACGCCGCGGCGAAGTCCCCCCAGCCGGCGTCGTCCTGGCGTTCTGGCACGATCCCCCCTCGCGGGCGTCACGGCGGCTGCACGATCCGTGTCTTCATTGCCACGCTTCGTCCCAGACTAGCCGGCCGGAGGTGGCGGCGATGGGAGGTTTGCTGGTGCCGGGCTGTCCCACGGCTGTCGGATGCACGTCAGGCCGCGTGCCGGCCACCCGCCGGTCACCCGCCCGGCGTGTAGCCGACGACCGCGGGCCCGGTGCCGGCCGCGTTGCGCGCGGCGACGCTGATCCGCGAGTACGGGTCGCGGCCGGCGGCCCTCCCCCGTTCGTAGCTCGTCCCGGTCACCACCGCGATCTGGTCCTGCGGCGTCACTCCGTTGATCGTGGAGTAGTGGACGGTGACCACGTAGTCGAGGGCGCCGCCGCCGGTGTCCGCCGGCGGGTCCCAGGTCACCCGGATGTCCCCCGGACTGTTGGTCGGAGGTTGGACCGCGGCCGAGGCGATGTTGCGCACCGCGCCCGGGGGGACGCAGCCGACCGCCTGCGCGGTGGCGGAGCTCGCCGACGTGCCGCCCGGACCGGTGGCGGTGGCGCTGGCGGTCGCGGTCGCGCACCCGGCCACCGCGATGGTGACCGTGCCCGGCGCGGTCAGGGTGCGGGTCCCGCCCGGGTTCGTGGTCAGCGCGTAGCTGGTCACCAGTCCGCCGGCCGCCGGTGCCGTCACCGTGACGGTGATCGCGCCGGCGGCGGCGACCGCCCGCACGCCGGGTACCCCGGGCGCGGCCGGTGGCGGCGGCGGAACGGGCACGGGCTGCGCGGGTGGCGTCTGCTGCGGGGTCGTCGCCGGCGGTGGCTGGGCCGTCCGTGGCGGCCCCGTGGGCCCTGGCGGGAGCGCGGTCGCGGGCGGCGTCCTCGGGGGCCGCTGCGAGGGCGGAACGATCGGGCCGGGCCCGGGCAGCGGGCCGGGTGGGACCCGCGCCGGCGTCGACGGCCGGGAGGCAGGGGGTGGCCGCACCGCCGGTACCCGCGTCGCCGGCGGGCGCGACGGCGGTACGCGCGGCACGACGACGCGCGGCGCGTTCGTGGCGACCTGCGGCGGCTGGGGGAGGTGGGGATCGGCGCTGCGGGCCGGCTCCGGGACGCCCGGGGCGTACTTGTCCACCTGGTGGCGCCGGCCGTCCGGCCCGACCGAGACGGCCTGGGAGCCGTCCGCGTTGTTGATCCACACCGAGCCGGCGCGGACGAACAGGGTCAGCAGCCCGGGGCCACCCGCGATCCGGATCGGTTCCTCGAACCGCTGGTGGTCGCGGTCGTACACCAGCACCTGTCCGGTGCCGTCGTCCGGCACGTACACTCGGCCGCCCGCGATCACCGGGGCGCCCAGCCGGCTGGCCGGCGACTGCCCGACCAGCCGCACCGTACGCACGGCCCGCGGACCGGACCCGGCCGCCAGATCGACGAGGAACATCACGTCCGTCCCCTCGACGAGCACGGGCACCACCCTGCCCTCCAGCGACGGCGCGACCAGCAGCCGGCGGCCCTGGCCGGCGGGCGGCGGCAGCGCGCTCGGCGCGCGCGGGCCGTCGACCGCCACCGGGACCAGCGCCGGCGCCGTGCCGTCCACCGCCACCGGTTGATTGTCGGCGATGGTCATCGCCAGCGCGCCGTCCGGCCGGCCGACCCGAACCCGCTTGATGATCTTGCCGTCGCGGATCGCGATCATTTCGCCGCTTCGCGCCACGGACAGCCACAGCGTGTCGTCGTCGGCGATCCCGGCACCGGTGACCGGTGCCTTCACCTCGAGCCGCGCCCCGATCACGTCGAGGGTCTTCGGGTCGATCCGCATCACCGTCCCGGTCGCATCCTCGACGAGATAGGCGGTGCCACCATGCGCGACGACCCGGAACGAGCCGTGGCCGAAGGGCCGGGACAGCAGCCCCATGCCGGCCGGGTCGATCCTGCTGACCACACCGGTGTCGCGGTCGGAGACCAGCACGGAGACGCCATCCTGGCTGAGCTCGATCCGGTGGCCGCGGGTATCTGGCACCGGGACGTTGAAGTCGGGCCGTCCGGACGGTCCGTTGATGTGGGTGGCCCACCCCTTCGCCGTGCTCCACAGCCACGCACCGCTGTCCGTGACCGGCAGAAACGCCGAGCCCGCGCTGGTCCCCAGCACGCCCACCAGCGTCGCCACCGCCATCGCCAGAGCGAGCCCGACCGAGATCGAGCCGGTCGAACGGACGCCAATCGGCCTGCGCACTGTCGTCCATCACCGCCTGGGGCTGGGGCTGGGGCTCGCCGCCGCTTCTGCCAATGATCCCGTATCCCGTGCCGCGCCAGACCCGACGCCGCGGTTGCCCCGGTCGGATATCTGACGGAGACGAGGGCGCTGACGAGCTCGCCCGGCAAGCTCGCCCGGACAGCCGCAGTTCCACCGAGACCGTGACATCTCCGTGACATCCGGTGCCGCGACGTTCATGCTGACCTTCGTACCCCGCCCTGCGCATGCGTGCGGCCCGAAGACCGAGATACCGCGGCAGGTCGGTGACGAGTGTGGCGTGGGAACAGGGGTCCCGGCCGCGATGACGCTGGGAGGCCAGGTTGCCTGACCGTAGTGACGGGCACGCCGAATGGATCACGGGCTGGTTGGAACGTGAGGTGGGCGGGAAGGTCGTGCGCGTCGAGCGGCAGGCGCGCTGGCGCCCGGCCTGGTGGGTCGATGTCGAACGCGACGGCGAGATCCTGCCCTTGTATGTGCGTGGCGAGCGGGTCGACTCGCCGTCGGCGTTCCCGCTGCGCCACGAGATGCGCTTCCAGTCGGTCCTGCAGGAGCACGGCATTCCGGTGCCGGCCGTCTACGGCTGGTCGGAGGAGCCGCGGGCCTACGTGATGGCGCGCGTCGAGGGGCGGGACTCCTTCGAGGGCGTCCCGGACGACGAACGCCGCCGGGCGATGGAGGACTACATCGACATTCTCGTCCGGCTGCACGCGCTCGACGTGGCGCCGTTCGTGGACGCGGGCATCGTGCGCGCCGGTGCCGGCGAGGATCCCGGCGCGGTGGGTCTGCGGCACTTCGAGGAGTCCGCCTACCGGAAGTTGAAGAAGCGGCCCGACCCCTTCCAGGAGTTCGTGCTGGGGTGGCTGTCGCGGCACCGTCCCGACTCGCGCGGCCGCGAGTCGGCCATCGTCTGGGACGCCGGGCAGCTCCTGCACTCCGGCGGACGCATCACCGCGCTGCTCGATCTGGAGTTCGGGCACGTCGGCGACCCCCTGCAGGATCTCGGGGGAATGTGGGTCCGCAGCCCGTTCGTCGCCCTGGGCGACCTCGCCCCTCTCATGCGCCGCTATGAGGAACGCAGCGGCACCGCGGTGGACCTCCAGGCCGTNCATTACCACTACATTCTGTGGGCCCTGTCGAACCAGCTCGAGTTCCACTCCGTGCTCGCCGATCCGGTGCCCGGCACGGACTACATGCTCAACCTGCACTGGTGCATCGAGACCAACCTGATGGCGCTCGAAGGAATCGCCACCGNCGTCGGGGTCGAGCTGGNGGAGGTCGCGGAACCCGAGCCGGTCGGGTCGGCGTACGGGCCGGCNCACCNGCANCTGACCCGCTCCCTCGAGGGGCAGGACCTCGGCGCCGGCGCGCAGCGGTACCACAACCGCATGTCCGTGCGGCTCGCCCGACACCTGCAGCGGATCGACGAGATCGGGGCGGCGGTCGTCGCCGCGGACCTCGACGACACCGCCGCCCTGGTGGGACGACGCCCACGGTCGTGGGCGGACGGCGAGCACGAGCTGGAGGACTTCGTCCTCGCCGACGATGGTCGCCACGACGCCGAGCTCGTCGCGCTGTTCCACCGTCGCCTTCACCGGGCCCGCATGCTCAACGGCCCGGCGGGCTCGTGGATCACGCGGCACCGCGACGTCCCGCAGCCCAGCCTGTGAGAACCGGGGACGTCGGGGCCTTCAGGGGGTGAGCTCCTTGCCGCACAGATCCGGCGCCACCACGTCGAACGCGCTGCCCTTCGCGTTGGCCTGGACGAAGGAGTAGCAGGTGGTCGGTTTGCCGAGGCCGGTCCTGATGTTGATCGGGCTGATCAGACCGCCCGCGTCGTAGCGCGTCACGGATCGCAGCGCGGTGATGAAGCCGTCTCGGGTGGGGCAGGCGCCGGCGAGTTCCAGGCCGCGGACGAACATGTCCGCCTCGATGTAGGAGGTCACGGCCAGGTCCTGCTCCGGCTGGCTGATCTGGGGTGAGTAACGCGTCATCGCCGTCGTGTAGGCGGTCAGGGCCGGGCCGCCGGACTCGAAGGGCCGGTAGAAGACGGGAACGGCGAGCCCCGCGATCCGGGGGCCGTAGGCGCGCAGCAGCCGCCGGTCGTAGCCGCTCGCGGACAGCACGACCTTCGGGCTCCGGCCCGCGGCGCGCAGCGCGTCGAGGACCGCGATGAGAGCGTCCGGCTGGATCACGCTGATGATGGTGTCCGGATCGAGGGCGGCGATCCGCTGGGCGACCGACTGCGGGCTGTCCGCGCCCGGGGTGTAGTTCAGTGTGTCGAGGACCTGCACACCGGCAGCGTCCACACTGCGCCCGTATCTCGCCGCCGCGTCCGAGACGCCGGTCGACAGCGCGGTCTGCACCACGACCGCTCGGCTGCCGCCCTGGGACCGCACGAACTGCCCGTAGGTGTCGGTGGGAGCGGCGCTGACATACGAGAAGGCAAACATGTTCCCGTAGTTCGACCAGACCTTCTCGGCTGCCAGGCCGGTCACCGGAACATTCCGGTCCGCCAGGTACTGCGCACTGCCGCTCGCCGCGAGGGTCGCCTCGATGATGCCGAAGACACCCTGGCCGTCGACGAGATCGCGGGCGGCGGTCTCATTCGTGGCGGCCGCGCCCTGGTCGTCCCGCCATTGATAGGTGATCGTGCGGCCGTGGACGCCGCCGGTGGAGTTCGCCACGCCCAGCCGGGCGTCGATGCCGGAACGGACGGCGCCGAAGGCGCTCGCGACCGCTCCCGTGTCGGGGTAGAGGACGCCGAGGTTGACGTGGTCGGCCGTCACCCCCGGGGTGTCGCAGGTGGACGCCGAGGCCACACCGGAGGTTGAGCAACCGCCGGCACCGGCGACCACCAGAAGTAACATGGCGCTCACCGCCAGGGGTCTCGAATGGCGGCAGGTGAACATGGGACTCCCTGGGACGGACGTAGGCGGCGGCGCGCCAATCGGGCGGCAGCACGGTACCTCCGCCGGCGACGTGGACCTGGCGCCGTCGAGGCGGATTCAACGTCCGTGCACTCGATCCTGCACTGATCAATGCCGCGGGCCTGATCAGTGCGGCAACATTACCGAGGCCGGCATCCGGGGCCAATGACGGGCAGTCATATTCGGTGGTAGCTGTCGCCGCTGGAAGCGGAACACGAGGAGAGCTGCTCCGCGGCCGGGGTCGAGTGTCGCGTTTCCCGCCTCATTGTCGCGATTGTCCTGTTGTGCGCGATCGTGGTGTTCCGCGGAACCGCGCCATGCCCGGGCAGGCGGGCTACGCCTTGCGGGCGATGCCGCCGTACACGCTGACGTCCGTGTCGGTGAGGTCGGCGTGGGCGGGGTCCGGGAACCAGCGGTGGACGAGGTCGACGCCGGGGGGGAGGAGTTCCAGGTCGAGGAACAGGCGTTCCACCTCGGCGCGGCTGCGGAGCTGATTGGGGATGCGGCGACTGCGGTAGGCCGACGCCGACGCCTCGAAGGCGGGATCGAAGTCGGCGGTGGCGTGGGTGAGGGCCAGGTAGCTGCCCGAGGGCAGCGCATCGATCAGCGTGCGGAGGATGTCGAGCGGGGAGTCGGCGTCGGGGATGAACGGGAAGATCGAGATGAGGGACAGCGCGACCGGCCGGGTCAGGTCGAGGGTCTCGGCCAGCTCGGGGGAGTCGAGGATGAGACCGGGGTCGCGCAGGTCGGCGTCGAGATAGGCGGTGCGGCCGGCGGGGCTGCTGGTCAGCAGGGCGCGGGCGTGGGCGAGCACGATCGGATCGTTGTCGGCGTAGACGACCCTGGTGTCCGGGGCAATCTCCTGGGCCACCTCGTGCAGGTTGGGGGAGGTGGGAATGCCGGTCCCGATGTCGAGGAACTGGCGGATCCCACGGTCGCCGACGAGGAACCGGGTGGCGCGGATCATGAAGGCGCGGTTGTGCCGGGCGACGTTCCGGGCGTTCGGGTACGTGGCCAGTACCTGTTCCGCGGCCTGCCGGTCGGCCGGGAAGTTGTCCTTTCCGCCCAGGTAGTAGTCGTACATGCGGGCGGAGTGCGCCTCGTCCGTCCTGAGGTCGGCCGGCTGGGGTTCGTCGGCCAGGGAGGTCCACCACTGCCCGCCGGGGGCGTTTCCTGCTTCCGCTTCGGTCACCGCAACCTGCCCCTCAAAGCCGGACGATCCCTCCCGAATCACCCTAGCCGCAGCGGCCTCGGCGGGTCCACGAGACGCGGGGAAGTCAACGCCGTTCACCGCGCGGCTGGAGAGTGGTACGGTGCCGCCGTGACCATCATTCCCCCTCGCCCTGCGAATGCCATGACCGACGTCGGACCGCCTTTATGCGGACCGCCCAGTAGCCCGGACGGGCCCCCGAGCGGTCCGGCGCCCATGCGGACCGAATAGTCCGCCGACGTCATTCTCCCTAACGCCGCCGGACGTCACACGCAGGTTATGTGGGGCCCTGCGCGGCCGTCGAACACCGATATCGCGCCCGACAATGACGCCGTACGTTCGGCGGATGCCCGGCGCGCGTGCGCACATCATTTTCCGGCCGCTTCTTCGTGCCCGGCGGGTCAGGTCGCCATTGTGGCGGGACTCCCGCGCGACGAGAGGAGAAGGACTGTGATCATGGATCGGAACATCCTGACCGACGGCGAAGCGGCCGGGTTGGACGTGGCCCGCACCCGTCCCGCGCTGCTGGCCATCGAGCCCACGTTCGGCGCCGGCGTGCTCTGCCAGGCCGTCCACGCGGCGCTGCACCGACTCGACCTCGGGCTCGACGACGTCGCGGTCGTGAACCTGGTGACGCGCGCCGCGCCGTTGGGACCGGCGCCGGCCGACGTGGTGGTGGCGACCTTCTACAACGTCAATCCCCGGCTGGTCGCCAGCGTCATTCCGGCCGTGTGGCGCAAGGCGTCACCCGAGGCCATCCTCGCGGCGCAGCAGGCGGCGTTCGCGCCGGTGCTCGCCGCGGCGCTCGCGCCGATCGATCCGGCGGAACTCGGCGAGCTGGCCGAGCTCGCGCGCGCGGCCGGGGAGGCCGCCGCGGCGAACAGGGAGGGCCGACCCCTGCTCGCCGGGCTCGCGTCGCTGCCGTGGCCGCGCGAGGACCCTCTGGTGATCTGGCACGCCGCCAAGGTGCTGCGCGAGCACCGGGGCGACGGGCACATCGGCGGCCTCGTCATCGAAGGGTTGCGCGGCATCGACGCGCTCGTGGTCCACGCCGCCTACGAGGGGTGGCCGGGGGAGGCGCTGCGTGACTCCCGGCGCTGGGACGCGGCGGCCTGGGACGCCTCGGTCGCGAGCCTGCGCCGCCGGGGCTGGCTGACCGAGGCCGGGACGCCGGAGTCGGCGCCGGAGCTGACGGTGCAGGGGCGCCGCCGCCGGCGCTGGATCGAGGATCGGACCGACGAACTCGCGGCGCTGGCCTACGAGCCGATCGGCGACGCGGGCATGGATCGCATGATCGAGCTCGGCGCCAAGGTCGTGGCCGCCCTCGGCGCCGCCGGCCTCGCCACGAGGCTGCGCCGCCCCGTCGCCAGGTAGCGGCCGTCGTGAGATAGCGGCCGACGCCGAGCCGGTGGCCGCCGGGGGAATCTCGTCCCCCGCACGCTCGGACATCGAGGTGACGGCAGGGGACCCCCGGGGCCGGCCCGAAGGTGCCAGGCCCGCGCATCGGGGTGTGCGACCAGGAAGGATCCGTAGCCTCGCCGGGACGTTCATGGGAGGGAGAGTCGTGAGCCAGGATGAGCGGGTTCGGGCCTGGTTGGAGCGGGAGCTCGACGGCACCGTGGTGGCCTTCGAGCGGCAGGAACGGTGGCGCGCCGCCTGGTTCGCCGATCTGACGAACGACGGGGAGCTGCGCAGGTACTACGTGCGCGGCCACCGCGGCGGCAACTTCCGGGAGATGATCACTCTCGGGCAGGAGGCCGACATCAACCGGGTGCTCCACCGGCACGGCGTGCCCGTTCCCCGGGTCCACGGGATGATCGAGGACCCGCCCGCGATCGTCATGGACCGGCTGCCCGGCCGGGTCAACCTCGCCACCGCGTCCGACGACGGCGAACGCGACGCAGTGCTGGACCAGTACGTCGACGCCATGTGCCGCATGCACGCGATCGACGTGGGTGAGTTCGGGGCGCTCGGGCTGCCCGTGCCGGCCGACAACCGGGCCGCGGCGCTGAACATGTACGCCACCGGTGAGCGCAACTACCGCCGGGCCAAGACCGCGCCCAGCCCGATGATCGAGTTCATGTGGCGGTGGCTGTGCCGCAATGTCCCGGCCGGGCGTACGCAGCGGGCGCTCATCCAGGCCGACGCGGCGCAGTTCCTGTTCGACCAGGGCAGGATGACCGGCCTGATCGACTTCGAGGCCGCCTACATCGGCGACCCGATCGCCGAGTTCGCCGCGATGCGCAGCCGCGACTGCGAGGAGCCGCTTGGCGACATCGGCCGGATCGCGCGGCGCTACGAGGCCGTGACCGGTGAGCGGATCGACCGCGACGCCGTGGAGTTCCACACCGCCGGCTGGTCGCTGATGACCCCGTTCCAGTGGGAGGACTCCGTCCGCAACCCCGCCCCCGGGGACAGTTGGCTGGAGTACTTCACCTGGCTCGTCGGCTGCGGCCGGTGGGCGCTCGAGGCCATCGCCGCGGTCGCGGGCGCGCCGCTGCCCGCCGTCGAACCACCCGCGCAGCGCCCGTCGTCCTACGCGAGCGCCGCCTACACCAACCTGATGGCGCTGCTCGACGAATGGCCCACCGCCAGCGCCTACGAAGGTTTCCGGGCGGACAGCGCCCGGGCCGTGACCCGGTTCGCCGAGCACGTCCACGCGTTCGGCGCCGACCTGGAGGGCGCCGACGTCGAGGAGATCTCCGAGCTCCTCGGCGCCCGCCAGCCGGATCTCGCCACCGCCGAGGCGGCGCTGGAGGAGTTCGTGCTGCGCGCCTCCCCGGACCTCGATGTTGCGCTGGTGCAGTACTTCCACCGCTGGACGCAGCGCCAGCAGTTCCTCATCGCCGGCACGGGTGCCCGGCACGAGAAGCTCATCCACCTCAGTCTGCAACCGCTCACCGGCGACGCCTGGCAGGCCGGGGGGCAGCCCGGGAGGCACGCATGACCCTGCACGTGGACGGCGACGGGCCGGCGCTGCTGGCGGAGCTGGCCGCGGTGATGCCCGCCGCGCCGGCGCTCATGGACCGTCTCGTCAACGAGTTCGCGCCCACGGCGGCCACGATGGCGACCCCGCAGGCGTACTGGGTGGGGCTCAACGGCTGGCTGACCGACCGGCTGTCCGGCCCGATCATGCAGGGCACCGTCGCCGTCGACGACGTCGGCGAGCAGGCCTGGGCGATCCTGGCCTCCAGCTACTGGGGCGGCCTGGAGCTGCGTGAGCACTGGGGGATGCCGCCGGTCATCGAGCGGCTCGGCATCGCCCTGTCGCCGCCGTTCGCCGAGGTCGAGCAGGGCATCGTCACGCAGATGGCGCAGCGGCTCGAGGCGTTACGCGCCGGCGGCGAACGCTGCCTGGAGATCCTGCCCTCGATCCTGCGGGAGGACGCGCCGTCGGGCCCCGTCCACGGCATCGCCTACAACGCCGGGGTGCAGGTGGTGAAGACCGAGGACCCGCCGATCGGCCAGCGCCGCCCGCACCGGACGCCCAGGCCGGCCGCGGTGCGCATCAACGCACGTCACTTCATGCGGGTCGACTACGACCTGCCGACCCCCGACTATCTGAAGGTCTGGCGCTCGGCGTTCGAGCGGGCCGTCACGGCCAACCCGGACGCCTACGAGAAGGTGATCGTCGGCGCGGGCGGCCAGGCCGACCTGCGGGATATCTGGGCCCACGCGGTGGCCTTCGGGAACACCACCTGGGGCGGGGAGGCGCAGGACGGCTGGACCGACGCCTACTTCACCGAGACCATCCGCTGGAGTTCGATCCTGACGTTCGGCCTGGAGGCGGCGGGCCTGGCCGCGTTCGTGGCGCTGATCAACCAGGACCCCGCGGCGGCCACGGCTGCGGTCCTGTGCAACGCGCTGTACCTGGGTGCCACGCCGGGCTGGCTGATCGGCCTGCTCGACACCGGCGCGACCCTGCCCCGGCTCGTCGGGGAACAGGGCGCCAGAACCCGCGACGAGTAACCGCTGGTTTTTGCTATGGACAAATCGGACGCCGAACCCGCCAGAGGAACCACCTCGGCGCTCACCCATGCATCCACCCCGAACCCCCGCCAGCCGCCGCCACGCTCCGCGATCGTCGCCGCGACCCGCGACCCGCTCGACCGACGGCTTGACACGGTCATTCAGAGTGCTGGACCTGGCGCGGTACGGCGGATCTTCCTGCTCCCATTCCCCCAGGACGGCGATCGTCGGCGGCGGGGCGCGGGGAGGTCCGGAGGTGGCCAGACGGGCGCGTTGCGCCGCATGCAGCCACGCCTCGCGCCGCGGTCGGGACGTTCCGCGGCGGGAAGGGTCTCGGGGCTCGCCGTTGGGGGAGCCAGGAACTTGTCAGGTGAGCAGGTCGGGCTGCTCTTCGATGATGATCTCGTAGAGGGCGTCGAAGGCCCAGCGGTCCGAGTCGTCGCTGCGCCCCTGGCCGGCGGTGAAGCTGGCGGTCTCGTGGTCCAGGATGTGCAGCGGCCCGGCCGCCGCGGCGATGAGCTGGGTCCTGGCGGCCCGCTCGGCGGCGATGTACCGGGCGGCCGCCGACTCCACGCTGGCGCCGACGGTGAGCAGGCCGTGATTGCGCAGGATCGCCAGCTTGTGCGGGCCGAGCGCGGTGGCGATCTTCCGGCCCTCCTCCTCGCTCAACACGACCCCGTTGTACTCGTCGAAGATGACATGCTGCTGGTAGAAGGCGCACGCGTCCTGGGAGATCGGATGCAGCGGCACCGCGAGCGCGGACAGCGCCCGGCCGTACGGCGAGTGGGTGTGCGCGGCGCCGACCACGTCCGGGCGGGCGGCGTGGATCTGCGAGTGGATCGCGAACGCTGCCGTGTTCAACGGCGGCCGCCCCGCCACGATCTCGCCCTTCGCGTTGACCAGCAGCAGGTTCGACACCGTGATGCGGCTGAAGTCGAGGCCGGCCCGGTTGACCCAGAAATGGTCGGTCAGTTCGGGGTCGCGGGCGGTGATGTGGCCGGCCAGACCCTCGGCGAGGCCGAGCTTGGCGAAGATCCGGTACGCCGCCGCGAGCTTCTGCTTGCGGTGCAGCCGCTCCTGTTCGACCGTGCGGACTGGCACCGGACGGGGCCATTCCCCGCCCTCGGCGGGGGAGACCCCGGCCCAGGGGCTCCCCTGCCGGCCCTCGGAGGCCGTCCCGCGGGGTGCCGTGGCGCGGGGTGCCGTGGCGTCGGAGGTTCCGGCGACCGGGTCCGGCGGGGCCGGGGCATGGGCGGAGAGCGTCATGGCGGTCTGGTCCTTCCATCCCGATGACTGGCGAACCGGCCTGACGCGGGCTCACCAGGTCATCGCCGGTGCCAGGAGCGAAGGGGTGTCGCGGGAAAGGTCCTCCCAGCCGGGAGAACCCACGTGGCGCGAGGCGCAGGTATCGGCGGTTCGCCGCCGGAGCAGGTGCGCGCCGCAACTGTGCGGCAGAGCCGAATCCATTGTCAAGCTTCCCGAGGGGAATGGTGTCACGCCGCGGCAAGCCGGGGATCCACCCCAGGGCGACGGCTTGGTGCCCCCAAAGGGTCGCCATGATGTGATGTGTGTCACTTTTATTTCCTACTTGACCGATCGACAAACCGGGGTCATGTTGGGGAGGTGTTGACGATCGCCTACCTGACCAGGCGCGAGCACATCGACCTGCTGCGAGTCACCTCCGCGAGCTGTCCGGCTCGCCGAGGCTGAGGCCGACCCCCAACGCCCGGTCAGTTCCGACCGACCCGTAACCGGCGGCCGTCCCGGCGGATCCTCCGTCCTGGCGCCTTCGCTGCGCCGGGCGAGGCTCCGCCCGCGCTGGACGCCGGGGCGGGCCACCTCGCCTGGCCGGCCCGCGGCGCCCACCCGCGGTTCTCCGGCACCCGCCTGCGGCGCGTGTCGCCCAGCCTGCGGCGCGCTGTCGTCCGCCTCGTCCCGCGGACGGTCCGCGCCGCGACCCCGGGCCCAATCCAGCCTCGCCTCCGCAGCCAGCCTCGCCTCCGCATCCGGCTTCGTTCCCGGATCCAGCCTCGTTCCCGGATCCAGCCTCGCCTCCGCGGCCGGCTTCCCTTGCGCACCCGGCCTCCTCCTCCCCCCACGAATCAAGCCATCCGCCCCCGCCCGGACAACCGCGGCGGTGGACGGGCCACCCGACCGACCAGACAAACCGACAGGGAGCACGAGTGGATCTCCAGCTTGCGGGCCGACGAGCGATCGTCACCGGTGGCAGCCGTGGCATCGGGCGGGCGGTCGCCCGCGCGCTGCTCGCCGAAGGAGTCCAGGTCGTCATCGCCGCCCGGGACGCCGACGTTCTGAAGTCGGCCGCCGCCGAGCTGTCCGCCGGCGCGGGCGGTGCGACGGTGGTCCCGGTGGTCACCGACACCGGTAGCGATGACTCCGTCCGGGCCCTGGTGGAGAGCACCGTCGCCGAACTCGGCGGCGTCGACATCCTGGTCAACAACGCGGCCCGGCCCGGCGGCGCCGGCGGACCGGGGGGTGTGGGTGCCCTGTCCACCGCGGACGCCGCCGCCGACTTCAACGTCAAGGTGCTCGGCTACCTGCGCACCGCGCAGGCGGTCACGCCGCACTTCGTCGCGCAGGGCTGGGGACGGATCATCAACATCGGCGGGCTGGCGGCCCGCCAGGTCGGCCTCGCCTCCGGTTCCATCCGCAACGTCGGCGTCGCCGCCCTCACCAAGACCCTGGCCGACGAGCTGGGCCCGCACGGCGTGACCGTCAACGTCGTCCACCCCGGGCTGACCCTGACCGCCGACCACGGCGGGAGCGTCGTGCTGTCCGACGAGCAGATCCGGGCCGCGGCGACGCGCATCTCCCTCGGGCGGGCCGTCACCGCCGACGAGGTCGCCGCGGTCGTGACCTTCCTCGCCTCCCCGCTCGCGGTCGCCGTGACCGGCGAGTCGATCGCCGCCGGCGGCGGCACCCCGGGCCCCATTCACTACTGACCGCCATCACCGACCGACCTGTGCCACCCGACCGACCCGCGTCACCCCACCGACCCGCGTCACCCCACCGACCCGCGTCACCCCACCGACCCGCGTCACCCCACCGACCTGCACACACCCGATCGAAGGGACAGACCGTGACCACTGTTGTCGAAGCATCCGTCCAGTCGCCGCTGGCCGTGCGGCCGCTGCAGCCCACCATCGGCGCGGAGATCGACGGCGTCGATCTCAGCCAGCCGCTGTCGCCCGCCGTGCGCGACGAGATCAAGGCGACCGTGCTCAAGTACAAGGTCGTGTTCTTCCGGGACCAGGACCTGACCCAGGAAGGGCACGAGAACTTCGCCGGGCAGTTCGGTCCCCTGTACACGCACCCGGGCGCGGCGAAGGCCGACGCCCGCACCACCGCGATCCACCGCATCTCCTCCGCCGACTTCGACAAGGTCGCGAAGGTGCACACCCCGCAGGCCGACGACGACATCTGGGACCCGTACCACACCGACACGAGCTGGCGGCTCGTCCCGACCTGGGGCGCGGTGCTGCGGGCGGTGCAGCTTCCCGAGGTCGGCGGCGACACCATCTGGGTCGACGCGGCGCTGGCGTACCAGGGCCTGTCCGACGAGGTGAAGGAGCGGCTCGACGGCCGCCACGTCACCCACGACTTCCGGGCCGCGCTGCACGCCAGCGGGCATGACTATCCGGTGGTCGCGCATCCGGTCATCCGGATCCACCGGGAGACCGGCGAGAAGATCGCGTGGGTGAACTTCACCCAGCGGCCGACGATCATCGGGCTCGACCGCGCGGAAAGCAAGGAGCTGCTGACCGCCGTCATCGACCAGTACCGCAAGCCGGAGAACCAGGTGCGCTTCACCTGGCGGCCGGGTTCGGTCGCGTTCTGGGACAACCGGGCGGCCGTGCACTACGCGGTCCGCAACTACGGAACGACGCCGCGCCTGCTTGAGCGCATCCTCATCGCCGACGAGCCCCTCTACGCCGACCTGTAAGCCGACCTGTAAGCCGATCTGTAAGCCGAGGTCCGGACCGGCGGCCGGGCGCCCTGTCACAGCGGACGACCCAGGCCGCCGGTCTCAGCCGTGATTGGTCAGGCCGCCGTCGACGAGCAGATCGGTGCCGGTGATGAAGACGGCGTCGTCGGAGGCGAGGAAGACCGCGGCCCGGGCGACCTCGTCCGGATCCCCGAGCCGGGGAACCAGCGAGAGGCTCAGCAGCGCCTCCCGGGCGCCGGGCAGGGCGAGCTGCTCGGCCGAGCCCGGAGTGTCCATCGCGCCCGGGCTGATGCTGACGGCGCGGATGCCGTACGGCGCGCCCTCGGCCGCGATGACGTGCGTCATCGCGAGGACCGCGGCCTTGGTCGCCGAATGCGCGATCCCGCCCGGCCCACCGCCGTGCCCGGCCACCGACGCCGTGTTGATCACCACGGGCCGCGCGTCTGGGCCGGCGCTGGCGGTCAGGTGCCGCCACGCCGCCTTGGTCACGAGAAAGACGATGCTCAGCTCGTTGCGGATCGAGAAGTCCCACTGCTCGACCGTCATCGCGTCGATGGTGGCGAACACGCACGCCGAGGCGTTGTTCCACAGCACGTCGATGCGACCGTGGGCCTGTACGGCCGCATCGACCCAGCGCTCGCACGCGGCGTAGTCGCCGAGGTCGACCGGCGCCGTGCCGAGCATCCGGCCGCCGGCCGCCGTCACCAGGGCCTCGGTCTCGGCATTGCCCTCGGCGTTGAGGTCGGCACCGACGACGGTGGCGCCGGCGGCGGCGAACCGCAGCGCCCCGGCCCGGCCCATACCGCTGCCGGTACCCGTGATCAGGACGACCTTGCCGTCCAGCGAACCCGTCACCCTCAGGCCCCCGTCCCGGCATCGGCATCGGCGGCCGCGGCCGCGGCGACGACGGTGCGGGCCTGGGCGATCGTCTCGATCCGGCACAGCTCGGCGTGCACGTCGCCCGTGCGGTGGGAGGTCACCCGCGCGGTGGCGAAGTACGTTCCCGGCCGGTCGTAGACGTGCGTGGTCGAGACCGTCAGCTCGGCGGCGGTGCCGTCGATCTCCGCGTGGCGGAACGGGTAGGTGCCGGTGCCGTCGAAGTCCCACTCGATCGAGATGATCCGTCCGGCGCCCGGCGGGACGGCGGCGGTGACCGTCAGGGTCACCGGCTCGCCCACGCCGACGTCGGCCCGGGTCCCGCCGTTCGCCGCGGCCGACGCGACCGGCTGGATGCCGCCCCGCTCGGCCGCGCTCGCCGGCAGGTGCACGCGACCGTCGACGAAGGTGTGGTGGGTGCCGTTCGGCTCGATGCCGTGCTCCACCCAGTCGATCAGGTCGATCATCGACTGCTCGGTGATGCCGCGAAAGTCGATGAGCCGGGTCGCGGCCACGCGGTTCGGTTCCGGCGGAACCATGCCGTACGGGCCGTGCTCGGCATACTCGGTCCAGCGGATCCGGAAGTTCCGCCGCGCGCCCGCCTCGCCCTGGGCCTGGCGCACCGCCCGGTCGTACAGGGTGCCCCAGGCGGGCCAGACCGACGAGTCGTGGGTGTGGTGGAGCCAGAGCACCTTGCCCTCGTACTGGCCCGAGTAGCAGACGCCCATCAGCGAGGACATCCGCGGCACGGGGTGCTGCGGATAGATCGGCCGGCCGTCGACCAGCAGGTGCGCGAACGCGGGGTCGTCGGTGACGTGATGGCGGGCGAAGTAGCAGTAGGCGAGGAACCTGCGGTTGTCGACGAGCACCTCGTCGCCCGGCTCGACGCCGGTGAACCGCAGGACGTTCGCGTCGCCCTGCCCGTCGCAGGCGAAGACGTCTCCGGCCGCGCCGGTGGCGTACAGCGACCGCCCGGCGGCCTGCCCGGTGAGGATCTGCACGCCGGTCCCGACGCGGTAGCCGCCCTTGAGCCCCTCGATCTCGACGGCGTAGGGGAACTCGTACGCCTCGCCGCCCGCGCCGACGATCGCCGCGAGGATCCGCATGGTCTGGAACTCGGGCCCGGCGAAGTCGGCCGACTCGTTCAGGTCGCGGGCCGACAGGGTGCGCACGACCCGTCCGGTCTGGTGGATCAGGTCGGCCTCGACCAGCTCGGGGGAGTCGTGCCCGACGTAGCCCGGCTTCGTCCAGAAGTTCGCGAAGTAGTCCGGGTCCTCGCGGTGCAGCTCGTCGGCCAGCGAGGTCCACAGCCACATCTGGCCCATCGGCTCACTGATCATGAACTCGTTGCCGCGGGGGAACCCCTGCCGGTACAGCGACGCCAGCTCCTCGCGCTCGTGCGTGCCGAGACCCTCGAACGGGTCGCCGCTGCCGCCCGGCGCCATCCGGTCCGCCAGGGCGATGATCCGGTCGCGACCCAGCAGCCGTTGGACGTTGAACATCTGGCCGAACGACATGATGCTGCCGGCCTTGACCCGCTCGGTGTTACCGGGCTCGGCGATCTCGCCGCCGCTGGTCGACGGCATGCACCCGTCCCACACCCCGGGCGCGTTCTCCAGGCAGAGCGGGGAACGCCGCCCGCCGCCGCTGCCTCCCCAGACGTAGCTGTGATGAGGGGCGCTGCCGTAGACCTGGGCGGCGACGTACTTGGATAACCGCGCGGACTCGGCGCTGGCTCGGTGCCCGTAGAGCGTCGGATCCTCGCCGGCCTTCGGGTCGTAGTCGTCGCCCTTGTGGCCCTGGTTCGACTCGACCATGTAGCCGCCCAGCCGGGCGCTCATGGCGATACGTTGGAACATCTCGCCGAGAATGCCTCCACCAAAAGTGACCGCGTGGCCGCCGTTGCCACCTTCCAGCGGCTGGAACATGCGACCCGTGTAGTACTCGGCGGGCGGGAGGTAAAAGGCGAACTCCGTGTCGGTATCCGCGAAGCCGCCCTGCACGAAACGGTGCGGCGACGGGCGCTCACGCTCCTCGTCCACCTCGATGAACGGCGCCCCGAAGAAGGCGTCGGTGACCTTGTACCCGGACAGATCGATAGCGCCCATGAGACAGCTCCGTCTTCGTCGCCCTCGCGCCTCGCCGGCTGTGGGAGCTGCAGCGTCGCAGACCATCCGCGGACATGTCAACGCTGTTCACCTGTCGGCGGCCCCTGCCGGTGCCGTGTCGACGCACTGCAGGGACGCGCCGCAAGTCGGATCCGCCAGATGGCCGTTGCGCGGCAGGCGCTACGGTAGCCGGCAGGCCGAGCGTGGCCGATGTTTCCTCGGCCGGCCGGCGTTGGGGTGTGGTGGTTGAAGGTCGCAGACCGGGTCGGTTCCGGGCGGGGTCGTCGATCCGGACATCGGTGGCTGGTGGTCGGAGTGGTTGCGGCCGGGATGATCTTTTCGGCGCTTGGACTACTGGTCGCCGTGGCCGTGCCGCCCTTTACCAGCGCCGACGAGGCGCAGCACACCGCGTACGCGCTTGCGGTGGCCGACGGGTCGTTGCCCGTGCTGGACTCACCCGTGCGCTCTCGCCTCCCGGGCATGCCGGGGCTGCCGGCCGGCTGCCGCGCATCGCCCCAGCAGGCCCGAGTCGCGGTGGACACGCGCGCCGACCACCTGTGCGGGCGGCGGTTGCGCCGGCCGCTGACGAACTTCGACCTTGTCTACACCGCGAACCATCCGCCGTTGTTCTACGCGGTCGAGGCCGTCCCGCTTCGGTCGGGCATCGCGTTGCATCATCCGCTGGGCGGCTTCCGCGCCGCCCGAGGAATCAACGTGGCGCTCGGGGTGACCGCCCTGATCGCGACGGCGGCCCTGGTCCGGGGCGTGCTGCCGAGACAGCCGGCCGTCGCGGTCGGTACGGCGGCGATCACCGGGGTCGTCGGCCTGTTCGTGTTCCCGTCCGGGCAGGTCTACAACGACACGATGGCGGTGGCGACCATCACCGGTCTGCTCGCCGTCACCGTCGCGATCGCGCGCCGGGGGCCGGGGCCGCGCACGCTGCTGGCGCTCGCGGTGCTCGGCCCGGCCGCCGCGGCCAGCCGGGCGAGCGGGGCGGTGGCGGTGGTGGTCGTCGTTCCGGCCGTCGGGGTCGCCGTCGCGGCGCGGACCGCCGGCCGCCCGGCTCGGCGAGCCGGGCGCGGCCTGGCCGTGGCCGGTGGGCTCGCCGCGTTGACGTTCGCCGCGACCGGCTGGTTCTACCTGCGCAACGTGCACCGGTACGGTGACCCCACCGCCTTCGGTCGGATCGCCGCCATGCTCCCGATCCGGGGGCCGCGGCCGTCGGCGTGGCAGGTGGTGCGCGATCCGGATTTCTGGTGGAATGTCTATCGCGGTTTCTTTGGCCGTGTCTCCCTGCTGACCGGCCACGCCGAGAAGATGGCCGTCGGATTCGCGATCGTCACCGGTGCGGGTGTGCTCGCCGCGGTGGTACGGGTCCTGACGGCGCGGATCTCGGCCGCCCGGAACCCGGGCTCCCCGGAGTCGGGGCCGGGGTCGGGGCCAAAGCCGGAGCCGGAGCCGCGCCAGCCGGGGGCTCGGCTGGCCGGGAGCGTCGTCTGGATCCTGCTCGCCGCGCACTGCCTGGTCGTCGTCGCCACGCTGGTGGGATACGCGGCCGCCGGCGGCGCGGCGTTCACTCGTTACCTGCTACCGATGCTGCCGGTGCTCGCGTTCGTCGTCGAGGTCTCCTGCCGGGCGCTTCCGCTGGGCCGGCGGGGGCTGCCGACGGTCGTGCTCGTCGCGGCGCTCGCCCTGCTCACCGTGCTGATGATCACCCGTGAGCTGGCGTGGCGGAACCGCGCGCTCGCGCCCCTGACGCCGGTGGACCGGCTGCGGACCGCGTGGGCCGCCGAGGCTCCCGGGCCGGCCGATCTCGGTCTGTCCGGGCTGGCAATATTCGCCCTGGTCGGCGGTGTTCTGCTGGCCGTCGCCCTGTGGAGGCTCGGTGACCCGTCGATGGCAAGCGGCGGCGATGTCGGCGGCGATGTCGGCGGCGATGTCGGCGGTAGGCCGCCACGTGCAGCCGAGCGCGAGGGCCCGCCCGGCGATGTCACCGAGGTCGTGCGGCAACGCCAGGATCGTCTCGACGTGATTGTCGACGGTGGGGCGGCTCAGGTATCCGTGGACCGGTGATTCGGCGCGGCCGCGTTGTGCCCTTCCCTGTCGGCGCCGCACGCCTGGCACGCGGAAACTCCGGCAGTTTGTTCTCTCGCCGCAGGGAAACCGCCGCTGTCACCCTGGTTCTCCTGATGATTCTGATGCCGCTGGTGGTGTTTTTCTGAGGCGTTCCTGACGGACCGATGAACCCACCGTTCGTCGAACAGGTCGCCGATGGGTGCGGGGCCGGGCAGCTCGCCCCCGTGTCCGGGCCGGTGCTCGGCGGACTGCTCATCGACACCTGGGGGTGGCGCGGGGCCTTCCTGGTCAACATCCCGATCGTGCTGATCGTGCTGATCCTGACCTGGCGCTGGTTTCCAGCCGACGAGCAACGCAGCGATCAGCCGCTCGACGCCGTCGACCTTTTTCTGCTCCCGATTTCTGCTCCCGACCTCGGTGGTCGCGCTGGTCTACGCGTTCCGGGACTGTTCGGGGACCGGTCGTTCCGGGGCGCCACCATGATGATGTCTGTCCTCGGAGTCACGACCTGGGGCCCGATGCTCCTGCTCCCGCTCCACTTTCAGCAGCTTCGAGGGTTGTCCGCGCCGGATGCGGGCTTCGCGCTCGCGCCCCAGAGCGTCGGGCTGGGGCCGGCGTTCCTGGTGGTGGGGCGGTACCCGGATCGGGTGGCGCCACGCCCTGTCGCTGCCGCCGGTCTGGCCGTCGCCACCGTCGCCACCGTCGCCACTGTTGCCACCGTGCCCTTCCTCTTCGCCACCGCGCACAGCGATCTGTGGGTGCTTGGCCTGGCCCTGTTCGTGCGCGGGCTCGGTCTCGGGGTGGCCAGCCTGCCGGTCAGCGTCGCCCTTCACGCGACGCTGCGACCGTCGGCGATTGCGGGGGCCACCAGCGCCAGCACGGTGGTCCAGCGGGTCGGTGCCGCGGACGGCACGGCGCCGACCGCGGTCGTTCTCCAGGCGAGAGGCTTCACCTCGGCGTTCACCTGGATGCCCGGCTGTACCGGTGCCGCCTGCGCCGCGAGTGCGCTGCTGGCTGGGCGCGTCAGCCGGATGCGGCGTGCGGCCGTGCGTTTTCTGTATCATGTGTGATTCCGGCGAGGCCGGGTTGTGCCCTCCCTCCGTCCTGCTGAGGAGCCGCAGGCTTGGCGTCGAAAGCTCCAGCTCACGAGTCGGCCTCCCGCCTACCCACCCGGCCGATCGCCCGCGAGCGCGTCCGCATGAGCGTGGGTGACTACATCAAGGAGCAGATCTTCGAAGGCAAGATCCGGGTGGGGGAGCGCATCCCCCAGGACGAGGTGGCCCGGGTGCTCGGGGTGAGCAACACCCCGGTGCGCGAGGCCGTCATCGCCCTGGAGTCCGAGGGCATCCTGGAGATCCGCCCGCACCGCGGCGCCTTCGTCTGCCACGTCGACCGCGATCGCATCCGTGACAACTACGAGCTGTTCTCGCTGCTCTACGGGTGGGCCCTGAAGCGGGCGGTGGCCGGCACCAGCGCGCGCAACAAGCACGAACTCGTCGCGATCGCCGGCCGGCTCGGCGGGGAGAAGGACCTGGAGGCGATCAGGCCGCTGATGGTCGAGTTCGTCGACGTCCTGGGCCGGATGTGCGCCTCACCGGCCTGGCGGCATCTCGTCGACGCGGTGCCCGACCTCCTGCCGGCCGACGCCTACTACACCGCCGTGCCCGGGATGGCCGACGCCGTGGCCCCGTGGATGCGCCTCATCGCCGAGGCGGTCGACCAGGGCGACGGCGAGGCCGCGGCGTCGGCGGCCGAACGGATGCTGCAGCAGCACGGGGCCGCGCTCGTGGCCGAGCTCGAGCGCCGCGGGTTGTTCGACGCGTCCTGAGGTCCGTCACGTCCTGAGAGGCGCGGCGCCCTGAGGGGCGCTGCGCCTCTCAGGCGACCCGCCGACGGCTCCGGCTGACTCCACCGCGCCCGTGGACGACCCACAAGACCGCTCCCACCTGCGCAAATACACACTTCCACATTATGTGTGATGTGTGGTACACCATTGCGGCGGGTGGAGAGGTGCCCTTCGTCCGGCAGCCGGGTGTCCGGCGCACGCCCCGGCGGCACCCTTCGTCGGCCACCCCCAAGCCAGCCCCAAGACCAGCCCGCAGCCAGCCCGAAACCCAGGAGGACACCTCATGCGAGCAGTCAGAGCGCTGCGACCTCGCTCGGCCCGGACCCGGGCGAGCGTGGCCGCAGCAGTGGGAGCGTTACTCCTCGCCACCGCCGCCTGTGGCAGCGGTAGCGGTGGCGGTGGCGGCGGCGGGACGGCGCCGTCGAGCAGCGGCGGTCCCGGCGGGTCGCCCATCAAGATCGGTAATGTCGGCGTCTACAGCGGGTTCGCGTCGGACATCGCCATCGCCGGCTCCAAGGGTCTGCAGGCGTGGGCGGACGGGATCAACGCCGCCGGCGGCATAGCCGGCCATCCTGTCGAGATCATCGTCAAGGACGATGGCGGGAAGCCCGCCAAGGCCCTGCAGAACGTCAAGGAGCTCGTCGAGAAGGACCACGTCGTGGCGCTCGTCGGCAATCACGAGTCGGGCGTGGACGCGGCGTGGGCCAGCTACGCCTCCCAGCACGACGTCCCGGTCCTCGGCGGGACGGCCACCGGGGTGGCGTACACCAAGGACCCGAACTTCTTCCCGGTCACCGGCACCAACGATACCGGGTACGGCGGGTACGCCAACGCCGCGGTCCTGTTCCACAAGACGGTGGTGAGCGTCGCCTACTGTGCCGAGGTGCCCGCGTGCGCCCAGGCCGCGTCGCTGCTCGACACCCACGCCCGCCGGCTCGGCATCCGGTCGGTGCCGGGCCAGGCCATCTCGGCGTCGGCGACCAGCTACGCCGCCCAGTGCCAGAAGCTCAAGGACTCGGGCGCCGAGGCCGTCTTCGCCGCCAGCGACCTGGCCACCGCCAAGCGCCTCGTCGAGCAGTGCGCCCAGCAGGACTACCGGCCGATCTGGATCGACAACCCGCAGAACTGGCGTGACAGCGAACTGTCCGCCCCGGTGTGGGAGGGCCTCGTCTTCGCCGCACCCGAGCCGCTGTGGTTCGGGGACGGACCCGGCACCGCCGAGTTCCTGGCCGCGATGACGAAGTACCAGCCGGGCGTGCTGCTCAACACCAGCACGACCTCCGGCTGGTACGCCGGGAAGGTCCTGGAGAAGACCCTCGCCGGCGCCAGCGGCGCCATCACCTCGCAGACGATCTACGACGGTCTGTACAAGCTCGGCCCCAGATTCGACCTTGACGGCGTCCTCGCGCCCGTGACCTACGCGAAGGGCAAGCCCGCCGTCCAGGAGGCCTGCACCTGGTACGCCCAGGTGAAGTCCGGGAAGCTGACCACCCCCTTCGGCGCGGGCCGGGTCTGCGGCAAGAACGCCTGATCCGTCCGGCGCCCCGCACCCGCACCACGGCCTGCCGCGGTGCCGTGCCCCGTCCGGCGCGCCTCCATCTCTGCGCCCCGCATCCCCGCGCTCCTGCGCCCCGATCCCCGGGCCCCATCCCCGGGCCCCATCCCCGGGTCACTGCGCCCCTATCCCCGCAGTTCTCATGAGGAGGACCTCCGTGTCCGGAACCACGAAGATCGGCATGCTCTGCGACTGGCCGCTCGCCCCGGAGGCCGAGCAGCTCCTGCACGACGTGCTCGACCTCACCTTCGACGAGGCGCTGCAGGACGGCCTCATCGACCGGCCGATCGAAGTGATCTACAAGCTCGTCCACGGCCTGCCCACCGGCGACGCGCACACCGTGATCCAGGCGGGCCGCGAGCTCGTCGACGCGGGCGTGGTGGCCATCGACGGCCCGTGGATCTCCGACAACGCCATCCCGTTCCGGGAGTGGAACGACCGGGAGGGCCACGTCCCATCCGTGGCCATGTGTGGCACGGACCTCTGGTACGGCGAGTGGTGCTTCAACATCAACAACGGGTCGCTGGCCGAAGACCCCTACGTGATGTCGAACTACCTGGCCGTCAAGGGGATCAAGACCGTCGCCGTCGTCTACGACAAGACGGCGATCGGCGACGAGTACCGCGGCTTCTTCCGCGACGCCTGCGAGTTCGACGGCGTCGAGGTGCTGCTGGAGCACGGGGTCGACCCGCTGGAGACGGAGATGGGCCCGGCGGTCGAGCGGCTGCGGTCGGCCGGCGCGGACGCGCTGGCCTACCTCGGCGTCGGGGTGGCCTCCGTCCACATCAACCGCGCTCTCGCCGCGGCGCAGTGGGACCCGTTCCGCGTGATGTGCACGGCGTTCATGTCGGCCCCGGTCCTGCCCCAGGGCATGGCCTCGCTCAAGGGCTGGGTGGGCTGCGACCAGTACGACGAGACGAACACGGTGGCCCAGGACTTCCTCGACCGGTTCGAGCGCCGCTACGACTACCGGCCCGAGAACTGGTTCGCGATCATCAACTACGACATCGCCCAGATGATCGCGCACGGCATCTCCAAGGCCCGCCCGCTGTCGCCGGCCGGCGTGAAGGCCGGCCTGGAGCGCGTCAAGATGCTGCCCGCCGCGACCGGGGGCGCCCGGGGCCTGCTCAGCTTCGCGCCGTACGTCCACCGCGCCTGGCTGTCGCCGGACTTCCTCGTGATGCGTGAGGTGCGGCCGGACCTCGACGAGAAGGTCGGACTGCGCGACCGCACCGGAACCGTGATGCGTCACCGGTTCCAGCCGCGCAGCCGCACCGACCGCCGCCCGGCGGCGACCGGTGACTCGGCGGCGAACGCAAACCCGGCGGCGGCCGGCAATCCGGCGGCGGCCGGCTGAGACCGCGCCGACCTCCCGGGACGCGCCGCGCCGACCGCGCGACGCGGCTGCGACGCGGCTGCAGCGCGTAGACGGCGCGTCCCGGGATCTCCGGCGGATCGTCACGACCACATCAGCAGGAGGGGACCCACGTGCTGCCGTTCCTCATCGCCGGGCTGACCACGGGATCGGTGTACGGGCTGGCCGGTGTCGGGCTCGTGCTCACCTACAAGACGTCCGGCATCTTCAACTTCGCCCACGGAGCCGTGGCCACCGTCTCCGCGTACCTGTTCTACAGCCTGCACGTCCAGGCGGGACTGCCGTGGATACCCGCGGCGGCGATCTGCATCCTCGGCGCCGGCCCGGTTCTGGGCGTGGCGTTCGAGCAGGGCGCCCGGCGGATGGCCGCGACCGCGCTGTCGACCCGGGTGGCCGGCACGGTCGGCGTCCTGCTCGTCGTGCAGGCCGGCGCCGTGTTGATCTACGGGGACACCCGGCCGCGGAAGGTGCCGGTGTTCCTGCCCGACGCCGGGTTCCACGTCGGCAGCACGACCGTGACCGCCGACCGCATCATCGTCTTCGCGGTGGGGATCCTCGCCACCGCGGCGCTCTACGCCTACTTCTCGCTGGCCCGCACCGGCGTGGCGATGCGCGCCGTGGTCGACGACCCGGCGCTGCTCGACACCACCGGGACGAACCCGGTGGCCGTGCGCCGGTGGGCCTGGATGATCGGCATCGGGTTCGCGGCGACGTCGGGTGTGCTCATCGCCCAGTACGTCAACCTCGACGCGACCGCGCTGACCTTCCTCGTCGTCGCGGCCTTCGGCGCCGCGGCGCTGGGCTGGTTCACCAGCCTGCCCGCGACGTACGCCGGCGGGCTCGCCATCGGGATCGTCGCCTCGCTGGCCACGAAGTACTTCGACAGCGGCCTGCTGGCCGGGCTGTCCAACGCCCTGCCGTTCCTCGTCCTGTTCGCCGTCCTGCTCACCGCCCCTCGCCGGCGCCTCACCGAACGGCTGCGCGCGGTGCCGCGTTCGGGCGTCGCCTGGACGACGCCGTGGCGCCTGCAGTCCGCGGGCGGCGTCGCCGTCCTGGCGCTGCTCTGCTTCGTGCCGAGCTTCGCCGGCATCCACCTGGTGGCGTTCAGCGAGTTCCTCGCCTACGCGATCCTGTTCCTCTCCCTCGGCCTGCTCGTGCGGACGTCCGGACAGGTGTCGCTGTGCCACGTCACGTTCATGGCCATCGGGGTCTGCACGTTCTCGCAGCTGCACGTGGAGAAGGGCTGGCCATGGGCGGCCGCGCTGGTGGTCGCGGGCCTCGTCGCGGTGCCGATCGGCGCCCTGCTGGCGATTCCGGCGATCCGCCTGTCCGGGCTCTACCTGGCGCTGTCGACGTTCGGGTTCGGGATCCTCGTCCAGTACATGTTCTACTCCCAGGGCTACATGTTCGGCAGCCTGGGAATCGGCGTCACCGTGCCCACCCCGCGCTGGTCCGCCGTCGGCCTCGACGGCTCCGACCGCGGCTACTACTACCTCGTGTTGATCCTCGCCGCCGCGGCGGCCCTCGCCATGGTGGCCCTGAACCGCAGCCGGCTGGGCCGGCTGCTGCGCGCCCTGGCCGACAGCCCGATCGGCCTCGCGACGAGCGGGACCGCCGTGAACACGACCCGGGTGCTGGTGTTCTGCCTGTCGGCCTTCCTGGCCGCCGTCGCCGGGGTCCTCGACGCCGCGGCGGTCGGGCAGGTCAACGGCGACTCCTACCTCCCCATCACCTCGCTGGTCTACTTCGTGCTGGTCGTCATCAGCGTCGGGGGCGCGCCCTGGTACGCGATCGCCGGCGCCGCCGGGCTCACCCTCGTGCCGTCCTACGTCGACAACGCCGACACCTCCAACTGGCTGCAGGTGGCGTTCGGCGTCTTCGCGATCCTGTACGCGGTCACCGCGGCCCGGGCCCGCGAGCCGCACCCGGCTGTGCGCCGCGCGCTCGACCGGCTCGGCGGTCGCGGCGGTCGCGGCGTGCTCGGCGGTCGCGGCGTGCTCGGCGTGCTCGGCGGTGCCCGCGCGCGGGACGCCGCCGCGGCGTCCAGGCCGGAACCGTCCCGCCCGATCGCCCCGGTGCCGCCGGCCGAACTGGAGATCCGCGACGTGCGGGTGGCCTTCGGCGGCCTGGTGGCCGTCGACGGCGTGACGCTGCGGGCCGCCACGGGGCGCGTCACCGGACTCATCGGCCCGAACGGCGCCGGCAAGACGACGACGTTCAACGTGTGCTCTGGGCTGCTGCGGCCCCAGCGTGGCCAGG
This sequence comes from Frankia torreyi, assembly GCF_000948395.1. Lineage (GTDB taxonomy): Bacteria > Actinomycetota > Actinomycetes > Frankiales > Frankiaceae > Frankia > Frankia torreyi. Next base: position 17,128 of record NZ_JYFN01000049.1, on the reverse strand, counting down.
TCCTCCTCGACGGCCGGTCGGTCATCCGGCGCTCGGCCTCGACCCGCGCCCGGCTGGGCCTGGGTCGCACCTTCCAGCAGATGGAGCTGTTCGACAACCTCACGGTGTGGGACAACGTTGTCCTCGGGGCCGAGGGTCGGCGGGCCGGACCCAACGCGCTGCGCCATCTCGCCAGCGCCCCGCAGACCGCGCGCGACATCCACGCCGCGGCGGACTCCGCGGTGCGCACCTGCGGCCTGGGTGACCTGACCGGGCAGGTGGCCGGTTCCCTGTCGACCGGGCAACGCCGGCTGGTCGAGCTCGCGCGCTGCCTGGCCGGTCAGCCCCGGCTCCTCCTTCTCGACGAACCCTCCTCCGGCCTCGACCGCGCGGAAACCCGGCACTTCGGGCAGATCCTGCGACGCGTGGTCGACGAGCACGGAGTCGGCATCCTTCTCGTGGAGCACGACATGAGCCTGGTCACCGCGATCTGCGACCACGTGTACGTCCTGGACTTCGGGCGCCCGGTGTTCGACGGGACCCCGGCGGAGGTCATGGCGTCGCCCGTGGTGCGCGTCGCCTACCTCGGGGAGACCGACCCGCTGGCCTCCGACCCGCTGGCGTCCGCCGCAGACGCCGCCCGCCCGCACTCGGCCAGCCTGACCACGGGCGGCGAATGATGGCCGACACCGTCCTCGAACTGCGTGGCGTGGAAGCCGGCTACGGCCGGACGACCGTGCTGCGCGGGGTCGACCTGACCGTGCGCCCCGGCTCCGTCGTGGCCCTGCTCGGAGCCAACGGCGCGGGCAAGACGACGCTGCTGCGCACGGCGACCGGCCTGCTGCCCGCCGCGCGCGGACGCGTCCTCGTCGGCGGCCGGGACCGCACCGGCGCGCCCGCGCACCGGCGGGCCCGCGACGGGCTGTGCCACATCCCCGAGGGGCGGGGCATCTTCCGTAGCCTGACCGTGCGGGACAACCTGCGGATGCAGGTGCCGCCGTGGGCGACGGACTCCTCCGTCGAGGTCGCCCTGGCGGCGTTCCCGGTGCTGCGGGAACGGCTGGGCCAGACCGCCGGCACCCTTTCCGGCGGCCAGCAGCAGATGCTGGCCCTGGCCCGAGCCCATCTCGCCCGGCCCCGGATCGTGCTGCTCGACGAGGTGTCGATGGGCCTGGCGCCCGCCGTCGTCGACCAGATCTTCCACTCGCTCAAGGCCCTGGCCGTGTCGGGCGTCGCGCTGCTGCTCGTCGAGCAGTACGTGCAGCGCGCGCTCGACATCGCCGACCGGGTCGTGCTGCTCGACCGTGGCCAGGTGACCTTCGACGGCCCGACCGGCGACCTCGACCAGAACGCGCTGCTACGCGGCTATCTCGGGACCTGACGCCGCAACCGCGAGGCACCACAACCACAAGGTACTTACAGCTACGAGGTACTTACGGCTACGAGGTACTGCAGCCACTAGGCGGCGGGCAGGGCCCGGCCGCACCGGTTCTGGTCGACGATGGTGAACGCGGTTCCGGTGTCGTTGGCCTGGACGAAGGACCAGCAGGTGGTCGGTTTGCCGAGGCCGTTCCTGACGTCGATAGGCGGCTCGAGCAATCCGCCGGCGTCGTAACTGGTCACCGAGCGCAGGGCCTCGGTGAAGCCTTTCCGGGTCGGGCAGGGGCCGGCCATCTGCAGCCCCTTGAGGAACAGGTCGGTGTTGATGTAGGCGATCATGGCGATTTCCTGGGTGGGGTTCTGGACCTGCGGCGCGTAGTCGGTCATCGCGGCGGTGTAGCGGGCTATCGCGAGGCCACCGGCCTCGAACGGCCGGTAGAANACCGGGACGACAACCCCGGCCATCGCGGGACCGGCCTGGCGTAGTAGCTGGTTGTCGTAGCCGCTGACCGAAAGGATCACCTTCATGTTCTTGCCGGCGGCGCGCAGGGCGGTGAGCACCGGGGGAAGGGCGACACCGGCGTCGACGACGGCGAGCAGGGTGTCGGCGCCGGAGTCGATGATCTTCTGGGCGGCCGCGGTCGGGCTGTCCGCGCCCGGCGTGTAGGGGACCTGGGCCACGGTGGGGATGCCGACGGACTGCAGGCTCTCCACCAGCTTGGCGCCGGCGTTCCCGACCTCGCTGGACAGCGCGGTGCGCAGCAGCGCCGCCCTGGTCCCGCCGCGGGACTTCACGAACTGGCCGTAGGTGTCGACGGAGCCACCGGTGGTGTAGGCGAAGGAGAACATGGTGCGGTACTTCGGCCAGGCGTCGCCGACGGCCAGGCCGCTCACCGGAACATCCCGGTCGGCGAGGTACTGGGCGCTTGCGCCCGCGGCCAGGGAGTACTCCAGGAGGCCGAAGTCGTGCCTGCCCTCGATCAGGTTGCGGGCACCCAGCATGTTCGCCTGGGGGGTACCCGGGTCGTCCTGCCAGTCGTAGACGATCTTGCGCCCGTTGATGCCGCCGCCGGCGTTGGCCTGGCCGAGACGGGCGTCGACGCCGGCCCGCGCGACGGCCAGGGTGGCGGAGCTCGCCCCGGTGTCGGAGTACAGCAGGCCGAGCCGGATCTCCTGCGGGGTCACCCCCGGGGTGGGGCAGGAGGCGGCGGTGATGGCCGGCGTCCTCCCCGACGAGCAGGCGCTGGCCCCGGCGGTCAGCACCAGGACGATCGCGGCGATACCTAGCGTTAAGCCACGACGCATGTTGATCGCTCCGAAACAGGGACAGGAGCGGAGGCGCCGCGCGGGCCGCGGATCCTCGCTCGTCAAGGGAAGGGTGCGGGCATGCCGTACCTGCGGCAGCAGGGAAATCTGCCTGGTATGAGCTGAAGTGTCCCACCGACGACAGGACCCTACCGAAAAGGGGTGAGACAGCGGACGCGCTCCCGTCGACGGGCGCGGATTGCGCAGACGGTCGCCCCGGACACGTATAGCACCACATCGGCACATCGGGGGTGGGGCCCTGCCGCGCGCGACCGATCGTCGCGTACCGTTTTCACCTCCAGCGTGATCGCCGACCCGGGGATGGCCCCTTAGGAGCTCATGTCTCTTCCGACGTTCACCCGACCGCCGAACTGGCGCTTCCGACCTCACGGGCACCTCCACCCGTGGACGCGCCCGTGAGCGACACGGCCGCCATCCAGTTGCCCCGGCCCAGAAGTATCGCGAAACACGCGGTGCCGCACCTGGTCGAGGCGACGGTCATTCCCGCGGCGCTTTTCCTGATCTTTCTGCATCTCGGTGGTCTCACCCTCGCCGCGCTGACCGCCGTGGCCTGGGGCTATATCGCCCTCGGCCGGCGCGTCGTGCGGCGGCAACGCATCCCCGCCCTGCTGATCCTCTCCTCGGTCGGGCTCACCGTCCGCACGGTGATTGTGATCATCAACGGCAATGCGTTCATCTACTTCCTGCAGCCGGTGATCGTCGCGGGGGTGATCGGCATGATCTTCCTGTTGTCGGCGTTGACGCCCCGGCCACTGGTCCACCGGTTGGCCGGCGATTTCTGCCCGCTGCCCGCGGGCGTCACCGAGCGGATCGGCGTGCGCCGGCTCTTCCTCGGCCTGACCCTCTTCTGGGCCGCCGTGAATCTCGGCAACGCCGCCTTCACCTTCTGGCTGCTGGTGTCGCAGTCCACCGCCGTGTTCGTGGCGATCCGAGGGGTTACCGGCACGGCCGTGACCGCGACCGCCGTGGCGATCACCGTCGCCTGGTCGTGGCGCGTCGCCCGGCTGGAGGGCCTGCGCGCCCCCCGCTCCCGCCTGGCCTGAGCCCTCCCGGCCGCCACCTCCGACCGGTGTCTGCGCGTCCCGCGCAGGCGAGGGAGGGGGTGGGGGCCGGGGCGCCGAGGAGAAATCCCTGGCCGTAGGGAATGTGCACGTCGAGAGCGGTCTGCAGTTCGGCGGGAGTTTCGACGCCCTCCGCGATGACGCAGCCGCCGAACTCCCTGCTGATCATGACGAGGGCCGCGGCGGTCGTCCGGCGGGCCGGGTCGGTGTCCATCCCGTGGGTGACCAGATAATCGAGCTTCACGATGTCCGGGTGCAGCTCGATGAGCTGCTCCAGCCCCGCGTAGCCGGTTCCGGTGTCATCGGCGGCGATCCGCACGCCGCGGGCGCGCAGCTCCCGCACGCCGCGCAGGACCTCGGTGTCATTGCAGAAGTACTCGTGTTCGGTGATCTCCACGACCAGACGTCGACAGGTCTCCTCGTCACGCAGGACGTCAAGCAGTCCGGAGGTGATGGTGGCCGGCGAGGCGTTGACCGTGAGGCAGACGGCGGCGGGTAGCTGGGGCAGCGCTCGCAGCGCCCGGCGGATCGCGGCCAGCTCCAGTTCGGCGCTGAGGCCGATGGTCATGGCGTCGAAGTACCAGCCCCGCGGGCCTCGGGGCGGCTCGCGGGGCTCGTGGGACTCGTGGGACTCGTGGGGGTACCGGGGCTCGTGGGGGAACCGGGACAGCGCCTCCACCGCGGCGATCCGACCCGTCGCCAGGTCCACGATGGGCTGGTAGACGATCTCCGGGCCGCCGGCGTCGATCATCTCGCTGATGCTGCACCAGACCCGGCAGCGGGCCTCCCAGATTCGGTGCAGGTCGATGACGGCGTCGCTGAGGTACTCGGCGGCCAGGCCCAGGAAGCGGCTGTCCCGCTCCCGCAGATGCGGCCGCGGGTCACGGCTGATGCAGCCGAGCACCCCGAACACCTCACCCTTCCTGTCGGTCACCACCGTCGCCGCGTAGCACCCGATGCCCATCCCCTGCACAATCGGCGTATCGACCAGGAAGTGATCGCGCCGGGTGTCCGGGATCACCTTCGGGAGCGTGCCGGCCAGCAGGCTCCGGTAGAACCGGGGATCGGGGCGGACCCGGGTTCCCGCTGCCAGCCCGAACCGCGCGCCGGCTCCGTTGAGCACCTGGATGATGAGATCATCCCCGTCCGCCCGGGCCAGGTAGGCGAGGTCCATCCCGAGGTGACGGCGCAGTATCCCGAGCAGCTCCATGACCGTCGTGTCCGGTTCGATCCCGTCCGAGGAGGGTCCGGACGCCGACTCCGCCCGTGCCATCGCCCCTCACCCCCAGCAGTCCACGCGATTGGTGCCTGCCCCCGCCCTGCCCCCCGTAACCGGTAGTACACCAACATGTACGTTCCGGCTGTAATCCTGGCTGCTTCCGGCAGAGCGAAGGTCCCCATCGTTCGGGGAACCTCCGTCGTTCGGGGGGTCTCCGTCGTTCGGGGGGTCTCCGTCGTTCGGGAGGTCCCCGTCGTCCGGTGGGCCGGAGCGAGGAGCGGACGAGATCCATCCCTCGCGTGACCTCGGCCGCCCTGGATGGGGCCGATGCACCTGAAACGCGCAGCCAGGGTCCGGTCCCGGTTCGGATCCGGACGTCGGCTGCAGCGTGTTTTGCCCGCCGCGGTTCGGGCAGCGTGGCCAGGTGGCCAACGAAGGGAGCGACCGATGAGCGGTCTCACGGACAAGCTCGGTGACCTCGAGGACAAGCACGACAAGCAGGTCGATCAGGCCGTGGGCAAGGCCGGCGAGGAAGCCGACAAGCGCACCGACGGGAAGTACTCCGAGCAGGTGGACAAGGGGGTGCAGGAAGTGCAGGAGCGCGACTGACGCGGCACCGTCGGCGTCGCCCTCCCGGCCATGTCCTCGCCCGCGAGCAACTACTTTCCGCGGACTGAGGACATGGCTGGTTTCCGCGCGGCCGGTCAGACGGGTGGAGCCGCACCCGCACCGTTCGTGGTCGACGCTTCGCTCGGCGCGTAACGGGCCTGGAGCTGGGCCAGGGTCGCCTCGATGCCGGCCGCGTTGGCCTTCGTCGCGCGGATGAGGTCGTAGTAGCGGATCGTGGCCTTGATCCGGCCCATTCTGCTGTAGTCGAAGGTCTCGCTGACGCGGGTGCATCCGGTCGATTCCGGACTGAACTGCCAGCGCCACCGGTGGCCGACCGGGTGCCGCCACTCGATGAGGCGGTCCTCCTCGAACGCCGTGACCCTGCTGGTGATCCGGTAGGGCAGACCGTAGGCCTTCATGTTCACCGAGAAGGTCGCGCCTTCAGTCAGCCGCGGCGGGCCGGAAACGGTGGCGCGTACTGTGCCGGAGCCGTCGAGCTCGCGGTGCCGGCGCGGGTCGGCCACGATGGCAAACAGTTCGCTCACTGGCGCGTTCACCAGGACCGACCGGCTGATCTGGTGCGGTCCGGTGTCGATGACGGTCACGGTCATGATTGTCGTCCTCGTCGCTCGTGGCGCATGAGCGCAGCGTCGGTCCTCGCCCGGGGGAGAGTCAAACCACGATCGACGGTGGACCCTCCAGCGCCGGCACCAATGTCCCATCCATCGCCGCCGCCCCGGGAATGGCGGGGCCTGGGGCGTGTGCAGGACGCGGACGGGGGTAGTTCGCCGGTCGCGCCGCGCAGCGGGGCGGCGCCGTTGAGTATGACGGGATCTCCCGAGAAGAGGTAGGCATGCGCGGGTCCGAACGGGTACTCGATCGGCTCGAACGGGAGCAGGCGCTCGATCCGGTCGCCGGGCGCGCCCACGCGTTCTGGTCGAAGGCGCTGCGGTCGCAACGGCTACGCGATCTGCTCAGCGGCCGGGCGCTCGGACATCCGCTGCATCCCGCGGCCGTGATCGTGCCGGCGGGGACGCTGCTGAGCGCGACCCTGCTCGACGTCACCGGCGGGCCCGGCCTGCGCCCGGCCGCGCGGCGGCTCATCGGGCTCGGGCTGCTGTCGGCCGGTCCCGCCGCGGTGGCCGGGTGGTCGGACTGGCTCGACACCGACGGCGCCGAACGCCGCGTCGGGCTCGTGCACGCGGCCTGCAACATCGTCGGCATCGGGTGCTACACGGCGTCCTGGTGGCAGCGGCATCGTGGCAGCAGCGGGGTGGCTGGCAGCGGGGTGGCTGGCAGCGGGGTGGCTGGCAGCGGGGTGGCTGCGAACGGGACGGCCGCGAACGGACTGGTCGCGAGCCTCGCCGGGGCGACCGCCCTCGGCGTCGGCGGGTGGCTGGGCGGCCACCTCGCCTACGCGCTCGGGGTGGGGGTGGACACCACCGCGTTCCAGCGGGGCCCGGCCGACTGGACGGACGTGCTGGCGGCCGGCGAGGTCACCACGGCGCTTCGGCAGGCCGAGGTCGACGGCGTGCCCGTGCTGCTGACCAGGGTCGACGGCCGGATTATCGCGATCAACGATCGTTGCACCCACCGGGGCGCCCCCCTGAGCGACGGCACACGCGACGGCGACTGCGTGCAGTGCCCCTGGCACGGCAGCCGGTTCGCACTGACCTCCGGCGACGTCGTCCAGGGTCCGGCGACCCGTCCGCAGCCGGTGTACGAGGTCCGCGAGCGCGCCGGGCGGGTCGAACTGCGCCGCTCGGAGGTCCGGGCCCTGCGCGCCAACCCCGTCGGTCCCTCGCCCGCTCGGGTGTCGATCGGCTGATTCGCCGCCTCCGGCACCTGACGGCGTCCTTCGCTAGGTTTCCTCCATGGCCTTCTCCCTCATCGTCGTCGGCGCGACCGGAAACGTCGGGCGTGGCATCGTCGCCGCAGCTCGCAAGCGGGACTGGGAGGTGACGGCCGTCGACCGCGACACCGTCGGCTTCGACGCGCTGCCCGACGAGTTCGCGGGCGTCAAGACCGTCGTGGGCAGCGTCGCCGACGCCGAGCGGGCGGCCGAGCTGGCGGGGCGCCTCGACCTGGCCTCGGCCGACGCCGTCGTCGTCGCCGTGAACATCCCGTGGACGCCCACGCCGGTCCTGGCGACGACCTGGGCGCAGGCCGACGACCACCTCGGCCCCTACCTGCGGCTGCACCTGAGCGCGGCGACCACCTTCCTGCCGGCCCTGTCTGCCGGCGCGGTCTACCTGGGCATGGGCGGCGGCATGGCGGACATCCCGGCCCGCGGGATGGGCGTGGTGTCGATGGCCCAGGCGGCGCAGCGGATGCTGTACCGGCACCTGGAGCGGGAGGCCCGCGCCAGCGAGGTGCTGGTGCGCGAGGTCATGATCCGCGCCATGGTCCACGGCTTCGGCCAGCCCGGCGAGCCGGGCCCGGGCATGCTCGGCTCCGACGTCATCGGCGAACGGGTCTGCGACGTCCTGATCGACGCCAGGGAGCAGGAGGTCGTCGTCGTCCTCGAGGTGTGAGCCCCTCGGCGATGACGTGGAGGTCGCGCTCGGAACCCGGGGACATGCGGCGGAGGTTACGGCGTCAGGGCGGCGGCGACGGTGTCGGCGAACTCGGTGGCGTAGGGCGAGAGCGCCTGCCAGCTCCGGGCCGCCCAGCCCACTGCGAGTGGGGTGAGATCGGGAATCGGTATCAGCCTGGTATGGCTGTCCGGGAGCAGCGTCGGTCTGGGCAGCGCCGGGAGGATGGCGGGGGCGGTGCCGAGTTCGGCGAGGAGCAGGGCGGTGTCCCAGTCGGCGATTCCCGCCGGCGCCGAGGGCCTGATGCCCAGTCGGACCAGGCTTTCCTCGAGTCGCAGTCGTGATGTCGAGTTCTCGGGCTGAACAATGTAACTGATGTGGCCCAGATCCTCCGGCCGGATCACGGCGCGCTCGGCGAGCGGGTCGTCGGGGCGCACGACGAGCACCCACGGAAGATCGACCACGGGCCGCTGCTCGATGCCGGGCAGCGGCTGACCCAGCGTGATCCAGGCCAGGTCGACCTGGCCCGCCTGCAGGATCTGTACACAGTGCTGGGTCGAGTTCGCGGCGTGGAATTCCAGCGTCACCTTCGGATAGCGCTGACGGAATGCGACGACGGCCTCGGCCATGAAGTGCCGCACGGTGACGCCACCGGTGGTGATGCGGACGGCACCGCCGACGCCTCGGCGAAGGTCGTCCAGATGCTGCAGCGCATCGTCCAGCGAGGCGGTGGCGCTCCGGGCGGCCAGGTACAGCAGCCGACCGGCGGGCGTCGCAACCACTCCGCGCGGCTGCCGCTCGAGAAGCGTCAGGCCCGTCGCCCGTTCGAGCCGCTTCACGTGCTGACTCACGGCGGACTGGGATCGGGAGCTGGCCCGGGCGACGCTGGCCAGACTGCCGGCCTCGCAGACGGCGACGAACACCCGGAGATCCTCGAGGGTCACTCGACCCAAGGTATCACTTGGGTCGAGTGAACCGATCCCATGGATTGACTTGGGTCTGACGCCCGGTTCACGATGGCGGCGCACGGAATCGAAGCGTGGCGGCAACCCGTCCGCGGCCTCGAATGCGGCGTGTCCACGGACCCGGGTCCCGGTCACGGATGCCCGAGTGCTGCCGGACGGGTGCCGACCCCGATTGTTCGGCGGCGGATTACCAGGACCGGGGAGAGATCCGACAATGCCCTTCCTCATCGGGATCGCCGGGCCGGTCGCCGTCGGAAAGAGCACCATCGCGCGTGTGCTGGGCGAGTTGCTGTCCCGCCGACCGGCGGCCCCGAGCACGGGCAGCGTCACGACCGACGGATTTCTCTATCCGAACCGGATCCTGGAGCGGCGCGGAATCCTGGATCGCAAGGGTTTTCCGGAGTCGTACGACCAGGAGGCGATGCTGCGGTTCCTCACGGCGGCGAGGGCGGGCCGGCAGGTGCGAGTTCCGGTGTACTCGCATGAGCACTACGACGTGGTGCCGGGCCGGTCGGTGACGGTGGGTCGGGAGGACATCCTGATCGTCGAAGGTCTCAACGTGCTGCAGTCATGTCGCCGCCCGGACGACCGCGGCCCGGCAGTGGACCTCAACGACCTCTTTGACCTCACCCTGTATGTGGACGCCGAGTTCGACGATCTGCGCCGATGGTATGTGGCTCGCCTGCGGACACTCCTGCGGACGGCGCGCGGGAATCCTCCCGCGCATCTTCGTCGGTACGCCTGCCTTTCCGCGGCCGAGATCGCCGAGGAGGCGACGAGGCGCTATCGGGAGATCAACGAGGTCAACCTGGTCGAGAACATCCAGCCCACCCGGGAGCGGGCCGACGTCATCGTGCGAAAGGGTTCCGATCACGCGGTGCGGGAGGTGCTCGTACGCGGGAGCGGGGACGCCACGACCAGCGCGGCGGCCAGCGCGCTGCCCGCCGTGGTGACCGCCCGCACGGCGAGGGCCGCCGCGGGCACCCAGGTGTCGAGCTGCCGGGCCTCGGTGAGGTAGCTACACAGAACGGCAGCACCAGGCCGCCGCCGAGCGCGCTCACGGCATTGGTGGCCAGCAGTGTCCGGGCCGGATACGGCAGCGCGCGCAGCCGCCTGATCGTCGTCATCGAGGATCTTCCCTCTGTTCGTGGTAACGGCTCGGCTCGCCGATCCGGCGGCTCATGACACGGCTTGCTCTCGGCGCGTTCCGGCTCCGGGCGGCGTGTGGGCCGCCGACCCGCCGACCCGCCGACCCGCCGACCCGCCGACCCGCCGAGCAGCCGAGCAGCTGACGCAGTTCGCCGCGCGGCCGATCTTCCGCCCCTTGGCGACGGCAGCAGCGGGACCGACGTCTCGGGAACCGGCCACAGGGCCGCCGTGCGGACAGAGACCGGACGGTCCACATCAGTACGACGAGTAATCATGGGATCGTTGGCTGCGGTGATTGCGCTGACGGTGCTGGCTGGGTGGCTCGTGACCTTGGGCGGAGCGGACTCCATCGCGCCGGCAGTGGTATCCGGAAGGTTGGCCGAAGAAGCAGAAAAAGTCGCCGCCGATCGGCCTGATCTTGCCTGATTGATGGGAGGGGCGTCGTCCGGCTGTGGAACACCGCTACCCGAAGCGGAAGTGCCGCGCCTCTGGCCAGTTTCACCGCCCCTACCAAAGATCCCGGCCGCCTGGCGTTCAGTCCGGACGGAAGGATCCTGGCCGCCGGTGGCTCGGATGGCGTCTTCCGGTTGTGGGATGCCACCGCCCGAGGTGAGGTCGCCCAGCCTCTTACCACTTTCACCGGACCCGCGTGGGATCTCCTCGATCTGAAGTGCGGTCGTCGACGGCGTGTTGGTCATCACCGCCCGTACCCGGGGCGGTGATGCTAGAGACGTGTCGCAGTCCGGATGAGGTCGGCGACGGCTCTGGACCGGCTGTGCGGTGGCCAGGCGATCACGGTGGTGACTGTCGGCGCGTCCAGCACGGGCACGGCGGCGAGGTCCCCGTGCAGTTGGGCTCGGCACGACTCCGGTGAGAGCGTGCAGGCGCGGCCGAGCGCGATCAGCTGCAGCAACTGCGCGTGGTCGCGGACCTGCGGGCCGGGGCCGGGCGGGTAGGCGCCGTCGGGGTCGGGCCAGCGTGGCAGGGGCAGGCCGGGCAGCGCGGTGATGTCGGCCATGTGCACGTGGGCCCGGACGGTGAGCGGATGCCCGGCCGGCAGGACCACAACCTGGCTCTCCGTGCTGAGCTCTGCGGTGTGGAACCCGGCCGTCGAGTCGAACGGCCGGTGCAGTAGCGCCACGTCGGCCCGGCCCTCGCGCAGGAGTCGTTCCTGCTCGGCCGGGCCGCACAGGGTGACGTCGACGGGGACCGCGCCGGGTTCGGCGGCGTAGGCGTCGAGCAGTTTCGCCAGCAGTTCGCTGGACGCGCCGGCTTTCGCGGCCAGGACCAGGCCGGGACGGCCGGTCGCGGCGAGGGCGGCGCGGCGGGTCCGGCGGTCGGCGGCGTCGACCGCGTCGAGGGCCGCCCGGCCCTCGGCCAGCAGGACCGAGCCTGCCTCGGTCAGCGTGACGGTGCGGCTGGTCCGGTCCAGGAGTGCTGCCCCGAGCCGGCGTTCGAGCTGCTGGATCGCCCGTGACAAAGGCGGCTGTGCGATCCCGAGCCGCTGCGCGGCGCGCCCGAAGTGCAGCTCTTCAGCGACAGCGACGAAGTATCGCAGTTCCCGGGTCTCCACGCAGCCACACTATCCGGGATCGATACCTGGGCGGTATCGTCGGTCACCTGATCGGTGTTGGACCCCTCGCCAGGGTCCGGGTCAGCATTGACCCTATGAGTGAACCGACGATTGCGCTGGTCACCGGCGCGAACAAGGGAATCGGCTACGAGATCGCCGCGGGCCTGGGTGCCCTCGGCTGGAGCGTCGGCGTCGGCGCCCGCGACGATCAGCGCCGGGAGTCCGCGGTGGAGAAGCTGCGCGCGGCCGGCGTTGACGCGTTCGGCGTGCCGCTGGACGTGACGGACGACGCGAGCGCGACCGCCGCCGCACGGCTGATCGAGGAGCAGGCCGGGCGCCTCGACGTGCTCGTCAACAACGCCGGCATCACTGGTGGTATGCCGCAGGAGCCCACCCAGGTCGATCCGGCCACCATCCGGACGGTCGTGGAGACCAACGTGATCGGCGTCATTCGCGTCACCAACGCGATGATGCCGCTGCTGCGCCGCTCTGCCTCGCCGCGGATCGTGAACATGTCCAGCAGTGTCGGCTCCCTTACCCGGCAGTCAGGAACCGCTGGCGAGCAGACGACGGGTCCGGTGGCCGTGGCGTACGCGCCGTCGAAGACGTTCCTGAACGCCGTCACCCTCCAGTACGCCCGGGAGCTGAGCGGTACGAACATCCTGATCAACGCCGGCTGCCCCGGCTTCGTCGCGACCGACCTCAACGGCTTCCGCGGCGTGCGCACCCCCGAACAGGGCGCGGCGATCGCCATCAAACTCGCGACCCTGCCCGACGACGGCCCGACCGGCAAGTTCTTCGAGGACGCTGGCGTAGTGCCCTGGTGATGTGCACGGCGGTCATCACCCACCTGACGGTTCAAGGCTGGGAATGGCACGCTGACCCTTATCACCTCGCTCCCGGCCCCAAGTCCCTGCTCACGCTGTTCGACGCAGGGCACATGCTCGGCGGGATCTCCGGAGATGACGCCGCCGAGACCACGGACGAGAACCCCGAGCGGGTGACCGCAATCCAGCAGCTGACCTAGGCCTACCTGCGCACCGAGCTCTATCCCGCAGATTCTGCCTGGCAGGCGGCGTGTGACGCGCTGACCGCCGGAGACAACTCGCTCGGCCGGGTCGAATCCACACTGTCAGGAGACTGTTGTGCACATTGCGATCATCGGCAAGGGGAAAGTGGGCTCTGCTCTGGGAGCACGGCTCGCGTCCGCCGGCCACGAGGTGGCCTACGGCTCACGTACCCCCGAGGACCACACCGGGTCGGTCAGTCAGACGGATGCCGTCCAGGGCGCCGAGCTGGTCATCATCGCCATCCCTGGGACTGCTGTCCTTTCTACGTTGGAGGGGATCGGGGAGGATGTCCTCGCCGATCGGATCGTGCTGGACGTGTCGGCCGCCTTCACGCCGGACATGGCGCTGGCCTACCCCAACGACAGCGTCGCCCGGCGGGTGCAGGCGCGCTTCCCCCGGGCCCGGGTCGTCAAGTCCCTGAACACCATGAACGTCTCGATCATGGTGGACCCGCTGGCCTCGCTCTCGCAGGCAACGGTGTTCGTCAGCGGTGAGAACCAGGACGCCAAGGCGGCCGTCAAGGGGTTGCTGGCCGACCTGGGCTGGACCACGGAGAGCATCCTCGACCTCGGGGGCATGGCCAGTGCGACAGCCACCGAGCACGCCGCGCCGTTGTTCTTCGCGACCTACCAGGCCCTGCAGACGATGCGGTTCGCCATCGCCATCACGCGCTGACAGCAGAGGTCAGGGACCGACACGAAAGGACTGATGCCGCATGCCGCGAACACCCCGGCCCAGCTTCGGGATCATGACCGCCCCCATGCGGATCGGCTACCACGACATCCTGCGGGTCTGGCGCGAGGCGGACGAGATCGCCGAGATCGAGCACGCGTGGCTGTTCGACCACCTCATGCCGATCGGCGGCGACCCGGACGGGTCGTCCTACGAAGGCTGGACCCTGCTGGCGGCCCTTGCCGCCCAGACCCGGCGACTGCGCCTGGGCCTGCTCGTCACCAGCAACCGCATCCGCCCACCCGCGATGCTGGCCAAGATCGCCACGACTGTCGACACCGTCTCCGGTGGACGTCTCGACTTCGGCATCGGCGCCGGCTCACGACCGGACCAGCCCTTGGCTCGGCGGGAGTACGAGGCGCACGGCCTGCCCTTCCATGACGCCGCTCACGCCGTGGGCAGCCTCGCCGAGGCGTGCACGGTTATCCGGCGGTTGTGGACCGAGCCCGAACCCTTCGACTTCCACGGCACCTACCACCGTCTCACCGATGCGTTCGGCAATCCGAAGCCTGTCCAGCGGCCCCACCCGCCGATCCTCATCGGCGGCCGTTCGGCCGCTGTGCTGCGCATCGCTGCCGAGCACGCTGACCTGTGGAACATCCCGGGCGGCGACATCGACGACGTCGTCAGCCGCAGCGCGCTGCTGGACCGCTACTGCGCCGAGAACGGGCGCGACCCTGCCGCCATCACCCGCTCGATCCACCTGCCGGTCTCCTACGACCAGCCCGGCACGACCCGGGACGCAGTCGGCAAGGCGATCGACGCCGGCTTCCGGCACATCGTTCTCGGCCTGCCGGCGCCCTACCCCGCCGGTGCCGCCCAGTGGGTCGCCGACGAACCAGCACGAGGGCTCCGCCAAGGGGACGCGACGGCATCGGGCGCGGCAACTGCTTCGTGATCGTCGGTATCGTGGTGGCGGTGCCGTTCATGGCCCGCCGGGTCTGCCTGCNGGTCCTGTTCCGCCTGCACATCCCCAAGACCAGCATCTCCAAGCCCGAGCAGGCCCGCGCCATGGTCGACCTCCTCGCCCAGACGCTGCCCGCATGGCCTGGTGGACCGGACGGTCTGGGTGCCAGGCGAAGGGCCCGGTTCCGCGCCACCGGAGGATCCCACGACGCCGGAGGAACGGCGGCGCGGCGCGGTCTGACGGGGTCACGGCACCCGGAGCGAGCACGGTAGCGCGTCAAATCCCAGGTCAGGGTGCATGCCGCCGACCGGGCTGCGGTCCGTGTGCCCGCGACCGAAACGCCGGCCCGACGCGGAGCCGCGTGCGACCCCGTCCACCGCGGGAGCCCGGGTCGTCAATGGGCCAGACCCATGACTGCTTGTGGGTGATTTGACCGCTAAGGTGATGTGTACGGAGGGTCTGACGAGCGTCAGACGGGGAGAGGGCGGTCGCGGTGGCTACGGCTGAGGACGAGGTGTCGAGCGCGTCAGGGGCTTTCTCCCCGGCACCAAGATTCATCTCGGCTGATCTGAAGATGGACATCCCGCATTCGGCGCGAGTCTATGACTACTTCCTCGGCGGGAAGGACAACTTTCCGGCCGACCGGGCCGCCGCCGAACAGATCATCAGTGTCTTCCCGGACGTCCAGAACACCACGCAGCAGAACCGGGCCTTCATGCTGAGGGCGACCCGCTACCTCGCCGGCGAGGCGGGCGTCCGGCAGTTCCTCGACATCGGGACCGGCATTCCCACCAGCCCGAACCTGCACGAGGTCGCCCAGGGGCTCGCGCCGGACTCCCGGGTCGTCTACGTCGACAACGACCCGATCGTGCTCGTGCATGCCCGGGCGCTGCTGACGAGCAGCCCGGAGGGTCGTACCGCGTATGTGGACGCCGACTTCCACGACCCCGCGCGCATCCTGGCCTCCGCCGAGGTGCGTGACACCTTCGACCTGGACCAGCCGGTGGTCCTGTCCCTGATCGGCATGCTCCACTTCATTCCGGACGAGGGTGATCCGTACGGCCTGGTCCGTACGCTGACCGATGCCCTGCCGTCGGGCAGCTTCCTGTCGCTCACCCACGGCACCGCGGACTTCGCTCCGGAGGAGGCGGAATCGGCGGCGGAGATCTACCGGCAGCAGGGCATTCCGACGCGCCTGCGGTCCCGCGACGAGGTGCTCCGTTTCTTCGAGGGCTTCGACTTCGTCGACCCCGGTCTGGTCAACGTCCTGCGCTGGCGGGCCGACGGCACGACGGATGGCCTGGCCGACGCCCAGGTCGGCACGTACGGCGGAGTTGCCCGCAAGCCGTAGTCCCTGCGACGGAGGTCCATGCGATGACCGCATCGTCAGGCACCCACGAGCCCGCCCGCCGTTTCGACGGCCGCGTCGCCTTCATCACCGGCGGCGCGGCCGGCTTCGGCCTTGCGTTCGCCCGGGAGCTCGCCGAACGAGGGGCCTCGGTCGTGCTCGCCGACATCGACGCCGCCGCCGCGGAGCGTTCCGCCGCCGCCCTCGCCGCGGCCGGGCACACGGTGTTGCCCGTGCGCTGCGACGTTGCCGCCGAGGACACGGTCGACGCGGCGGTGGCCCGCGCCGTCGAGCACTTCGGCGGGATCGACATTCTGGTCAACAATGCGGGTCGGCATCTCACCCGGTACAACCTGCCGTTCCAGACGCTGGCCCGCGACGACGTGCGCGAGCTGTTCGACGTGAACGTCATGGGCGTCGTGAACTGCTCGCTCGCCGCCCGGCCGTCGATGGCGGCCAGGGGCGGCGGGTCGATCATCAACATCTCGTCGATGGCGTCGCATATCGGAACGTCGCCGTACGCGGTGTCGAAGCTGGCCGTCCGTGGCCTGACGGTCGCGTTCGCCACCGAGTTCGCGCCGGACAACATTCGGGTGAACGCGATCTCACCCGGGCTCATGGACACCGAGAGCGCGATGGCCGACCTGCCCGCGGAGCTCGTCCGGGACATCATCGACCAGCGCCAGCTCATCCACCGTCAGGGCCGCGTCGCCGACATCGTCGCGGCGCTGATCTACCTCTGTTCGGCCGAGGGTGGCTTCGTCACCGGCGAGACGCTCAAGGTGACCGGCGGCTTCCCGCTCTACTCCTGACCCGCCGTCGCGCCCCGCCCGGTCGGCTCGCCTTCAGGAGACCGGGTCAGCCCCCCATCTGCGGGAATAGGGGCGCTAGTAGACCGTCGCCACTAATGTTTGGGGTATAGGTGGCGGAGTTTGGTGCGGGCGTCGGCGGTGGTGAAGTGCCAGTGGACTTGGCGCTGGTCGGNGTTGACGGCTGTCTGCCAGGCGGCGAGTTCGGTGTTGAGCACGTCGAGGTCGTCGATGCGGCGGTCGAGGCATTGGCGGGTCAGTGCGGCCAGTTCGATCTCGGCGATGTTGAGCCAGGAGCCGTGTTTGGGGGTGTGGTGGATCTCGAGGCGCCCGGCGAGAGCGAACGCGACGGCGGGGTCGAAGGCCTCGTAGAGCGAGGCGATGCCGTGGGTATTGAGGTTGTCCATGACCAGCACCACCCGCTCGGCGTGGGGGTAGTCGATGGTCAGCAGGTGCTGGACCTGGTG
>NZ_JYFN01000048.1 GCF_000948395.1 Frankia torreyi | reverse complement strand
CTCGTGCGCGCACTGGCTGTCGTGGCGGTGCGGGATCGGCCTGCGGACCGCGCGGGAGCATGTGGCGACCGGGCATGCGTTGGAGCGTCTGCCCGCGATCCGCGCCGCGTTCGCCGCGGGCACCCTGTCGTATGCGAAGGTCCGGGCGGTGACGCGNATCGCGGAGGAGGAATCCGAGCGGGTGTGGTTGACCCATGCCCGGTACTGCACCGCCGGGCAGATCGAGCGGCTGGTCCGGTGTGCCCGGCAGGCCCGCGGGCAGGAGCGGACCCGCCGGTCGGCGCCGCGGCTGGCGTGGCAGTACGACGACGACGGCATGCTCCGGGTGAGCGCGGTTCTTTCTCCGGACGACGGTGCTCGGCTGCTCGCGGCGTTGGACGCGGCCCGGGCGAGCCTGGACACCACCAGCCCCCTCGACACCGCCGGTGCTGCCCAGGCCGGTGATGCCGGCGCCGGTGCGGTGCCCGGAGACGGGGAGAGCGTGGTCCGGGCGCGGGATCGTCAGCGGGACGCCGAGGCGCTGGTCGCGTTGGCCGACGGGTTCCTCGACCGGCAGGCCCCCGGGCTGATGGCCCCCGAACACACCCTGACCGTCCACCTGACCACGACCCTGCCCGACACGACCGACACGACCGACAGCCCCGACACGACCGACAGCCCCGACACGACCGACAGCAGAGACACGGCCAGCGGCGGCGAGGACAGCACCACAGGGCCGGTGGGCAGGGCGCGGATCGGGATCGGGGCGTGGGCGCAGATCGACGGGGGGATCGGGCTGTCCCGGCAGGTCGTGGCACGCCTGGGCTGTGACGGGTTCCTGCGCGGCCTGGTCACCGACCCCGACGGCAATCCGCTGTACCTGGGCCGGCGGCAGCGTCACCCCGGCCAGAGGCTGCGTGACGCCGTCTACGCCCGCGACCACGGCCGCTGCCAGTACCCCGGCTGCGGGCACACCCGCTTCCTGCAGATCCACCACCTCACCGAGTGGGGTTGGGGCGGTGATACCGACATCGACCGCCTCACACTTCGGTTGAGGCACCACCATTCGATCATGTTCCCCATCGGGGTGGAGGCCCCAGCAACCGCCGAAGATCCATCTTCTGTTGATCCGTCAGACGCGGCGCACGCGCCAGCAGTCGCGCCACATGATCCGCAATCGATGATCTTTCCGCGGGAGGCTGCCCGCCCGCCCGCCCGTCCGCGGGCACCGGCGATCCTTCCGGCTGCACCCTCGTCGGCGCCGCATCCGGCACGGCGCCATCCGGGTCGGCCGGGCCGCCGTCCGGTTCATCGTCGAACGGCAGGAACCTCTCCCCGCCGAGCCTCGGCTCACCGCCAGGGCCGGTCATGCCGTCACGTCGCGCTTGCATCAGGGGAACACCGCTTCCAGGCGGACCCCACCGACCGACGGCACGAGACCGACGGGCGCAGGGGTCGACGGGAACAGGACGGCAGTCACCGACGCGCCCCGAGCCCGACCCGGACCGTCACCGCGGCCCCATGAGGTAGCCCGTCCACCTGGCGTCACAGCACACACGAACCGCGGCAGGACGATCAACGCCCCATCCGCACCTCTCCCAACGACCGAGATCGAACGCATGTTCCCATCGGGTGGGGTGGGATCGACGGCCGGCACCCCCCGGGCCCGTTCACATGATCGGCGAAGAATGCGGCAGCGCACAGGAATACCCCCGGGGGTCAGGAAGGGGAAAAGCGGAAACCGGAATGGTTCCCGCTCCACCTACCCTGCCGCCGCGCATACCGGTGTGGAACGGTGCAGATTCGGTTATTCCACGGAATTTCTCCGGCGTAGACGCGGAGTCCACGCCGCGTCAGCCCGGAGCCGACCCGGAGTGGACGGCCCGGAGTGCCCGCGGAGCAGACCCGGAGCCGACCCGGAGAACCCCCGGGCGCACCCCGCCCGTCCCGCCGTCACCCCACCGTGCTCGAGAAACAGGCGTTCGTCTGGGCACGAGTGCGGCCCCGGACCGGTGGCGAGGGGGCGCCTACCGGTCCGGGGCCGACTTCCGTGACCGGCCGGCGTGCCGGTCACGAGGGGGGAGAGGGCCCCGCCGCGTGGACGAGACGCACGGGGCCCTCTCCCTGGTGACAGGGAGGCGTGACCCCTCACCCGTCACCGGCTCACACTGCCGCGATCACTCCTGCGAAGGTCTCCCGCGTTCACCCATCCGACGGAGGAACTCCACTTCACTGCGGAACGTCGCGGTATCGACGGTCAGCCCCGGAAGCTGCAGCCGGATATCGGCCAACAACCGGTGCAGATCCTGGTTTTCCAACGCATGCGCCATCAGATACAACGTCGCGTCCGCGAGCGGATGCGACCGGTTCACCGCCGCCGACCGGGCCAGCAGCTCCAACACCCGACCGACCACCGCCTCCACCATGTCCCGGTCGGCGTCGGGTAGCTCCCCGGCGATCCGCGCCGACAGCACCAGCCCCAACCGCCTCACCAACGACGGCACACCCACCGGCCCGCCACCGGGCTGGCCGCCGGACGCGGTCACGACCGCCGCTCCAGACCGAGGACCTGCCGGCGGCTCTTCCACTGCTCGTAGCGGTCCGCCGCCATGACCTCCCACACCCGCCGGGACACCCACACATCCCCCGAGTCCCACACCAGCACCTCATGCGCCACCAGCCGCCGCCCCTGAAACGTCGCATCCAACCCGTCCAACGACCCGCCGCACAGCACCAGCCCCCGCCGGGCCGAGCGCACCGCGAGGCGCAGGCCCACCACCATCGCCAACCGCGACGCGACCAGATCCCGACTGCCACGGTGCACGACCACCGCCATCACCCCCGGCCGCCCGGCCGCACCGAACGCGGCCTCCACCAGCACCCCCGCCGCCACCGTCCAGAAATCCGCTTCTATCCTTGGCCGCCGGGCCTGCCCGTCCCACGCCGGTTCCGCGCAGACCAGCAGCCCATCGACGTCGGGTAACACCACCTCCGGCAACCACCGGTAGCGGACATCGTCCGGGCCGTCGCCCTCGAGCAGGCTCACAGCGCCGGCACCCCCTCCACGTCGGTCACGCACAACATCGGCGCCACCAGCCAGTCCCCGTAACACCGCTCCCGCGCATGACGCTGCGCCGCCGCCGGCGAATCAAACGGACCGATCAGCCCCTCCAACCGCCGCCCCGCACCGAACGTCGCCAACCCCCACCGCACAACCGACCCCACCGGCACGCCGTCACCCGACCCCCCGAACCCGGCCACCGCTTCACCCCCGGCCCTTGTTCCGCACCCGGCCACAACCAGCCCCCTTCCGAGGAGACGACGACAGGAGTCGGCCACCTTCCGCCCAGCGGCGGCAGCACCAGGGGAACCAACCTTCCTAGGTAGGCACCAAGCGTCCCCCACCTTCCTAGGTAGGTCAAGACCTTCCTAGGAAGCATCTACACTCAACCGATGAGCAGTAAGCGTGGGGCTTCTGACCTGATCTGGGCCGATCTCCGCGAGCAGATCGCCTCCGGACGCCTCGCCCCGGGAACCGCGCTTCCCTCGACCGCCGAACTCGCCAGGCACTACGGCGTTGCGTCGGAGACCGCACGGCTCGCCGTCACCCGCCTCAAGGAAGAAGGTCTGGTCAGCGGCCGCGCAGGAGCCGGGGTCTACGTCCGATCCCGGCCACCCTTGCGCCGGCTCGGGATCGACCGCTACGACAAGGCGAAATGGCGCGGCGCCGACCTGGTCGCGTTCGCCGCCGACCGGGTCGCCTCCGGCCGGACCTGGGAACCCGGCGACCAGACGCAGACGGTCCGCCGGATTCCCGCCGCACCCGACGTCGCCACCGCACTCGCCGTGGACCAGGGCACCGACGTCTACGAACGCGCCCGCCTGATCCGCGAACACGACCAGCCCACGCACACACTGACCAGCTACTACCGACCCGAACACGTCGAAGGCACCCGCCTGACCGACGACAGCGCCGGCCCCGCCGGCCCCGGCGGCGGATTCCGAGTCCTGACCGACCAGGGCCTCGAACCCGCCTGGATCAACGAAGAGCTACAGGCACGGATGCCGACCCCCGAGGAAGTGGCAACCTTGCAGCTCCCACCCGGCGAACCTGTCGTCGAGCTGCATCGGACGACCTTCACCGCCGAGGACACGCCCGTCGAATACGCCATCGGCGTGCACCCGGCATCACGGTTCGCCTGGTCCTACCGGTTCCAGATCCCCAACTCCGCAGACCGCCCGTGACCGCCGCCCGACTACCGTCCGCGCTACGCATCCCAGTCGACGTGCTCTGGAACTACCACGACCTGCACCACGACCCACGCCCCACCGACGTCGGAATAGGTCTGGGCAGCCATGATCTCAGCGTCGCCACCTGCACCGCCGCCCTCTACCACCGCGGCATGTTCCCCCGGATCGTGTTCACCGGCGCGAACGCACCCACGACCATCGCCACGTTCCCCCGCGGCGAAGCCGTGCACTACCGCGAACACGCACTCACCCTCGACGTCCCCGACGCCGCCATCCTCGTCGAACCGACCGCCCGCAACACCGGCGAGAACATCACCCGCACCCGCGAACTGCTCACCGCCCACGGCCTCACACCCAGGTCCGTCACCCTGATCTCACGGCCCTACCAGCAGCGCCGCGCCTACGCCACCTGCCGCAAACTGTGGCCCGACGTCGACGTGCAGTGCGCATCCCAACCCCTGAGCCTCGACGACTACCTCGCCAGCATCGGCGATACCGACCGGGTCGTGTCCATGCTCGTCGGCGACACCCAACGCATCTGGCTCTACGCCGAACGCGGCTACGCCATCCCCCAACCAGTCCCCGACGAGGTCCGGGACGCCTACCGCGACCTCGTCGCCGCCGGATACACCAGCCGCCTGATCACCTGACGCCCACAAAGATAGACGATCCGCAATCGAAGGATCGCCGAAAGTAGCTATCGCGAACTTTCTTTATGGTTTCAAGGGCGGCCCTTCGGGCCGCCGGGTGGGCCGCGCCGCACACGCCACGCCGCCACACCCGCCACGCCCGCGGGACTCGCCGCACTCCGACGGGGCCCCGCCTCCCTCCGGTCGGCACCCCGCCGGAGCGTCGGCCCCACGGGAGTGTCGGAGTGTCGACGCGTCGGAGCGTCACAGCCCACCCCACGACAACCGCAGCACCAGCCCCGCAAGCCACGCCCAGGACCAGACCTTTCAGCCTGGCGGACAACGGCACCAGCCCCACCGGGAACGCCGGTCACCGGCAGTCGGTTTCCCCCTTTCCCGCCGGCGCCGGATCGTTTAACGGACTGGCGGACACGTCAAGGGCGCTACGCGTCGCAAGCGATCATCCTTCGGATGACCCTTGACCCGCCCACCACTCCGCTAAGGCAAGGCGCTGTCAGGAAAGGACGAAAAAACGGAGGGGCCGACAACACCCGCTGTTCTTCGTCTGCGCTGGCCGCCCCCCGACCCGACCGGCACCGCGAACCCCGCCGAGGCACCGGACACCCCGCGCCCCCCGACCCGACCGGCACCGCGAACCCCGCCGAGGCACCGGACACCCCGCGCCCCCCGACGTCCCCGCGGACGGCTATTCTTCCTGGTCAGACGGCATCGATCCGAGCGCCGGCCGCGTGACCTCACCGGAACACCCATTCCTTAACGTTTCGTCACATCGTTGCGTATCGCGTGTAGTGAAACGTAAGTGACGATTCAGGGTGGACGGGCAGCGGGTTTCCGGTGCCCCCAGACGCTTCCGGCCGCCCGAGCCCCACGGGCGCACCGCTTCCGACGAGGATCGCCGCCCCCGACGACCCGGCACGGCCAGACGACGAGCCCGCCCCTGTCGGAGCACCCACGACGCCGCCACCGGGCCCGGACACGACGACGGCCGGTAACCCCTACAGGGTTACCGGCCGCCCGAAGCGCCGTTGGCGTCTACCTGTTCTGCTGCTTCCCACCCGGCCAGCCGTTGACGTGCGAGGCATACCACTGGCTTGCCATCGTCGCCGACACCGTCACCGAGTCCCACCACCGCGCCGCCACGTCATACGGCATGTCCGACGCCACACTCACCCGCACCCCCGCCGGAAGGATCAACGTCGGCCGCAGCACCGAGAACCTCGGACCCCCCGCAGGAAGATACACATCCGCCCGTTCCCCGGGATGCGCCTGAAGATCCACACCCACCGTTGACCGGCCACCCCCACCGATCCGCACCTCTGGCATCATGCTCACGGGTTCCTCTCCTGTTCGCTCAGGATGGGGATCAAGGCCCGGGACCGGTGCTCGTAACACCGTCCCGGGCCGCCTATTCCTTGCCAATCCCGCACGGTCCATTGCCCGCGGGGATGTCATGGGCGACGCTATGCCGCCGCCGCAGCCGGGAAACGGTCCGGATGCGGAATCACGTCGATGGACTCTTCGCCCGCGTGCCCGCCCTTGCTGGTGGGCAGGACCGTGACCTTGCACAGGTAGTCGACGATGCTGCGCCGCCGATCCAACGGCAGCCCGGGAAAGTTCTTCGCCGTCACCCCGTGCAACGCCGACGGCAGAACCGTCAACTTCTCGTCCCGTTCCAGGTCTTCGAGCTTCCCGCGCAGCCGGGTCAGGTTCCGCTTCAATCCCTCCACGGAAACATCTTTCAGATCATCGGTGGGATCGCCGACCAGGGCGTCTTCGACCTGACTGATACGCAGCCGGACCTCATCGGCGCGCGCCCGCAGATCATGGGTGGGAACCGCGACGTCAGGAACGTCGAACGTCACCCCGTCCCGGGCCAGCCAGCCGACCACGAACCGGGTTACCACATCGTCGACGAGATCCCCGCGGCGCCGGAGATGATTCTGCGATGCGCACCGGTACATCCGCGCCCCGGCACGGTTCCCCCCGGACCGCATCGCCCCCGCACACCGGCCGCAGACCGCGATCCCCGACAGCAACCGGTTCGGCTTGTTCCCCGGAGAACTCCGCCGCGCCGGGTCCGTCAGCACCGCCCGGCACAACTCCCACCGCGCCACGTCCACGATCGCCGGCCACGCCGCCGGACCCAGGATCCGACCCTGATGCACCCGGAACCCGGCAACCCGCCCATGGACCAGGATGCCCCGCAGTGTCGACGACGACCAGCGCGCTCCCTGCGACGTCGCCACGCCCGCATCGTTCAACTCAGCCACCAGCGCGCGCAGCGGACGGCCCGCGATCACCCCACCGGCCGCCCAGCGGATCACCTCCGCTTCCGCCGGGCGGACCGTCATCCCGTCAGCCTCATAACCGAACGGACGCCGCATGCCCCCATGCGGCAAACCCGCCTCGGCGTTCTGCAACATCTTCCGCCGGACCCGGTCCGACCGGTGCTCCGACTCATACCGCGCCAACCCGCCCAGGATCCGAGCATGCAACCGGCCCTCACCCGTCGACAGGTCAACACGGCCGCCCTTGACCGTCTCGATACGCAACCCGGTCCCGTTCGCCAAATCCACGATCTCTTCGAGTTCCTTCGGGCTACGCGTCAACCGGTCCACATGCCAGACCAGCAACACGTTCCACCGGCCCGACTCGATCCCGGCCAGCACCTCCTCATACCCCGGACGCCGCTTCTTCGAATACGCCGACACATCGTTGTCCGTCACCACCTCCGGACGCGGCATCCCCAGCCGATCCGCCAAATCGTTCAAGTCCGCAGTCTGACGGGCAACCCCCAGACCCGCGCCCTCCCGATCCAACGAGATACGCACATAGCCCACCGGACGCACCGGCCCCGGAACACCCACCACCGTGACGAAAGGATCAGTTACCGTCATAGAACTATTCTAAAACGGCAGTGCCTTAATTAGAGCGTGAGCCGGCTGCTGCTGATCTGCTCGGCCCATCATCGGGCCGTCCACGACGACGACATCCGCCTCGACCGTGCCGCCGACGGCACCGTCACCGCCCGCACTCCCGACGGCCGGGTCCTCACCGCCGCCCCACCGATCCTGCCCGGCCCCGAACCCGCCAGCAAACTCGCCCACGCCACCCGCCACATCACCCCCACCGCCATCCACACCCCCGACGGCGGCCGACTCGGCCTCATCGACTCGATCCACGCCCTCCTCAACCCCTGAGTCGGGACAGAACCCGACGCAGCCGGTTGCGCGGAACCGGGCCAGGGTTAGCATGGACGCATCATGGAGCTCTGACACCACCCGCGCCCGCGGCCGAGGCAGCGTCCCGGCGGGCGAGAGATGCGATCCTCTCGGTGGTGTTCGCGTGGCTCAGCCCGCACTTTCCGCATCCGACCTCGTCCGCTCGCTGGGTGGGCGCCGTGTTCTCGACGGGGTGTCGCTCACGGCGGCGCCGGGGCATCGCGTCGGGCTGATCGGTGAGAACGGGGTCGGCAAGAGCACCCTGCTGCGGCTGCTCGCCGGCGTCGACGAACCCGACGGCGGCGCCGTCACGCGGCCGGCGGACGTCGGCTTCCTCCATCAGGAGATGCCGTTCGATCCGGCCGCGACGATCGCCGACGTGCTCGACGAGGCGCTGCGCGAGGCCCGCGAGGACCTCGCCGAGCTTGACCGGCTCACGACCGCGCTCGCCGCGACCCCGCCGGAGGGCCCCGACCATCCGGCGCTGCTCGCCGCGTACGGACTGCGGCTCGACCGGGCGCAGGACCATGCGGCCTGGGACGCCGACCGGCGCGCCGAGATCACCCTGGCCGGTCTCGGGCTTGGCGGGATCGATCAGAGTCGGGCGCTGGCGACGCTGTCCGGCGGACAGCGGGCCCGCCTCGCTCTCGCCGCGCTGCTGGTGCGCCGGCCCGCCGCACTGCTGCTCGACGAGCCGACGAACCATCTCGACGACGACGCCGCGGCCTTCCTGGAGGACCAGGTACGCGCCCTGCCCGGCGTCGTCGTCGCGGCCAGCCACGACCGGGCGTTCCTCGACGCCGTCTGCACCGACCTGATCGACCTCGACCCGGCCGTCGACGGCCCGACCCGCTACGGCGGCGGCTACACCGCCTACCAGGCGGCGAAGCAGGCCGAGCGGGACCGCTGGGAGCGGCGCTTCGCCGACGAGCAGTCCGAACTCGCCGCGCTGCGCCACGCGGTCGCGACCACCTCGCGCACCATCGCGGCGAACCGCGGGCCACGCGACAACAACAAGATGAGCTTCGGCCTGCTGACGAACCGGGTGGAGCAGCAGATCTCCCGGCGGGTACGCAACGCCGCGCGCCGCCTCGGCGAGCTCGAACGCGCCCAGGTCCGCCGGCCCCCGCCGCCGCTGCGCTTCGCCGCGCCGGCGTTGGCGAGCGCCTCGCCGGACGGGACGCTGCTGGCGCTGCGCGACGTCCGCGTGCCCGGCCGCCTCGCGCTGGACCGGCTCGACCTGACCGCGGCCGACCGGCTGCTCGTCACCGGTCCGAACGGTGCGGGCAAGTCGACGCTGCTCGCCGTACTGGCCGGGCACCTCGCGGCCGGCGGCGAGGTGCGCCGCCGCGGCAACCTGCGGGTCGGCCTGCTGGCCCAGGACAGCGTGTTCGACCGACCGGAGCGCACCGCTGCCGACACCTACGCGCGCGTGGTGGGGCAGCGCCGGGCCGAGACCGTACCGCTGGCCGAGCTCGGCCTGCTCGCCCCGCGGGAACTGGGCCGGCCGGTGGGGGAGCTGTCCGTCGGCCAGCGCCGCCGCCTCGCCCTGGCGCTGCTCGTCGCGGACCCGCCCGACCTGCTGCTGCTCGACGAGCCCACCAACCACCTCTCGCCGCGCCTCGCCGACGAGCTGCAGGACGCCCTGGGCCCCGGCCCCGGCGCGATCGTCGTCGCCTCCCACGACCGCTGGTTGCGCTCCCGCTGGCCCGGCCGCGAACTGCGCCTGCCCGCGCCGGCCTGACCGGTCAGCGGCGGGTGGCCGGCTTCGGTGGCGCCGGCCGCAGGCGCAGCATCGCGAGGTACATGGCGGTGCGGCTCGGCGGTGAGGGCAGTGCGGGGAGGCTGTGGCCATGGGAGGCGACGGCGAAGGAGCGCAGCAGGTGGCCGACCAGGCGTCGGGAGGCGGCCTCGGCGGCGGGGCCGCTGGCGGCGACGACGCCGGCGTTGGCCATGAGGATCACGACGAGGTCCTGGTGGGCGAAGTCGGGTCGCAGCCGGCCGGCGGACTGGGCCCTGGCGATGAGCCGGCCGAAGTCGGCGGCGACCTCGTCGCGCTGCGACTCCAGCGCCCGCGCGGTGGGGAAGGTCCGGATCAGGACCTCGGTGAAGCCGAGGTCGGCGACCTGCATGCCGCAGACGGTCTCGAGGAACTGGCTGAACCCGTGCCAGGGGTCGGGCTCGGCCAGGGCGGCGGACATGGCGTGGCGGTAGCCGGCCATCTTGGGCAGGAACACGGCGCCGACGAGGTCGTCGCGGGTGGGGAAGCGGCGCAGCACGGTGGCGATGCCGACGCCGGCGTGCCGGGCGACCTCGTTGGTCGACACCGACAGCCCGTGGCGGGTGAACAACTCCCGAGCGGCCTCGACGATCCGGTCGCGGTTGCGCCGCGCATCGATGCGGATCCGCTGGCCGTCATCCGTCACGGCTCCGACCGTACCGCACCATCTGGAGCGCCTTATCCGGTTATCCCGTAGGCTGCGCACATGCTCGAACTCGGGGTGCTTTCGCTCAGTGACACGCAGATCCGGCTCGGTACCGGGCAGCGGGTCGGTCACGGCGAGCGGCTGGACGAGATCGTGGGTCACGCGACGCTCGCCGAGCGGGTCGGGCTCGACCTGTTCGCCCTGGGGGAGCACCACACCCTCGACTTCGCCGTCTCCTCGCCGGCGGTCGTGCTCGCCGCCGTCGCCGCCCGGACCAGCCGAATCCGGCTCACCAGCGCGGTGACGGTGCTGCCGATCCTCGACCCGGTGCGGCTCTACCAGGACTTCGCCACCCTCGACCTGCTCAGCCACGGTCGGGCCGAGATCATCGCCGGGCGCAGCGCGTACGCCGAGCCGTTCGAGATGTTCGGCGAGCACCTCGCCGACGCCGACGCGCTGTTCGACGAGAAGCTCCGCCTGCTGCTGACCCTGCGCGAGCAGGAACGGGTGACGTGGCGCGGCCGCTTCCGCCCCCCGCTGGCCGACGCGCCGATCACGCCCCGGGCCGAGCCCGGCTCGCTGCCGGTGTGGGTCGGGGTCGGCGGATCACCCACGAGCGCCGAGCGGGCCGGCCGGCTCGGCCTGCCGATGGTGCTCGGCTACATCGGCGGCCCGCTCAGCCACGCCCGGCGCGCCGTGGACATCTACCGCGCGGCCGGCGAGCAGGCGGGCCATCCCGAGCGGCTGAAGGTCGGCATCTCCACGCACTTCTACGCGGCGGCCTCCGAGCAGGACGCCCGCGACGTCCACCCGTACTACTACGAGTACCTGCGCCCCAAGACCCCCGGCGGGCGCGGCTTCGTCGTCTCCGCGGAGGCGTTCGCCGACGGGATGCGCCGCGGCAACGCCATCATGATCGGTACACCGGCCCAGCTCATCGAGAAGATCCTCGACGCTCACCAGACCCTCGGCCTGGACCGCTTCTACGGCCAGATCGACTGGGGCGGCCTGCCCCGCGAGCAGGTCGCCGACTCGATCCACCGCTTCGCCGAGGCCGTCGCCCCGGTCGTGCGCGCCCACACCGACAGCCAGCCCAATGCCGTCCACTGACCGTCGCCGCCGCTGGGCGGCTCGGTAGTACCGCAGACCAGGCCGGTCGGGCACCGGAGTCCGGTTCCGCAGAACACCATGATCGCCGGAGTGGTCGGCGGTGCCTGTGCTCAGCGCGGCTCGGCGAGGGTGAACACGAGCTCGTCGATCAGGTTCTCGTCGACGGGTTGGCTGGTGGCGAGCATCCGGTACCAGATGACGCCGAAGACGAGGTCGGCGGCGGTGCCGGGGGACGGGATTGGTGGGAGATCGCCGCGGGTCCGGGCGCGGTCGAGAATGATGCCGAGCGCGTCGCGGCGGCGCTGCAGGAACGCGGAGCGGAACCGCTGCTGGAACTCCTCGTCGAGCTGGGCATGGGCCATCAGGGCGCGCAGCGCGTCGACCACCCGCCGGTCGCGGCCCAACCGGAAGGTAGCTGCGAGGAAGGCACGCAGGTCGGCGGCATAACTGCCCTCGTCGGGGATGGGCACGTGCAGGTCGGCCTTGGTGGCCAGGGCGTCGAGCAGCACGTCAGCCTTGGACGGCCACCAGCGGTAGATCGTCTGTTTGCCCGCGCCGGAGCGGGCGGCAATGCCCTCGATCGTCAGACCGGCGTATCCCACCTCACCCGCGAGCTCGATCGCCGCCGTGAGGATGGCGAGCCGGCTCTCCTGGCTGCGCCTGCGTCCGGGCCGGGCCGGCGTGGGTTGGTCGGTCACGGTCGCCATGCTAGCGTGATTGCGAGACGAGACGTCACGGTTCGAATTAGGAGAGTGCATGAGTGAGCACACTGCACTGGTCGTCGGCGGAACGTCCGGCATCGGGCTGGCTACCGCCCGGCGGCTGCGTGCCCTCGGTGCGACGGTCCACGTCGTCGGCCGCGACAAGCGGCGACTCGACGGCGTCGCGGCCACCGACCCTGGGCTGATCGGTCACCGGGCGGACGGCGGCCACCGCGACGAGATCGCCGCCGTTCTCGCCGCCGTCGGCCGCATCGACTGGCTGATCATCACTCTCGGTGGCAGCGATGGCCTGGGACCCATCGCCGACCTGGACCTCGACCTGCTTCGCCGGGCCTTCGACGCGAAGTTCTGGGCCCACCTCACCACCATCCAGGCGGCCCTGCCGCACCTGGCGCCGACCGGCTCCATCACCCTGCTCGGCGCGATCAGCGCACATGCTGGGATGCCGGGAACCGCCGGCATCGCGGCCCTCAACGGTGCTGTCGAAGCCCTGATCAGGCCGCTCGCCGTCGAACTCGCTCCGATCCGGGTCAACGGCGTTTCCCCTGGCCTGGTCGACACCCCGTGGTGGAGTGGCCTGCCCGACGACGTGCGGCGGTCCTACTTCGCGCAGGCCGCTCGGGCGCTACCCGCGCAGCGGATCGCGACCGCGGACGACATCGCCGAGGTCACCGTCGTCGCCGCCACCAATCCGAACCTCACCGGCACGGTCATCGAGACCGACGGCGGGGCCCGGCTCGTGTCGATGGGCTGACCAGGAGGTGGTTCGTCCGCAGCTCAGCGGCGGGGGCCCCAGGGGGTGTCGGTGCGCAGGCGGGCCTTGTCGACCTTGCCGGCGGCGTTGCGGGGCAGGGGCTCGGTCAGGATCGCCACGTACTGGGGGATCTTGAAGTCGGCGAGGCGGCCGGCGGCGTGGGTGAGCAGGGCGTCGACGTCGACGGTGGGGCCGGGGCGGGGGACGATCGCCGCGGCGACCCGCTGGCCGAGGCGTGGGTCGGGCACGCCGACGACGGCGACCTCGCCGACGCCGGGGAACGCCGCCAGGACCCGTTCGACCTCGATGCTGTAGACGTTCTCCCCGCCGCGGTTGATCATGTCCTTGATGCGGTCGAGCAGGTGGATGCGCCCAGCGTCGTCGATGCGGGCGAGGTCGCCGGTGCGCAGCCAGCCGTCGACGAGAGCCTCGGCGGTGGCCTCGGGGCGGCGCCAGTAGCCGCTCATGAGCTGCGGGCCGCGCACGAGGAGCTGGCCGACGCCGGCGGCGGCCTCGGGGCCGTCGAGACGCAGCTCGGTGGCGGCGACCGCGCTGCCGACCGTGTCGGCGTGGGCGAGGACGTCGTCGTGGTCCAGGCCGCTGACGCAGGCGGCCTCGGTCAGCCCGTAGCCGGGGCCGAACCGGGCCGCGGGGAAGGCGGCGAGCAGCTCCGCGACCTGGCTCGGCGGTGTCGGCGCGGCGCCGTAGCTGACCAGCCGGACGTGGGAGACGTCGGTGCGAGGGAAGTCGGGGTGGCGCAGCGCCTGCCAGTAC
This sequence comes from Frankia torreyi, assembly GCF_000948395.1. Classification (GTDB taxonomy): domain Bacteria; phylum Actinomycetota; class Actinomycetes; order Frankiales; family Frankiaceae; genus Frankia; species Frankia torreyi. The sequence goes on along the minus strand of NZ_JYFN01000048.1, from coordinate 39,952 downwards.
ATCGCCGGCACGCCGTTGAGCACGTCGATGCGTTCGTCGCGGATCGCCCGCAGCCAGGCGCCGGTCTCGAAGTGGGTGGCGATGACGACCGTGCCGCCGGCGAGCAGGGCGGGCAGCCACTGCATGCCGAAGGCGAGGACGTGGAACAGCGGCGCGGCGATCAGCGTCCGCGTCGCCTCGGTCGGGCCGAGGTGCAGGGCGCGACGGCACTGCTCGGCCGCGGACAGCAGCGCCCGGTGCGACAGCATCGCGCCCTTGGGCACGCCGGTGGTGCCGGAGGTGTAGAACAGCGCGGCCAGCGCCTCCGGGTCGTCGGCGAGGCGGACGGTGGCCGGGCCGTCGGGCAGCGCGGTCGGGTCGTCGACGACGAGCGTGGCGGCGGAGTCGGTGACGATGTGCTCGACCTCGGCTGGGGTCAGCCGGGTGTTGACCGGGACGGGCACGGCGCCGGCGAGGATCGCGCCGAGCACCGCCGCGCACCACGCGGCGCCGTTGGGCAGCCGCACGGCCACCCGGTCGCCCGGGGCGACGCCGGCGACGACGAGGCCGCCGGCGACCCGGCTGGCGGCGTCCCACAGCTCGCGGTAGGTCAGCCGCCGGCCGGTGGCGAGGTCGACGAGGGCCTCGGCGTCGGGCACCCGCTCGACGGTGGCGCGCGCCCCGTCGCCGACGGTGGCGGCGAGGCCGGTGAAGCGCAGCCCCGCCGCGGTGCGCACGGTGCCCGCGGTGTCCGGGCCGGCGCTCACACCCCGGCCTTGGCCAGCAGTCGCTCGTAGTAGACCGCCGGGCCGCCGAACAGCAGCTGGGAGGCCTTCGCCCGCCGGTAGTACAGGTGGGCGGCGTGCTCCCAGGTGAAGCCGATGCCGCCGTGGACCTGGATGTTCTCGGTGGCCACCGCGAGGAACGCCTCGGAGCACACCGCGTGCGCGACGGCGGCGGCGACGCCGGCCTCGGGCGCGTCGGCGAGCCCGTCGACGGCGCGGGCGGCCTCGCGGGCCGCGGCGTCGGCGACCTGGACGCGGGTGAGCATGTCCGCGGCCTTGTGCTTGACGGCCTGGAAGCTGCCGATCTGCCGACCGAACTGGACGCGGTCCTTGGCGTAGGTGGTGGACGCCTCCAGGCAGGCGCGGGCGGCGCCGACCTGCTCGGCGGCCAGCGCCGTCGTCGCCACGTCGAGGACCCGGTCGAGGATCGCCGCCGCGCCGCCGGCCGCGCCGACCAGGCGGGCGGGGGTGGCCGCGAAGGTCACCGTGGCGATGCGGCGGGTCAGGTCGAGCACGGGCAGCGGGGTGCGGGTGAGCCCGGCCGCGTCGGCGTCGACGGCGTACAGGCCGGGGCCGGCCGGTCCGCCCGCGACGACGAGGAGCACGTCGGCGCCGGCGCCGTCGAGAACGAGCGGCGCGGTGCCCTCGAGGGTGACGTCATCCGTGCCGGCGCTCGCGGTGACGGCCAGGGCGTCGCCGGTGCCGCGGCCGCCGAGTGACCAGCCGCCGTCGACGTTCGGCGGGGCGAGGGTGGCGGTGGTGGTGCCGGCGGCGATGCCGGGCAGGATCCGCGCGGCCTCGTCGCCGCCCGCGGCGACCAGCGCGGTGCCGGCGAGCACCACCGAGGACAGGAACGGCGAGGGCAGCAGCGCCCGGCCCATCTCCTCCAGCACCACGGTGAGCTCGACCAGGCCGTAGCCGTCGCCGCCGTGCTCGGTGGGCAGGGCGAGCGACTGCAGGCCGAGCTGCTCGGCCATCTGCGCCCAGACCTTGTCGTCGTAGCCGCGCTCGGAGTCGATCGCGGCGCGCACGGCGCGCTCGTCGGCTTTGGCGGTCATGAAGTCGCGTACCGCCGAGCGCAGCTCGTCCAGCTCGGTGCTGGTGGTGTTCTCGGTGCTCATGCGGACCTCGATTCCGTGGCGCCGGCCGAACGGCGGAGCTCCCGGAAGGGGGACCTGGTGTCGATGCCGGGCTCCTTGGGCAGGCCGAGCACCCGCTCCGCCAGGATGTTCTTCATGATCTCCTCGGTGCCGCCGAGGATCCGCAGCGCCGGGGTGGACAGCAGCAGCTCCGTCCACGAGTAGGTGCCCCACGCGCCGGTGTCCGCGATCAGGCGGGGACCGATGATCTCGGCGGCGAAGTGGGCGCCCCGGGTGAGGTTCTGGGCGTACATCAGCTTGGACACCGACGCCTCGGGGCCGGGCTGCTCGCCCGCGCGGAACTTGCGGACCATCTGGTGGTTGAGGTACTCGGTGGCGAGCGTGTCGGCGTGCAGCTCGGCGAGGCGCCGGCGGGCGGCGCCGTCGTCGAGGCGGCCGTTGGCGCGCAGCAGCTCGGTGAGGAAGGGCAGGGCGACCGCGCGGCCGACCGGGCCCGCGCCCTCGCCGCCGACGCTGGCCCGCTCGTTCATCAGGGTGGTCAGGGCGACGCCCCAGCCGCCGTCGACGGGGCCGAGGCGGTGGTCGTCGCCGACGTGGACGTCGGTGAGGAAGACCTCGTTGAACTCGCTGCCGCCGCTCATCTGGCGCAGCGGGCGCACGTCCACCCCGGGGGCGGTCATGTCGACGACGAACGCCGTGATGCCCTTGTGCTTGGGGTTGTCGGGGTTGGAGCGGCACAGCGCCAGCCCGATTGCGGCGTGGTGCGCCACCGACGTCCAGACCTTCTGACCGTTGAGGATCCAGCCGTCGCCGTCGCGCACGGCCTTCGTCTCCAGGCTCGCCAGGTCGCTGCCCGCGGCCGGCTCGCTGAACAGCTGGCAGGCGATGATCTCGCCGCTGTAGAGCCTGGGCAGGTAGCGCTGCTTGAGCTCGTCGGTGCCGTGGGCGAGGATCGTCGGGCCGATCATGCCGAGGCCGATGAGGGAGAGCACCCCGGTCTCGGGCACGTCGTAGCCGGCCTCCAGGCCGTCGTAGACGAGGTCGTGCAGGGTGGTCAGGCCGCGCCCGCCGAACTCGGTCGGCCCGGTGATCCAGCCGAAGCCGTTGTCGTAGCGGGTGCGCTGCCACGCCTTGGCCGCGGCGACCTTGGCGTTCTCGACGTCGGGCGGGTCGGTGCTGAAGTAGGTGATCCGGTCCTCGCCCTCACCCCAGGCGACGTCCTCGGCCGCCCGGGCACGGCGGGTGGCGTGGGCGTCGAGGAACGCGGTGACCTCGGCGACGAACTGGTCCATCTCGCTCGGCATGGGCGATCTCCGACTGGGGTGTCAAGTATGGCGGGAAATCCCGGCCTGCAGGGGCACACCGGGACGGCATGAGCAAGGAATATGGCCTCATGACACTAAGGTTTGACGAATATGTCAAGTAGACCCTAGAGTCGCCAGCGTCGCCGTGCGGACTGACCGGGCAGAGGAGCTGACGGGTGTCGCAACAGGGTGAGCGTCTCCTGGAGGGACGCGTCGTCATCGTGACCGGCGGAGGTCGGGGAATCGGCCGCAGCCACAGCCTCGAACTGGCCGCGCACGGGGCAACTGTCGTGGTCAACGACCTGGGCGTCGGGGTGCGCGGGGAGTCCTCGCAGGAGGAGCCGGCCGACGCCGTCGTCGCCGAGATCGAGGCCAAGGGCGGGGTCGCGGTGCGCGACACCGGCAACGTCACCGACTGGGCGGCGGTGCGCTCCCTCGTGGCCAACACGGTCGAGCGGTTCGGTCGGCTCGACGCCATCGTCAACAATGCCGGCATTCTCCGGGACGCGACGATCACCTCGCTCACCGAGCAGGACTGGGACGCCGTCATCGGCGTCCACCTCAAGGGCACCTTCGCCCTGACCAAGCACGCCTGCGACTACTGGCGGGCCGAGTCCAAGGCGGGTCGCCCGGTCGCCGGGCGGATCATCAACACGACGTCGGGCACGGGCCTGGCCGGCAACGTCGGGCAGGCCGCCTACGGCGCCGCCAAGGCCGGCATCGCGAACCTGACGCTCACCACGGCACTCGAGGGCAGCCGCTACGGCGTGACCGCCAACTGCATCTCGCCCGTCGCCGCGACCCGGATGACCGCTGGCACGGGCATCGCCCAGCCCGGCGCCGCCGACGGGTTCGACCGGTTCGATCCGGCGAACTCCTCCCCGGTCGTCGCCTGGCTGGCTTCGGAGCGGTCCGGCTGGCTGACCGGGCGGGTGCTGCGCATCGACGGCAACACCGTGCATCCGGTGGACCCGTGGAGCGTGCGCCGCGGCTACAGCGCCGCCCGCGGCGGGCGCCTCGACGCCGCCGAGCTCGACGCCGGGCTGCGGGTGGTGCTGGGCACCGCCCCGGCGGGCCTGGCCGGCCTGAACATCATTTCGTGATCGCGGGGTGTCTGTGATCGGGGTGTCTGTGATCGGTGTGTCACTGATCTGCTGGCGGCGAGAGGAGACAACGCGATGACGACGGTGACCGCTGTCGGTACGTATCTGCCCCCCTGGGGCAGCGCGCGGGGGCGGGTCCTGGGACCCGACGAGGACGCGGTGACCCTGGCCGTCGCCGCCGCCCGCGCGGCGCTGGAGCAGGCCACCACGGCCGGCTCGGCGACGGCGCCGGACGTGCGCCGGGTGGTCTTCGTGACCCGGGAGCTGCCGCTGCTCGTCGGCGGCAACGCCGCGGCGCTGCTCGCCGGCATCGGCCTGCCCGATGACGTGCCCGTGGTCGAGCAGGTCGGCGGCGGGCCGGCGGTGTTCGACACCCTCGGCGGCGCCGAGGCCGGCACGCTGGTCATCGGTGTCGACGCGGCCGAGTCCGGCCCGGTCGGCGCGGCCGCGGCGCTGGTGGCCGCCGGCGACGGGGCCGGGGTCGGCGTGGAGCTGGTCGGCCGGGTCGTGCGCAGCCTGCCGGTGCTCAGCCGCGCGAACGGCGGCGGCGCCCGCGACTACTCCGACGCCCGGCTGGAGCGCGAGCGCGGCGTCGGGGTCGCCATCGAGCGGCTCGACCTGACCGACAAGCCGGTGGTCGTGGCGGGGCTGCCCGCCAAGCAGGCCCGCGCGCTGTGCGCCGGGGTGCCGCCGACGCTGCCGACGACGGGCGCGAGCGCGGCGCTGTTCGCGGTGGCGGCGCTCGCCGAGGTCGGCGGCGGCGGGCTGGTCCTCGCCGTCGAGCAGGGATCGGCGACGGCGCTGCGCGTCGACGGGGTGCCCGCGGTGCGCCGCGATGAGCCGGCGCTGCTGGCGCCGGAGAAGCTGACCCGGACCCCCGGGCCGGACATCGCGATCTCGCTGGCCGCCTACGAGCGGGCCTTCGACGCGAAGCTGCGCTGGGACGCGGGCGCGTGCGACGCCTGCGGCACGCTGGCGCTGCCGCCGCGGCGGCGGTGCCTCAACTGCGGCTCGGAGGACGGCTGGTCGCTGACCCCGCTGCCGCGCACCGGCGAGGTGTACACGGTCGTCACCGTGCATGTTCCCGTGCCGGGATTGCCGACGCCGTACTCCCTGGCGATCGTCCAGCTCGACGGGGTGGACGTGCGCGCGCTGGTGAAGGTGACCGGCGCCCCGGCCGGAACGGTGCAGATCGGCGACCGGGGGCGGCTGGTGCTGCGCCGGGTCGCGGTGCGCTCAGGAATTCCGGACTACGGCTATGCGCTGTACCCGGATGCGGCCACAGCCGCGGATGCAGGCGAGGGAGCGGTGCGATGAGGCGAGTGGCGGTGGTCGGCGCCGGGATGACGGCGTTCGGCGAGCATTTTGGCCTGGGCATCAAGGAACTGCTGCCGATGGCGGTGTCCGAGATGGCCGCGCACGTCGACAAGGGCCTCAACCGTGACGACATCCAGGCGGCCTGGTTCGGTGAGCTGACGACCTCGGACGGTTTCCCGACGGGCATTCTGGCGGACACCTGCGGGCTGCTCGACATTCCCGTCACCCGGGTGGAGAACGCCTGCGCGACGGGCAACGACGCGGTCCGCAACGCCACCTACGCGGTGGCGTCCGGGGCGTTCGACGTCGTGCTCGTGGTCGGCGCGGACAAGGTGCGCGAGTCCTCGGCGCGCAGCACGTTCTGGGAGTGGGCGGGCCTGACCCGCGACATGGCCTGGGACTACCCGCTCGGCCTGGTCGCTCCGGCGAACTTCGCCCTGCACGTCGCCCGCTACCTGCACGAGTCGCCCGCGACGAAGGAACACCTCGCGATGGTGGCGGTGAAGAACCACAAGCACGCCCTGCCGAACCCGAAGGCGCAGCTGCGCTATGAGATCACCGTCGAGCAGGCGCTGAACGCCCCCGTCGTGGTCGCCCCGTTCAACCTGTACGACTGCACGCCGCAGAGCGACGGCGCCGCGGCGCTGCTGCTCGTCTCCGAGGACGTCGTCGAGCGTTACACCGACCGTCCCGTCTGGGTGCGCGGCGTCGGGCTCGGCCTCGACCGGGTCATGCACCAGCACAAGAAGGACATGACGACGTTCCCGCCGACGGTGAAGGCGTCGAAGGCCGCCTACGCGATGGCCGGGATCGGCCCCGAGGACATCGACGTCGCCGAGGTGCACGACTGCTTCACCGGCGTCGAGCTGATCAGCTACGAGGACCTCGGGTTCGCCGAGAAGTTCGGCGCGTACAAGCTGATCGAGAACGGCGTGACCTCCATCGGCGGCGCGAAGCCGGTCAACCCCAGCGGCGGTCTGAAGGCGAAGGGGCACCCGCCGGGCGCCACCGGCGTCGCGCAGTGCGTGGAGCTGTTCGAGCAGCTCCGCGGCGAGGCGGCCAACCAGGTCGACGGCGCGCGCACGGCGCTCGCGCACAACATCGGTGGCCCCACTGCGGTGTCCGCGGTGACAATTCTGTCGTCCCAGCGGGGCTGACCGGCGCAGTGCCTGGCCGGACGACCCATTGGCTGAACGACACAGACGGGAAAGGGACCGGATGGAACTGGCAGGCAACGTCGCCCTCGTGACCGGCGGCGCGGGCGGCCTCGGTGAGGCCACGGTGCGGGCGATCGTCGCCGCGGGCGGGTCGGCGATCATCGCCGACCTCAACGACGAGCGCGGCGAGAAGCTCGCCGCCGAGCTCGGCGACGCGGTGAAGTATTCGCGTACCAACGTGCTCGATGACGACTCGGTCCTCGCGACGATCGAGGCGGCCGGACAGCTCGGCACGCTGCGCTACGCGGTGGCGGCGCACGGCGGCTTCGGTGTCGCCGAGAAGGTCGTGCAGCGTGACGGCTCGCCGGCGTCGCTGGACGGCTTCCGCAAGACCGTCGACCTGTACCTCACCGGCACGTACAACGTGCTGCGCCTGACCGCCGCGGCGATCGCGCGCGCCGAGCCCGGCGAGGACGGCGAGCGCGGCGCGGTCGTGACCACGGCCAGCATCGCCGCCTTCGAGGGCCAGATCGGCCAGTCGTCGTACGCGGCGGCCAAGGGCGGCGTCGTCGGCCTCACCCTCGCCGCGGCCCGCGACCTCGGCTCGCTCGGCATCCGGGTGGTCTGCATCGCCCCGGGTACCATCCGCACGCCGATCATGGAGTCGGTCGGGCCGGAGGCGCTGGCGAAGTTCGGCGCGGCGGTGCCGTTCCCGAAGCGGCTTGGCCACCCGTCGGAGTACGGCGCGCTGGTCACCCACATCCTGACCAACCCCTACCTCAACGGCGAGACGATCCGCCTGGACGGCGCGCAGCGCTTCCAGCCCCGGTAGGGCTCGGCGGCCGCGGGGCCGCCCGCCGCAGCCGGCCTGGCCCGGCGGTGGCGACCTCGTGGCCGCACCACGTTCCACCCGGCCCGACCCGGGCCCGATCTGACACGGGGGAGTGGCGATGATCCGAGCAGGTCATCCCGGCCATGGTCCGCGCATTCCGGCGGCGGCGACCCCCCGGCGCCGACCGGGTTCGATCCGGCGCACCAGCACCGTCGACATCGTCGGCGGCCGCGAGCTGAGCGGCCCGCTGGTGCTGCGCGGGCGGGGCCGCGACCTGCTCACCGACCCCGCCGGGACCGGGTTCGAGCTGGCCCACGCGGCCGTCGAGGTCGAGATCGACCGCACGGCGCGCCCCGCCGTCGCCCGCGTCACCGCCGACCCGCCCCTGCCCGGCGCCGAGGCGCTCGTCGGCGCGAGCGTGCCCGGCGGGTTCCGCAAGGCCATCGCCGCCGCCCTGCCCGCCGAGGGGTCGTCCCTGGGGCACCTGCTGCTCGACGACGTGCCCGGCGCGGTCATCATCTCCGGGTACGCCTGGGCGGTGGAGCCCGGCGAGAACGGGCCGCATCCGGGCGGGATGGCCCAGGCCGACATCTGCTCCGGCTGGCGTTCCGACGGCACGATGATGGTCTCCCTGCGCCGCGCCGGCGGCCTGCCGCCGATGGCCGGCCCCGTCGCCCCCGACCTCGCCGACCCCGACGACCCGGCCGCCTGGCACGAGCTGGCGCCGCTGGGCGTGCACGGGGTGCGCCGCCGCCGGCGGCTCGACCTCACCGTCCACGACGGGCTGCTCGACGTCGACGCGATGTTCCGCGACACCTACGTCGACTCCGACGGCGACGAGACCGTCGTCCACGAGTACGGCCTGAGCGCCGGGATCGACGCCGCGACGTTCACCGTCGTGACGGTCGCCGCGCAGCCGCGGGTCCTGCCCTGGGTCGAGTGCCCGCTGGCCGGCGCGAGCGCGGACCGCCTCGTCGGTACCGACGTCCGCGCCGTGCGCGGGCTGGTCGGCGGCGCGTTCCGCGGCATCTCCACCTGCACCCATCTCAACGACCTGCTGCGCTCGCTCGGCGACGTCGAGGCGCTGGCCGCCGCGCTCGGAAAGAATTCCGGGGCGGTTCGCCCGGTATCCCTGTAGTACCGTCCAGGAATGGTCAGGGATATTCGTGAAGTCACCCCGGAAGAACACTGGAAGCAGTTCGAGGAGGCCTGGACGGCCCTGCTCAGCTACCGTTATCTGGGAAAGCTGAGCCCCGATCTCGACAGCGAAGTCGAGCGGGAGACGATGCCGCTGCGCCACGACATGCGCAACTCGACCGGCGGCATCATGGCGGCGCCGCTGTGCATCGCCTCGCCCGAGCCCTACTGGTTGGACAGCCAGTGCGTGCCGGCGCCGGTGGTGATGTCCTACGACATCCTCGACAGCGCCCGCGACGTCCGCGGTGTCGTCGTGCACCGCGACGTCATCCACCTCGGCCGCTCCATGGGTTTCAGCCGGTCACTGACGGTCGACGCCGACGACCCGAGCCGGGTGATCGCCGTGTCGTGCGGGACCGGGGTGAGCCTCGGCGACGTCCCCGAGGACTACCAGAAGGTCTCCAACCCCCCGGTCCCAGTGGTGGACTCCCCGTCGCTGCCGCCGCTGCACCAGGTCTTCGGGGCGCGCCGCGGGGACGACGGGGTCTGGCGGCTGCCCGAGGTCACCCCGGAGCTGTCCTCGCCGCACGCCGCGCTGCACCTCGGGCCGATCAACATCGTCCTCGAGGCCGCGGCGACGGACGCCGCCGCCGCGCACGCCGGCACCGACGCACTGCAGGTCGACAGCTGGATCGTCATGTTCATCCGCCCCGGCGTCGCCGGGCCGTTCCGGGCCGAGGCCGAGGTGGTCAGCGGGCGCTCCGAGCGGATCGCGACGCAGCTGACGCTGCGCGATGAGGGGCGAGGGGACCGCGTCGTCAGCGTCGCCCGCGCCGTCTTCCGCCGGGTCTGACGCACGTCGAGTGAGCGGGCCGCTTCGCGGCGTCCCGTCATTGACGATGGTTGCGACGGCTTCATAGAATATCGTTCTACGCGCGGCGAAGAAGTGTCCTCCGTATCCTGCGCCGGGATTCCTCGGTCATTCGGGGATCTCGTCTGCGTCGGTTCCGCCGGCCGCGCCGCATCGAGTCCGAGGGGTGCTTCGCGTGCCGGTTCCGGTTTCGGTCATCAATGACGCCGTCACCTGGTGGGAGCTGATCGAGCGCCGGGCGCGGGCGACCCCGGATCTGGCGATGCTCGTCGACGCCGGCGGGCGGCGGCTGACCTTCCGGCAGTTCCGCGACGTCGCCGAGCGGGTCGCCGCCGGGCTGTGGGAGCTGGGGGTGCGCCCGGGGGAGACGGTGAGCTGGCAGCTCCCGACGACGATCGAGGCCGCCGTGCTCATGTCGGCGCTGGCCCGCCTCGGCGCGGTACAGAACCCGCTCATCCCGGTCCTGCGCGAGGCCGAGGTCGACTTCATCGTCGGCCAGCTCAGGGCGCGCTGGATCGTCGTCCCCGAGGTCTTCCGCCGATTCGACCATCGGACGATGGCGGAGAAGGTCGCCGCCCGCCACGACGCCCGCGTCCTCGTCTGCGATCCCGCCACGTCGGTCGGGGGAGGGGAGGCCGGGGAAGAGGAGGCCGGGGAGGCGGGGATCCCGATCGGGTTGCCGCTGGGCGACCCGGCCGTGCTCCCGCCCCTGGCCGGGGCCGTGGCCGTGGCCGTGGACGCCGACGGTGACGCGGTGCGCTGGGTGTTCTACACCTCGGGCACCACGGGCGTGCCCAAGGGCGTGCGGCACACCGACCGTTCGGTGCTCGCCAGCTCCAACGGGATGGTCTACCAGCTCGGATTCACCGAGGCCGACGTCGCGTCCATCCCGTTCCCGCTGGCGCACATCGGCGGCCCGGGGATGCTGGGTCTCATGGCGCGGGTCGGGTGCTCCGGCGTGCTCGTGGAGACCTTCGACCGGGAGGCCACCCCGGAGATGCTCGCCCGCCACGGCGTGACGATGCTCGGCAGCGCCGCGCCGTTCTTCCACGCCTACCTCGACGCGCAGCGCCGCCACGGCGACGAGCCGCTGTTCCCCCGGCTGCGGCTGTGCGTCTCGGGCGGGGCGCCGAACGAGCCGGGCCTGCACACGCGGATCCGCGCCGAGCTCGGCGGGGCCGGGATCTGCAACGGCTGGGGCCTCACCGAGCATCCCGTCGTCGGTTACGCCGCGCCCGGGTCCCCGGACGAGCGGATGGAACGCACCGCCGGCCGCCCGGCGCCGGGGGTCAGCGTGCGGGTCGTGCGCGCCGACGACACGCCCGCCGCACCCGGGGAGGAGGGCGAGCTGCGCCTGCGCGGCCCGCAGCTCTTCGCCGGCTACACCGATCCCGCCCTCGACGCGGGGGCCTTCGACGAGGCCGGCTACCTGCGCAGCGGCGACCTCGGCTATGTCGACGTCGACGGCTGGCTGCACCTGACCGGGCGGCTGAAGGACATCATCATCCGCAATGCCGAGAACATCTCGGCGCTGGAGGTCGAGGCGGTCGTGCTGCGCCATCCGGCGGTCGCCGAGGTCGCCGTCGTCGGGCTGCCCGACGCCCGCACGGGGGAGCGCGCCGTCGCCGTCGTCGTGCCCGACCCCGACCAGCCGGCGCCGACGCTCGCGGCGCTCGTGGCGTTCTGCCGCGCCGAGGGCCTCGCCCCCTACAAGATCCCTGAGCAGCTCGAACTGGTCGCCGAGCTCCCCCGCAACTCCATGGGCAAGGTCCTCAAGCGCCAGCTCCAGCTCGCCTTCTGACGCGGACCGTTTTCCTGGCCTCAGCACGCGGGCCGTGGCGGCGGCTGTCAGGTGGTCCGCGACGGATGCAGGGAAGGCTCATGCGCCCGCCCTGCGCCGCAGGCGCGATGACCGCGACGCGGTTCCGCGGAACACCAAGATCGCCGCAGCCGCAGCAATACAGCCGAGTCCCGCACCGGGGGACGAAGTCCTGGCCCACGCCGTGGCAGCGCGGATGCTGCGTACACGATGTGTCTAGAACTGGCTGAGCTGCAGGAATACACGGATTAGGGTGGACGTGGATGCTCGCCGTCCTGGTCGATCCGGCGCCCACCGCTGTCGTCGGGTCCGAGATGCAGCCGGGGACCGGGAGGTGTGGACGGCAGCGCGACCTCGGCGGGAGGGGTGCGGGATGAGTGGCGCGTATGACGGCGTGCGGGTCCTCGACGCGAGCGGGGGGATCGCGGGCGCGATGGCCGCGATGTACCTCGCCGACCAGGGCGCCGACGTCGTGCGATTACTCTCGCCGGGGCGCGGCCCGCTCGACGGCGGCCCGGGTGCGCTGTGCTGGGACCGGAACAAGTGGCTGTGCGCCCTCGACCGGACAACCCCCGCCGGGGCGGCGCAGCTTCGCCGCCTGCTCGCCGCCGCCGACGTGCTCGTCGTCGACGGCACTCCCGACGACCTCGACCGCGACGGCCTCGACCCGGACGGTGTGCGCGCGGCGCATCCGGACCTGATCCACCTGTGGCTGCCGCTGCTCGCCCCGGCGGCGCCGTGGGGCCGACTGCCGGCCGATCCGCTGCTCGCCGACGCCGTGTCCAGCGCCTCCGGTGAGCACGGCTCCTACGACGGTCACCCACTCGCGCTGGTCACCCCGATCGCCGCCTATGGCCAGGCCATCCTCGGCGCGACCGCCGCCGCGGCCGCCCTGCTGGGCCGCGACGGTGCCGGCCGCGACGGTGCCGGCCGCGGGGATGCCGCCCGCGGGGATGCCGCCCGCGGGGGTGCCGGCCGCGGGCGGGCGGTGCTGGTCAGCGGGCTGCACGCGACGGCGGCGATGCAGGCCGCGAGCCTCACCGACGCCGAGGGGATCATCCGCGCGAGCCAGCCGGGGGGCGGTGGCTCGTCGCCGAACTACCGGCTCTACCGCTGTTCCGACGACCGCTGGCTCTACCTCGGCGCGCTCACCGAGCCGCTTTTCCTCACCGCGCTCGACGTGCTCGACCTGTTCGAGGTGCTGACCATGCCGGGCGTGGACGGCTCGATGCTGAACATGCTGCGCCCCGGTGTCGGCGCCCCGGTCGTCGAACGCTTTGCGGCGAGGTTCGCCGAGCGGCCGCTGGCCCACTGGGAGCGGCTGCTGACCGACGCCGGGGTGCCCAACGCCCCGGCGCAGACCCGCGACGAGTGGTGGGCGGGCGAGGTCGTCGCGTCGAACGGGATGCGCCGGGTGCACGTCCATCCCGAGCTCGGCCCGGTGGAGATCCCCGGCGATCCGATCCGGTTGAGCCGCACCCCGGGGACGTTCTCGCACCTGCCGGGCGCGCAGGCGTTCGTCGACGCCGCGGCGGTCTGGACCGATCCGCGCCCTGCCGCGGGGGGAGAGGAGCCGGCGGCCGCGGTGGCGGGGGAGCCGGCGGCGCCGCTGGCCGGGCTGCGCGTGCTCGACCTGGGCAGCTTCGTCGCCGGGCCGTTCGGCTCGACGCTGCTGGCCGACTACGGCGCCGAGGTCATCAAGGTCGAGGGGCCCGGCGGCGACCCCTACCGGATCTACACCGTCTCCTTCCTCGCCTTCCACAAAGGTCAGGACGACATCGTGGTCGACCTGAAGACCCCCGAGGGCCGGGAGACGTTCCACGACCTGGTGCGCAGCGCCGACGTCCTGCTCGACAACGTGCGCCCGGGGGTACGCGAGCGCATCGGTACCGACCACGCCACCCTCGCCGCGATCAACCCGCGGCTCGTGCGCGGCACGGTCACCGCCTGGGGCACCGGCAACCCGCTGAGCGCCACCCCTGCGTTCGATCCGCTGCTGCAAGCCCGCTCCGGGCTCATCACCGCCCAGGGCGGCGCCGGCGCGCCCTGCCAGAGCGCCATGCTCGTGCACGACATCGGCACCGGGTCGCTGGTCGCCTTCGGCATCCTCGCCGCGCTGTACGCCCGGCGGCGCGACGGGCTCGGGCAGGAGGTCGTCACCACGATGGTGAACTCCTCGGTGATGATGCAGGCCGGGGAGTTCGTCCGCCACGCCGGGCGGCCCGCGCCGGCGGTGGGCGGCCACGAGTACGTCGGCGACACCGCGGTGCACCGGCTGCACCCGTGCAAGGAGGGCTGGGTCGCCGTCGCCGCCACGACGCCCGAGCACGCCGCCGCCCTCGTGGCCGCACTCGACCTCGCAGACGTGGGGCGCGAGGCCGGCGTGGGAGGGGAGGCCGGTGCCGTGGCGCTGCTGCGGGCGCCGGCCGCGGGCCCGGCGGCCGACCGGATCACCGCGGCGCTCGCCGGCCTGACCAGCGCCGAGGCCGCCGACCTGCTCGCCGCCGCGGGCGTGCCGGCCGCCCCCGTCCTCGACCGCGGCGGCTTCCTGACCGATCCCTGGTTCGCCGCGGCGGGCATCCTCACCCGCATCGACGAACCGGACGTCGGCCCGTGCACGGTCGTGCGCCGCTACGCCGACTGGTCCGGCAACCCGGTCGAGATCACCGCGGCGGCTCCGCCCCCGGGGGCGGGCACCCGCCGGATCCTCGCGGGCCTGGGCTACTCCGACAGTCGCATCGCCGAGCTCCTCGCCGCGGGGGCGGTCCGGGAGCACCCGGCGCCGTGATCAGGCGGGGTCGGTCCGCGGCAGGTCGCCGGCCTCGCTCAGCGCGAAGACCGTCCGGGAGTGGTAGGTGTCGTTGAACTCCCACAGCCGGCTGATGCGCTCGCCCGAGAACTCGAACAGGAAGTGGTATGCCTGGTCGTAGTGCTTGCCGGCGACGGTGACCGCGTGGCCCTCGGTGAGGGCGGCGACCCGGTCGTCCTCGGCGGTGAGCGTCGTGACGGTCTGCTGGATCGGCGCCCGCAGCAGCTCGGTGTTGACCCAGTCGATCGACGCGCGCATCTGGTCGCGGTCGGAGAACCGCCGCGTCGACAGGCTGAACCAGGCGGCGTCGTCGGTGAGCAGGTCGAAGGCGCCGGCCACGTCGCCGGCGTTCATCCGGTCGAAGAACGCCCGCACCGCCGCCTTGTTCCGTGCCACCGTCGTCGGCGTCGCTGCACCGGTGTCGGCCACCTCGGGACTCCTCTCGTCTGCGCGACCCTATGCTGAACATCTGTTCACCATGGAGGGGGATGGCGATGTCGACGCACCTGACCGGGCCGGAGGATCTCACCGCGAAGGCGCGCATCCGGGCGGCGGCCTTCGCCCTGGTCGCCGAGCGGGGCGTGCACTCGACGACCGTCCGCGCGATCGCCCAGCGCGCCGGCGTCTCACCGGCCCTGGTGATCCACCACTTCGGTTCGAAGCAGGGGGTCATCGACGCGATCTCGACGTGGATCGTCGAGTACCTGCACCGCAACACCCGCGAACCCGATCGCGGCGGCGACCCGGCGCAGGCGCTGCAACGCCGGCTCGTCCGCTTCGAGCGGATGGTCGCGGAGGTGCCGCTGCTCGGCGCCTACGTCCGCCGGATGCTGCTCGACGGCCAGCCCGACGGCCTGGACTGGTTCCGCCGGGCGGTGGACCTGTCCGCCGAGGAACTCGCCCACCGCGAACGCCTGGGCAAGGCCCGACCGTCGACGGACCTGCGCGCCGAGGCGGCGATGCTGTTCATCCTCGGCTTCGCTCCGGTCCTGCTCGGCCCGATGCTGGAACACGCCCTGGGCCTCGACTTCGACGACGAGCGGTCCTGGACGCGGTGGCGCGACGCCGAGTCCGAGCTGCTGACCTCCGCGCTCTACCCCGGCGCCGCGACCACCGGCACGTCCTGACGGTTCAGTTCAGGTGCCCGGTCAGTTCAGGTGCCCGGTCAGTTCAGGTGCGCGGGAAGTTGAGCATCGTGCGGGCGTTGGTCTCGGTGATCTTCACGACCTCGTCGTCGGGGACGTTCGCGAGGACCTCGGCGGCACGCTTGCGGCTGTTCGGCCAGTTCGAGTCGGAGTGCGGGTAGTCGATCTCCAGCATGATCCGGTCGATGCCGACCTTGTGCCGGTTCTCCAGGCCGAACTCGTCGTCGATGAAGCAGCCCCAGAAGTGCTCGCGGAACAGGTCGGAGGGGCGGGCGTCGAAGTCGATCGGCTGGTAGTAGCGGTGGCGCTCCCAGACGAAGTCGGCGCGCTCGAGCAGGTAGGGGATCCAGCCGATGCCGCCCTCGGCCAGGGAGAACTGCAGCTTCGGGTGCTTCTGGAGGATCCCGGAGAACAGCAGGTCGGTGGTCGACCACATGAGGTTGGTCGAGAAGATGGTGATGGCGACGGCGAACGGCGCGTCGGGCAGGACGACCTCACCGGGAATGGCGCGGGTGGCGGCGAAGGAGAAGCCGGGGACGTAGCTGCCCGAGCCGAAGTGCAGCGAGATGACCATGCCGGTCTCCTCGCAGGCGTCCCACACGGGCTCCCAGGCGGCGTTGTGGAACGACGGCAGCCCCAGCGGCACGGGGCTGTCGGGGAAGGAGATGGTCCGGGCGCCCTTGGCGGCGGTGCGGCGGATCTCCGCCGCGGCGAGCTGCGGGTCCCAGGTGGGGATCAGGGCGAGGGGGATGAAGCGGTCCGGCGCGGCCGCGCACCACTCGTCGATGTGGAAGTCGTTCCACGCCTGCACGCACAGCAGCGCGAGGTCCTTGTCGGGCGCCCGCTGGAACACGCCGCCGCCGAAGCCGGGGAAGGACGGGAAGCACAGGGCGGCCTGGATGCCGTCGAGGTCCATGTCCTTGACCCGGGCGACCGGGTCGTAACAGCCGGGGATCATCTCCTCGTAGCGGACCGGGTCGATGCCCCACTCCTGCGGCGGGCGGCCGGCGACCGCGTTGAGCCCGACGGTCGGGAAGACCGAACCGTCGTAGTGCCAGACGTGCTTGCCGTTCTGCTCGACGATGCGCGGGCCCTGCTCGCGCAGCGCCGCCGGCAGCCGATCCTGCCAGACGCGGGGATGTTCGATGAGGTGGTCGTCCACCGAGACGATCTGATGATGATCCTGCAGCGGCATGAGACGCGCTCCCTCGTCGGTGTTGCGGTTGGGCGCGAGGCAGCGTACCCAATGTTGACGCACCCGTCACCTGATTGCTGTCCGCCGGTCAGGTGACTGCGCAGGGAATCTGAGCGTCGACGTGCCGTGCACACAGGACGTATGCCCCGTGCAAGCGGGGAGGCGGCAGAGTCTCTCGTCCGGCCGGGCGGTCCGGCGGTCCGCAGGGGCCTTCCGTTGGCGGTGGCGTCAACTACCGTGGGGATCCCTCACGTCCGCCTCGCGGGCACGTCGCCGGGCCGCCGTCCACACGCCGTAGAATGATGTTCCACGGGCCGTGTCCGGCTGCTGGCGTGCGCCCACAGATGCCGCTGTGCGCCGACGAAGGGAGCGCCGATGGCGAGTCCGCTGCGCTACCTCGACGATCCCGCCGCCCTGGCGCGCGAGCGGCAGGCGTTCATCGCCGCGGCGCTGGACCTGCTCGCCGCGACCGACACGGTCGACCTGCAGGTGAGCCGGATCGTGGCGCGCGCCGGGCGGCACAANGCCGCCTTCTACCGGGTGTTCGGGTCGAAGGACGGGCTGACCCTGGCCGTGGTCGAGGAGGCGACGCGGCGCACGGCCATGGTGGTGGAGCGCCGCGTCGCCGCCGCCGGACCGCCCGTCGAGGCGGTACGCACCTGGGCGGTGGCGCTGCTGTCGCTGGCTCGGGGCGAGGCGGCGCGGGCGATCCGCGCCCTCGCCCTGGACCGTTATCGCCTGCTGCACCGCTTCCCGCAGGCCGAGGCCACGCTGACTTTCCCGCTGCGCCAGCCCCTGACCCGGACGTTGCGCAGCGCCGAGCTGCCGCGGGCGGAACTGCTCGCCGACGCCGCGTTCGAACTGGTCATGAGCCGCCAGGCGGCCTGGATCGCTCTCGACCATCAGCCCGACACCGACGAGGTCGCCGCCTACGCGGAGCTGGTCCTGGACCTCGTCGGCCTGCCCCGGCCCGCCGCCTCGCGGTAGCCGGGCGCACGCAGAGGCGCTCCGGGGCCAGCGGCCCCGGAGCGCCCGTCTGCGTGTGCTGCCCGCTTTGGCGGGGACCGTCAGCTCGCGCCGAGCTTGAAGATCCCCGTGGTGTCGAGGGAGCGGAAGTTCGTCAGCGTGCCCTGCTTGTCGGCGTCCGCGATGAACCCGGTGGTGGAGCAGATGTTCGGCGAGATCGAGTTGGCCTTGCCGTTGCACTGGAAGTCGGCGCCACCGCCGAGCGCGTACGTGGTGGGCGGCATGGTGTGCAGCGCCGTGGCGATGGCCGCGGAGGAGACGTCCGTGCCGGGCACCGAGTTCACGCCCCGCACCAGGCTCAACATGCCCTGGTAGCCGCTCATGCTGATCGAGTCGATCTTCAGGTTCTTGCCGTAGGCGCCGATCACGGCGTTGAACAGCTTGAACTCGGGGGTGGACGGGTCGACGTTGGCCTGCGCGATGATGTCGACGCCGGCGAAGCCGCCGGGGATCGACGCGCCGTGGTCGGCGCCGATGCAGCGGTCCAGCGCGGTGATCGGCGCGGTGATGCCGAGGGCCTTGATCGCCTTGATGGCGCTGGCGCAGAACGTCGGGTCGCCGATCACGTGATACATCGCCGGCTTGTTCTTCTGCGCGGTCTGGACCTGCGGGGTCATGTCGGCGGTGCCCGGCGGGATCGCGATCACCTCGGCCTTGGCCCCGGCGTTGGCGAAGAACGGCGGGACGAGCTGCTTGGCCGGGTCGCTGGCCGCGGGCACGTCGATGACGAACACGGCGGCGCTGGTGAGCTTCTTGTCCCGGGCGAAGGCGGCCGGGGTGCCGAAGGAGGCCAGGGGGTTGCCCCAGATGAACACGTTCTTCGTCGTCAGGGTGGCCTGGGTCGCGACGAGGTTCATGCCCACCGGGATGCCCGCCGGCGCGACGATCTTCAGCCAGGGGTCGGTCTGCCCGGGGCTGCCAGCCCCGACCGCGGCGACCTTCTCCCGCAGGAACTGGTTGCCGCAGGCCTGCGCGTTGGCCGGGACGGACTTGTCCTCGCAGGTGACGAGCTCGATCTTGTGGCCGCGCAGGCCGCCGAGGTGGGCGTTGGCGTAGTCGACCACGGCCTGGGCGGCCCGGATCTCGCCGGAGGTGTCGACGGCCTGCGTCCGGCCGGTGCTGACCCAACCGATCTTGACCGGGGTGTCAGTGGCGGCCTTGGCGGGGCCGAGCAGGCTGCTGTCAGCCTTCGTCGTGCTGCCCGTGCCGCCCGTGCTGCCCGTGCTGCCTGTGCTGCTGCCGCCACCGCTGCTGCCGCCGCAGGCCGCCACGCCGGTGGCGACCGCCACGGCGAGCGCCACGGCCGACAGGCCGGCGCGGGCGCGCCCGCCCGAACGGGACAGGTGCCCGCGGGAGCGGGTCGGACACGTGCGCCGAAGCGGTAATCGCGAGCTGGAGATATGCACGCTGGAACTCCTCATGGTGTTCGGGAAGTGCCCGGGGGCCGGCCTGGGGTGGTGGTGCGGGAGCCGAGCCCCGCGACGGGCGACGGGCCGTCGAGTCCGTCGGACGCGTGGCCGCTCGGAGGTCGGTCGGTCGAAGCCGGCTGACGTCCGGCCGCGATTGTGGCTTAGGTCACGTTGTGTTGTCAATGAGCTGTTGTGATCACCGTTGCGGGCGCCCGGTTGGCGCACGTGCCAGGATGGGAACGCCGTTCCCGGCCGGTGTGCGCGGGCACGGCGGCAGGCTGGAACCGTCCCGGTGGGAGAGGCAGAACAGTGGACCTTGGCATTCGTGACCGGGTGGCGCTCGTCGTCGGTGGCAGCAAGGGGATCGGGCTCGAGGTGTCGAGGATGCTCGCCGCGGAGGGCAGCCGCGTCGCCGTCGTCGCCCGCACGCAGCGCCACATCGACTCGGCCGTCGCGTCCATCGCGCAGGCTGGTGGCGAGGCGGTCGGGGTGTCGGCGGACATGAGCACCGCCGAGGGCATCACCTCGGCCGTCGCCGAGGTCACCGAGCGCCTCGGGCCCCCGCTCATCGTGGTCACCCAGGCCGACTTCCACGTGCGCGGCTTCTTCGCCGAGATCACCCGGGCGGAGGACTACGTCGACTCCTACCGGACCTACACGCTCAGCCAGGTGCACATGCTGCACGCGGTCCTGCCGGGGATGCAGGAGGCCGGCTTCGGGCGCTACGTCCACATCGGCTCGGCGACGGCCAAGGAGCCGCAGAACAAGCCACCCCACACGGTGGCCAACGCCACCCGGCCGTCCACCGTCGGCCTGCTCAAGAGCGTCGCCGACGAGTACGCCCGCCACGGCATCACCATCAACACGATCGCCCCGGGCTGGATCGCGACGAAGACGACCAACTGGTACCTGTCGACCCACGAGGGCCTGACCGAGCCGGACGCGCGCCGCGAGTGGATGATCGAGACCGCGGGGGTGCCGGCCGCCCGGCTCGGTGAGCCCGAGGAGATCGCCTCGTCGATCGTCTACCTGTGCTCGCGCCAGGCCGGCTACCTGACCGGGCACTACATCGCCGTCGACGGGGGCCACCACCGCTCGGCCTTCTGATCGGTCTGCCTGCCGGGTGCCCGCCGCGGACGCAGCGTGACGCCGGGTGCGGAGCGGGTCCTCCGGCTGGCCGCGAACCGGCCGTTTGCCGCCCGTTCCGCCGCAGGTCACGGCATCGCTTGACAGGCTGTGAAGTAAGACACAAGAATCCAATGAGTTTAACTCAATCGGGGGGCCGGCGAGATCCGTCACGCGCCCCGAGGTCCTGTCGAGGCGCGGTGATCCGCGACCTGCGCAGGCCTGAGCGCCCCTCCCGCTCTGGGACGATCCTGCGGAGTGACTTTTGAGTCAACACATTGTTTTCCTGCTCCTCGGCCTCGGCAACGGTGCGGTGTTCGGTGCGCTCGCGCTCGCGCTCACCATCACCTACCGAAGCTCGGGGATCATCAACTTCGCGACGGGCAGCATCGCGCTGCTCGCCGCCTACGTCTATGCCTACCTGCGCTCCGGCGAGCTGATCAACCTGATCCCCGGCACGCCGACGACCATCGACATCGGTGGCGATTTACCGATGGGTGCCGCGCTGCCGATCGCGGTGGCGCTCTCCGCCCTGCTCGGCCTCGGGCTGCATCTGGTGATCTTCCGGCCGCTGCGCAACGCGCCACCGGTCGCCAAGGCGGTCGCCTCGCTCGGCGTCTCGCTGGCCATCACCGCCCTGATCGCCGCGCGGATGGGGACCACCGCCGTCGCGGTCGACCCGATCTTCCCGACCGACCTGTGGAAGGCCGGTTCGATCAACGTTCCGAGCGACCGGGTCTACCTGGCGATCACCGTGCTCGCGCTCGCCGCCGTGATCTCGCTCGTGTTCGCCCGCACCCGCTTCGGCCTCGCCACCCGCGCGACGGCGTCGAGCGAGAAGGGCGCCTACGTCAGCGGCATCTCCCCGGACCGGGTCGCCGCCGGCAACTGGATGATCTCCTCGGCGGCGGCCGGGCTGGTGGGCATCCTCATCGCGCCGATCGTCCCGCTGATCCCCGTCTCCTACACCCTGTTCATCGTCCCCGCCCTGGCGGCGGCGATCATGGGTCGGTTCCAGCACGTCCTGTGGGCGACGGTCGCCGGCATCGTCATCGGTGCCCTGCAGTCCGAGGCCCAGTACCTGCAGAACAACTACGACTGGCTGCCGTCGTCCGGCCTGCCGGAGCTCGTCCCACTCGTCCTGATCCTCATCGTCCTCGTCGTGCGCGCCCAGCCACTGCCCGGCCGCGGAGCGGTCATCACCCGCAACCTCGGCCGTGCCCCTCGACCGCACAACGTGGTGCTGCCGACCGTGGTTCCGACCGTGCTCGGTGTCGTGGGCCTCATCGCGTTCACCGGCGACCTGCGTGACGGGCTGATCTCCACGTTCGTCTACGCCGTCATCGCGCTGTCGGTCGTGGTCGTCACCGGCTACGCCGGGCAGGTGTCGTTCGCGCAGCTCCCGCTCGCCGGGGTCGCGGCGTTCCTGGTCGGGCCGATCTCCGAGCACCTGCACATCGCCTTCCCCTTCGCGCCGATCGTCGCCGCGCTCGGCGCCACCGTCATCGGCGTGGTGATCGGCCTGCCCGCGCTGCGCATCCGTGGACTGACGGTCGCGGTGGTGACCTTCGCGCTGGCGTTCGCGCTGGAAGCGCTGTGGTTCCGCAACCTCGACTTCGTCGGCTCCTCCGGCGCGTCGGTGCCCAACCCGGAGATCTTCGGGTGGGACCTCGGCGTCGGCAGTGGCTCGGACTTCCCCCGGGTGACGTTCGGGGTGGTCTGCCTGCTCGTGCTCGTGCTCGTCGGGCTCGGTGTGGCCTGGCTGCGCACCAGCACGCTGGGCTCGCAGATGCTCGCCGTGCGCGCCAACGAGCGCTCCGCCGCCGCGGCCGGCGTCAACGTGGTGCGGGTCAAGCTCGCCGCGTTCGCGCTCGGGGCGTTCATCGCGGGCATCGGCGGGGCGCTGCTGGCCTACAAGTACGGCAACGTCACCAACGACCCGTTCACCGCCATCGTCGGGCTGACCTTCTTCGGCACCGTCTACCTCGCGGGCACGACCTCGGTCTCCGGTGGGCTGCTCGCCGGGGTCACCGTCGTCAACGGGCTGGTCTACGCGCTCGTCGACAAGGTCGTCTCCACCGGGGTCTGGTACGAGGCGGTGGCGGCGCTGCTGCTGATCCTCACCGTCGTGTTCAACCCCGAGGGCATCGTCGGCCCCGCCCACCAGTTGATCGAACGCCGCCGCTCGCGGGCCGCGAACATCCGGTCGGACGCGCTCGTCGCGCCCGAGGACGCCGTGGTCGCGCAGGCCGACGAGATCGTCGCCGACGCCGCGGCGGCGACCGCGACGCCGGCGGTCACCTTCGACGACGCCGGCGAGCCCCTGCTGACCGTGCGCGACCTCACCGTCCGCTACGGCGGTGTGCTCGCCGTCGACGGCCTGTCCCTGGCCGTCCCGCCGGGGCGGATCGTCGGCCTCATCGGCCCGAACGGCGCCGGCAAGACGACGGCGATCGACGCGATCAGCGGATTCGCCCGGGCCACCGGCAGCGTGGCGCTCGCCGACCAGGACGTGTCGGTGCTGCGTCCGCACGAACGGGTCCGCGCCGGGCTCGGCCGGACCTTCCAGGCGATCGAGCTCTACGAGGACCTCAGCGTCCGGGAGAACGTCAGCGTCGGGCTGACCGCGGGCGCCTCGCGGCGCCAGGCCGGCAGTTCCAGTTCCGAGGAGGTCGCGGCGACCCTCACCCTGCTGCGGCTCACCGCCGTCGCCGACCGTCCTGCCGGCGAGCTCTCCCAGGGCCAGCGCCAGCTCGTCTCCATCGCCCGGGCCCTCGTCGGGCGCCCCCGGGTGCTGCTGCTCGACGAACCCGCGGGTGGTCTCGACACGGTCGAGAGCCACTGGCTCGGCCAGCGGCTGCGCGACATCCGCGCCAGCGGCGTCACGATCCTCATGGTCGAACACGACATGAGCCTCGTGCTCAGCCTCTGCGACGAGATCCACGTGCTCAACTTCGGCAAGGTGATCGCGCACGGCACCCCGGCGGAGATCCGCAGCCATTCCGCGGTCGCCGAGGCCTATCTCGGCAGCACCCACGCGGAGGAGGTGTCGGCATGACCGCGACGAACGAGCCGACTGCGAACGAGCCGACCGCGACGAGCGAGCCCGGCGTGACGAACGAGCCGACTGCGACGAGCGAGTCGACCGCCACCGAGTCGACCGCCACCGAGTCGACCGCCACCGAGTCGACGGTGGCGAAGGACGCGGTGGCGAGCAAGCCGGCGGGCACGACCGAGCCGACCCCGGCGGAGAAGCCGACCGCCGCGCCGACGGCGGCCGCCGAGCCGACCCCGGTGAAGGAGGTGGCCGCGGCGAAGGAGGTGGCCGCGGCGAGCGAGCCGGCGGTGATCCCCGCGGCGGCGAAGGAGCCGGTCGTGGTGAAGGAGCCGGTCGCGGGTACCGCCGCGGTGGTGGCTGGCGGGGCCGGGACGGGCGCCGCCACGCCGCTGCTGGACGTGCGTGGGCTGGAGGCCGGCTACGGCGCCGTGCGGGTGGTCCGGTCGTTGGACCTGACCGCCGACAGTGGGACCGTGCTGGGCGTTCTCGGCCCGAACGGCTCCGGCAAGACCACGATGATGATGACCCTCGCCGGGCTGCTGCCGCGGCTGGGCGGCGAGGTGCTGGTGGACGGCACGCCCGTGCCGGGGGGACGGCCGGCGGCGGCGAACCGGGCCGGCATCGTGCTCGTCCCCGACGACCGTGCGCTGTTCCCCGATCTCGACGTCCGGGAGAACCTCGTCGTCGCCCGGCGTTCCGGGGGATACAGTCTCGACGATGTCGTCGAGCTGTTCCCGAGCCTGGGCAAGCGGCTCAGCGTCGCGGCGGGGGCGTTGTCCGGCGGGGAGCAGCAGATGCTCGCCGTCGCCCGCGCGCTCGTGCAGAAGCCGCGGGTGCTGCTCATCGACGAGATGAGCATGGGTCTCGCACCGGTGATCGTCGAGGGCCTGCTGCCCGTGGTCCGCCGGATCGCCGACGAGACCGGGGCCGTCGTCATCCTCGTCGAGCAGCACGTCCAGCTCGCGCTGGAGGTCGCCGACCAGGCGATCGTGCTCGTGCACGGCGAGGTCGTCCGCAGCGGCCCGGCCGCCGACCTCGCCAACGACCGGGCCGGTCTCGAGGCCGCCTACCTGGGAGCCGAGGCGGGCGCCTCCGCCTGACCCCCCACATCCTTTCTGGCCCGCAGCACGCACCATCCGCGCGGTCCGTGGGCTGTTCGGTCCACGGACCGCGCATCCATGTAGTTGATGAGATGACTAAGGAGCACCACCGTGCGCTTGTTACCGCTTCGTTTCACGTCCGCCGGCCGGCTGGTCGCGCGGCCGCGTACCCGCACCGCGCTGACCGGCGTCCTGCTCGCCACCTCGCTGGTGGCCGCCGCCTGCGGTGGCAGCAGCGGCGGTGGCAGCAGCGGCGGGACGGCGAAGGCCGACTCGGCGCTGCTCGGCCCGGCGAAGGCCGCCACCGGCACCCCGGTGAAAATCGGCTGGATCGGTACCGGCCACACCCAGGCCGTGGACGCCTCGGCGGAGGAGAGGTCGGCGCAGGCCGCCGCCGACTACGCCAACGCCCACCTCGGTGGACTGCGCGGGCACCCGATCGAGATCGTCAGCTGTGAGGACAAATCCGTCCCCGCGGACGCGCAGGCGTGTGGCAACACGTTCGTCCGCGAAAAGGTCTCCGCCGTGGCCGGCGGCAGCCCGGGGCAGGCCGACCCCTGGATCAAGATCGTCTCTCCCGCCGGGATCCCGACGGTGCTGAACCTGGTCGCGACGCAGACCGCGCTGTCGACGAAGAACGTGTTCCTGCTCGGCAACCCGCTCGGGCCGTTCGGCACCGCGGCGGCGTACGCGCGTGAAGCCAAGCTGTCCCCGGCCGTCGTGCTCGTCATCGACGTGCCCGCGGCCAGCGGCCCGGCCAAGGCGCTCTCGCCGATCTTCTTCAACAACGCGGGCAGCAAGGCCACGGTCATCGCGATCCCGCCGGGTACCGCCGACATGACCCCGCAGATCCAGACCGCGCAGAAGGACAAGCCCGCGCTGTACCACATCACGGGTGACCCGACCTTCTGCGCCAGCGCGATCAAGGCGATCAAGGCTCTCGGCATCAAGGCCACGATCACCGCGCTGGACCGCTGCGTCGGCTCCGACAAGGGCGCCTCGATCCCCGGCGGCTTCGAGGGTGTCAAGATCATGGGTCAGGCCAACCAGGACCCGACCACCGCAGAGTACAAGCTGTACTCGGCCGTGATCGACGCCTACGGCAAGGGCCTGAAGACCGTCGACGCCTACACCGTCAGCGGCTACCAGGGCATGCTCGGCCTGATCCGCGCGGTCAACGCCGTGCCGGGCACCGACGTGACGCCGGCCGGGGTCACCACGGCGATCAAGACGGCGCCGGCCACCCCCTACCCGATCGGTGGCGGGGCGACCTTCCAGTGCAACGGCAAGGCGAGCCCGGTGTCGGCGAACATCTGCTCGACCACCGGATTCGTCGCCGACGCGTCCAAGACCGGCACGTTGTCGAACTTCCGCACCATCGACGCGACCGGAATCTACAAGCTCGGCGCGAACTGACCCGTTCGTTGCTGAGCTGACCGCCGAGGGCGTGGGCTGCGTGAACCGCGGCTCACGCCCTCAGGCGAGCAGGTCGAGGGCGGCGGCGTTGCGGCCGCCCCCGTCGAGGTAGGCGGCGCCGGCCCGCAGATGGCGCCGCCACAACGCCTGTGCACCGGCCGCGTCCCGTTCCTCGAGCAGATCGACCAGGGCGTGATGCGCCCGGATGGTCGCCCGCTCGGTGTCGGCCTGCACCGGTGTCCCGAGGTCGCTTTCGACCGCGGACCAGGTGGCCCGGTCGACGATCTCCCTGAGCATGCCGATGAGCAGCTCGAGGGTCTCGTTACCCGCCAACCGGACGACGAGGGCGTGGAAGTCGTTGTGCAGCCGGACCGTCTCGGCCGGATCGGCACCGTGGCGCTCCAGCGCCGCGCGCAGCAGGCTCAGGTCGGCGCGGGTGCGCCGGCGGGCCAGCAGCCCCGCGACCGGCGGCTCCAGGTACAGCCTCGCCTCCCACACGTCGGCGACGGTCGTGCCGCGATGCTCCAGCACCAGCCCCGCGTAGCGGGCCGCGACCTGGGGGCTCGGTGTCTGCACCCGCGCCCCGCCGCCCGCGCCGCGGCGCACCATGATCAGCGACTCCGCCTCCAGGATGCGCAGCGCCTCCCGCAGCGTCGGCCGGGACACCCCGTACTGCTCGACGAGCAGTGCCTCCGTCGGCAGCGCCTGCCCCTCGACCAGCTCGCCGCGCACGATGCGCTGGCGCAGGTCGGCCGAGACCAGCTCGGCCATCTTCGGCACCCGCAGCCGCTGCCCCACGACGCCGACCCCGCCCGCGCCGACCCCGCCGGTCCCGCCCGCGGCGGTCCTGGCCGCGGCGGTCCTGGCCGCGCTGCCGGTGACGCCCCCGCCCACGTCGGGCTCGGCTGCTGGCATGCGCGTCTCCTCGGTGGGGCCGATCTCCAGGCTACCGGCCCGACGCGTGTCCGAGGCCGAGGGCCGACCTGGGCCCGGCTCCGCGGCACCCCGTGATCGCCGCCTGGTCGCAGGTCAGCGGGGCATGCCGAGGACGCGTTCGGCGAGGATGTTGCGCATGATCTCGGTGGTGCCGCCAGCGATCGTCGCCGACCGCGACAGCAGGTACTCCCGCTGGGCGCGGTGTCCCGTCGAGTCGGCGATGCCGGCGAGGCCGAGCGCGGCGAGATGCGTCTCGCCCTGGTGCTGCGTGGCCCGCGACCACAGCAGCTTGATGACCGAATGCTCGGCGCCGGGCGCGCCGCCCTCGGCGATGCGGCCGAGCGCGCGGCTGCCGAGCAGGCCGACGAGGCGGGCCTCGACGAGCCGGTCGGTGAGCTCCAGGCGGGTCTGCTCGTCCAGGCCGTGCCCCGACAGCGCCGTCACCAGGTCGTCGACGGACTGCTCCAGCCCGGCGGCGAGCTCGATGACACCGGCCCGCTCGAAGCCGAGCGTCGTCATCGTGACCGTCCAGCCGGCGTGCAGCGGGCCGAGCAGCGCGCTGCGCGGGACGCGGACGGAGTCGTAGAACACCTCGGCGAAGCCGCTCTCGCCGGTGATCATCGTGATCGGGCGGCGGGTGATGCCGGGCAGGTCGAGGGGCACGAGCAGCGCGGAGATCCCGCGGTGCGGGGCCGCGTCCGGATCGGTGCGGGCCAGCAGCAGGCAGTGGGTCGCCTCCATGCCCTCCGACGTCCACACCTTCTGCCCGGTGATGACGAACTCGGCGTCGTCGCCGTCGCCGACGAGCTCCGCCCGGGTGCGCAGCGAGGCCAGGTCGCTGCCCGAGCCCGGCTCGGAGAAGCCCTGGCACCAGATCTCGGTGCCGGCCTGAATCGCCGGCAGGTGCGCCTTCTGCGCGGGCGTGCCGTAACGCATGAGCGTCGGGGCGACGTTGTTCAGGCCGAGGACGCCGCCGAGCGGCTGCGGCGCCCGGTGGGTCGCCATGACCCGGTCGCAGGCGACCTGGTCGACGATGCCGAGCCCGCGCCCGCCGTACTCCACCGGCCACTGGGGGGCGACCCAGCCGACCGAGTGCAGCGCCTGCTGCCAGGCCATCCGGGCGGGAAACGACACCTCGTCGCCCCAGCGCTCGCGCCAGGCGGGCAGCAGGGCGGCGACGTGCCCGGCGAGCTCGGCGGCGGGCCCGGAGTCGGGCACGCTCAGCGCCGGGCGGGCCCCGGCGCCGCGCCGCGTCGGGTCGAGCCGGGCGCGGTGCGCGGCGGCGCCGCCGAGTAGCGGCGCGGTGGCCGCGGCGCGCCGCAGGTACAGGTGGACCTCGTGCTCCCAGGTGAAGCCGATCCCGCCGAGGACCTGCAGGTACTCGTTGGAGACGACGTGGGCGGCGCGGCCGGCGGCGAGCAGGGCCAGCGCCAGGGCGTCGTCGAGCTCGGCTGGGTCGGCGGCGGCGTCGAGGCGGGCGGCGAGGTGGCGGGTGGCCGCGCGGGCCTGCTCGACCTCGGCGAGCATCTCGGCGCAGCGGTGCTTGATGGCCTGGAAGGAGCCGATCGGCCGGCCGAACTGGTGGCGGTCGGCCGCGTAGGCGACCGCCCCGGTCAGGCAGTGCCCGGCGAGACCGGTGAGCTCGGCGGCCAGCGCCAGCGCCGCGGTGGCCTGGCCCCGGCGCACCGCCGCGAGCGCCTCGGCGCCCGTCGCCAGCACGGTGCCCGGGGTGTCGTGCAGGGTCAGCGTGCCGAGCGGCCGGGTCGGGTCGACGCCGGCGACGCGGGTCAGGTCGAACCCGGCCGCGCCGGCGTCGACCGCGACCAGCAGCGGACCGCCCGATGCCTCGGCGAGCACCAGCACGTGGGCCGCCTCCGGCGACAGCACGGCCGAGACCTCGCCGGTGAGAGCCACCGGCGCACCGTCCGAGGGCGCAGGGGATGCCGCGGCCGCACGCACCGAGCCGGGCGCGCCCCACAGATCCTCGTGCGCGGTCCAGGCGAGGGTCGCCGCCGTTCCCTCGGCGACGGCGGCGAGCAGCGCCGACGCCGCCGCGCCGGGCAGCGCCTGCAGGGTTCCCAGCGCCGCGGCGGCGCCGATGCTCGGCACCGGCGCGAGCACCGCGCCGACCGCCTCCAGGGCGACGGCGAGATCGGCCCAGCGGCCGCCGGCGCCGCCCTGCTCCTCGGCCAGCGGCAGGCCCGCCAGCCCCACCTCGGCCAGCGCCGCCCACACCGGCAGCTCCGAGACCTGCGCCGGGTCGGCGATCTGCTTGTGCCGCTCGTCGGCGGGCCAGTGGCGGGCGAGCTGGCCGGCCACCGCCTCGGTGAGCGCGGCCTGATCCTCGGTGTCGGCGACCCCGACCTGGTCGATCACTGCTGGATACCTCGTGGGGCTCGGCGGGAGGCGCCGGGGGCGCCCCGCGGGGATGACGGAGCAGTACGCGCGGCGGTGGTCCGGGCGTGCGTCGCCGCAGCCCGGACCGCCGTGATCGCTCAGGACGTGGCGCCGTTTTCCTTGAACTCGATGATCTTGTCCCAGTCGTACCCGAGCTCGAGGAGGATCTCCTCGGTGTGCTGACCGTGCTCGGGGGCGGCGGTGAGTTCGAGGTGCTTCTCGTCGAACTGCACCGGGCTCGCCGCGACGGAGAACGTGTTGCCGTTGCCATCGGTGATCTTCGGCAGGTAGCCGTTGGCCTGGACCTGCGGGTCCTGGTGCAGCTCGGGGGCGGTGCGCACCGGGTCCCAGACGCCGTCGAAGTCGGCCAGGACCTTCTCCCAGTGCGACAGCGGCGCCGACTCGAAGGTCGCCCGCAGCTCGGCGATGCACTCGCGCCGGTTGACGAAGCGGACCTTCGCGTCGCTGTACCGGGGGTCGTCGATGAGGTCAGTGCGGCCCAGACGGGTGCAGAAGTCCGCCCAGAAGCGGTCGGCCTGCAGCAGCACGACCGCGAGGAACCGTCCGTCGCCGGTGCGGTAGAGGTTCGCGACCGGGTTGGGCATCTCCTCGAGCTGGAACTTCGGGATCGGGGCGCCGGTGACGCCCGCCCCGACGATGTCCGGGGCGAGCTGCCAGATCGCGGCGGCCAGCAGGGACACGTCGACGACGGGCGCCTCGCCGCTGCGCTCGCGGCGGAACAGCGCCGCGGCGATGCCGCCCGCGAGCGCGAAGCCGCCGTAGGTGTCACCGAAGGCGGGCCGCTGCGGCGCCGGCCAGTCGCCCTCGTGCGGGATGAGCGAGTCGCCGATGCCGCCGCGCGACCAGTAGGCGGCCATGTCGTAGCCGCCGCGGCCGGCCTGCTCGCCGCGCGAGCCGTAGCCGTGCCCACGGGCGTAGATGATCTTCGGGTTCCAGGCGCGGACGTCGTCGACGTCGATGCCGGCGCGGGCGCGGGAGTCGGGCAGCAGGTTCGTGACGAACACGTCCGACTGCGCGACCAGCTTCTGCAGGATCTCGCGGCCGGACTCGCTGCCGATGTCCAGGCCGAGGCTGCGCTTGCCGCGGTTGGGCTGCTCGATGAAGTGGTTGATGCTGCCGGCACCGGCGACGATGCCAGAGCTGATCAGGCCGCGCTGCGGGTCACCCGTGACCGGGTGCTCGATCTTGACGACGTCGGCGCCCCAGTCGGCGAGCACGGCGCCCGCCGACGGGACGAACGTCCACGTCGCCACCTCGACGACCCGCACGCCGGCCAGGATGTCCTGCTTCATCGGATGTCCTGCCTCATCGGCTCCGGTCTCCTCGAACAGTTCGATGTCCATACGGACTGAGCTATGACGGACTGATCTCTACAGTGTGTGTCGCTGATGTTCCGAAGGCGGATCGGTCGGCCGTGGCGGCGGCGTGACCGGTCCGGATGACGTTCCGGACGCATGCTGAATCGCCGCGCCCGACGGCCCCACCGGTCGAGCATCCTGCATGTTGACATGACCGTCAAACGTCGCTCCAATGACGGTGGCGAGGCCAGCGGCGGCCTCCCATGGAGGTGGGCGAGCGATGACGACGGACATTCCCGACTTACGAGGCCAGGGAACTGCCCGCGTACTGTCCGCCACCGGGCAGCTCGGGGGCCGAGCACCCGCCGAATCTGTCGCTCCCGTCAACATCGTCGGTCCCGCTGCCCGCGACGCGCGCCAGGCCTGCCGGTGAGCGCGCTGACGGGCGGGCCGGCCACGGCCGCGGACGAGGCCGCCATCCGCCGGGTGCTGCTGGAGTACTGCCGCGGCATCGACCGGCTCGACCTCGAACTGGTCCGCGGCTGCTACTGGCCGGAGGCGACCGACCGGCACGGGCCCTTCACCGGCACCCGCGACGAGTTCATCGACTGGGTCGGTCCGCTGCTGGGTCGCCAGACGATGACCATGCACCATCTCGGCAACGTCCTCGTCGACATCCCCGCCGGCCACGACGTCGCCGACGCCCACGTCGCCGTCGCCGAGAGCTACGGCGTGGCCTACCACGTGGGCGAACCCGCCGGCGACGTGCGGTGGAACTACGCCGCGGGCTTCCGGTACGTCGACCGGTTCGAGCGCCGCGACGGGCGGTGGCGCATCGCCGACCGGATCACCGTCATCGAGTGGGTCCGGCCCTGGGACGCCGACCGCGACCGGATCACCAAGTTCGGCGAGCACCTGCCGCGGCGCGACCGCACCGACCCGCTCTACGCCACCCTGCAGGCGGCGGCAGTAGGGGAAACGGCGGCAGTAGGGGAAACGGCGGCAGTGCGGGAAACGGCGACAGTGCGGGAAACGGCGACAGTGCGGGAAACGGCGTGAGGCTGGCCGAGACGGTTGCCCTGGTGACCGGCGCCGGGCAGGGCGTCGGGCGCGGCGTGGCGCTGGCGCTGGCCGCCGAGGGCGCGGCCGTCGCGGTCGTCGGGCGGACGCTCGCCAAGTGCGAGGCCGTGGCGGCCGAGATCGTCGAGCGGGGCGGGCGGGCGATCGCGGTGCAGGCCGACGCGGGGGTCCGCGCCGACGTGGACGCCGCCGTCGCCGCGGTGCGCGCTGGTCTCGGCCCGGTGACGAGCCTCGTCAACGTCGCGCAGACCACCCGGTACGGCTCGATCCGCCGGCTCACCGAGGACGACCTGGACGCCGTCTGGCAGTCGGGCCCGGTCGGGTCGCTGCGGTTCATGCAGGCATGCTTCGACGACCTGCGGGCCAGCAAGGGCAGCGTGGTCAACTTCGGCTCGGGCAGCGGGCTGACCGCCCGCCCCGCGATGGGCGCCTACGCCGCGGTCAAGGAGGCGCTGCGGACGATGAGCCGCGTCGCCGCCGCCGAGTGGGGCCGCTACGGCATCCGGGTCAACGTCGTCTGCCCGCTCGCCGGCTCGCCCGGCTTCGACAGCTGGACCGCCGACCTGCCCGATGCCGCGGCGAGCCTCGCCGCCCAGGTGCCGCTGGGCCGACTCGGCGACGCCGAGGCCGACGTCGGCCGCGCCGTGGTCTTCCTCGTCGGCCCGGACGCCCAGTACATCACCGGCACGACCCTGATGGTCGACGGCGGCTATGACTACCTCCGGTGAGCCGACCGGCCGCGCCGGCGCCCAGGGCCCGTTAGCCGGCGGTTCGTCGGCGGGCGGTGCGTTGGCCGGCGAGGTCGCGCTGGTCACGGGCGCGGGTTCGGGGATCGGCGCGGCCAGCGCCCGCCGGCTCGCCGCCGAGGGCGCGGCGGTCGCCGTCACCGACCTTGCCGAGGCGTCGGCGGCGCGGGTCCGCGACGAGATCGTCGCGGCCGGTGGGCGGGCCGTCGCGCTCGCCCTCGACGTCGCCGACGAGGCCGCCGTGCGCGACTGCGTCGAGCGGGTCGTGGCCGAGCTCGGCCCGATCGGCGTGCTGCACAACAACGCCGCCGCGACCGCGCTGTCCGGCGGTGGCGGCGACGCCGAGGTGCTGACCATGACCGCGGAGCTCTGGGACGCGACGATGGCCGTCAACGTGCGGGGGCCCATGCTGCTGGCGCGCGCCGTGCTGCCCGCGATGATCGCCGCCGGCCGCGGGTCGATCGTCAACACCTCGTCGGGGGCCGCCGCGGCCGCCGAGCACCTGCGCCCCGCCTACGGCGCGTCGAAGGCGGCGCTGGAGTCGCTGACCCGCAGCATCGCCACCCGCTACGGCCCGGTCGGGGTGCGCTGCAACGCCATCGCCCCGGGACTCGTGCTGACCGACACCGTCCGCGGCCCCGGCCGCGGGCTGCGCCGGATGCGCGCCGTGTTCGCCGCCCACACCCCGTCCCCGCTGGGCACGCCCGACGAGGTCGCCCGGGTCGTGGCGTTCCTCGCCTCCGACGCCGCCCGTTACGTCAACGGGGTCGTGCTGCGCGTCGACGGCGGGATGGGCGCCGCCCAGCCCTACCTCGCCGACCTGCTCGGCCGCCACGCCGCGGTCGAGGACGCCCCGACCGTGAACTCCTGAGGAGAGCCTGTGACCAAGTGGGGCACGCGATGAATCGGGGCACGCGATGAAGTGGGGCATCGTCTTCGCCAGCACCGGGTTCCCCGACCCCGAGGACGCCGTGGCGCTCGCCGTCGCGGCCGAGCAGGCGGGGTTCGAGTCGCTGTGGGCGCCGGAGCACGTCGTGCAGTCGCGCCGCACCGACGCCACCCCGTACCGCGGCGTCACCAACGGCAGCATGGACCGGCTGTCGCGGCGCGGCGGCATGCCCGACCCGCTGATCTGGCTGACCTACGTCGCCGCGGTGACCAGCCGCATCCGCCTCGGCACCGGCGTGCTGATCCTGCCGGAGCACCAGCCGACGGTGCTCGCCAAGACCGCCGCGACCCTCGACCATCTGTCCGGGGGCCGGCTGATGCTCGGCATCGGCGTCGGCGAGCTGCCCGAGGAGTACGCCGCCGTCGGCATGGAGTTCCGCAACCGGGGCCGGCGCATGGACGAGTACATCGACGCCATGCGCGTGCTGTGGCGCGACGACACGGCGACCTTCGCCGGCGAGCACGTCAGCTTCGACCAGGTGGAGTGCCGGCCGTGGCCGGTGCGCCGGGCGATCCCGCTGTTCGTCGGCGGGGCGTCGGAGGCGGCGATCCGCCGTGCGGCGACCCGCGGCGACGGCTACTTCCCGTTCGTGTTCCCCGGCCAGGACCCGCTCGTCGAGCTGCCGAAGCTGCTCGCCCGGGTCCGCGAGGAGACCAGGGCGGTCGGGCGCGACCCCGACGCCATGGAGTTCACCGCGGGCGGGGCGCGCAACGTCGAGGAGGCGAAGGTGTACGCCGACTTCGGCGTCCACCGGCTCACCGTCGCCGTGCGCGGGCGCACGATCGCCGAGATGCGCGACGACGTCGCCCGCCTCGGCGACGTGCTGGTCGCCCCGACGGCGGACCTGTGACCGCGGCCGACCTCCCCGCGTCGTCGTCCACCGCGCCGGCGTCGTTTCTGGGGCACGCGTCCTCTCCGGGGCTGGCGTCGTCCCAGGAGCCGCTGTCGTTCGCGGGGCGCACGGTGCTCGTCACGGGTGCGGGACGCGGTGTCGGTCGGGCGCACGCGATCGCCTTCGCCGCCCGCGGGGCCGCCGTCGTCGTCAACGACCTGCCGGGTCCCGCCGGCGGTCAGGGCGAGGGTGCTGATGGGGCCGAGGGGGCCGAGGGGGCCGAGGCCGTCGTCGCCGAGATCCGCCGGGCCGGGGGCAGGGCCATCGCGCACCTCGGCGACGTCGCCGAGCCGGGGGTCGCCGAGGCGCTGGTCGAGCGCGCGTTCGCCGAGTTCGGCCGGGTGGACGTCGTCGTCGCGAACGCCGGCATCGACCGGATCGTGCGGCTGCGCGAGGTCACCGCCGACGTGCTGAGCGAGTTCTTCCGGGTGCACGTGCTGGGCACCTGGGCGCTGTGCTCCGCCGCCTGGCCGCACCTGGTGCGGCAGGGCTACGGGCGGATCGTGACGACGACCTCGGCCGCCGGCTACTTCGGCCTGGCCGCCGCGCTGCCGTACACGGTCGCGAAGGGTGCCCTGCACGGCCTGACCCAGACGCTCGCCCTCGAAGGCGCCCGGCGTGGCATCACAGTCAACGCGGTCGCGCCGTTCGCGGCGTCACGGCTGGCCGCCGACCGGACCCGGTCGCGGCCCGAGATGTACGCCGCGATCGAGCGGGTCGCCCCGCCGGCGTCGGTGGCCGCGGTGGCGCTGTGGCTCGCGCACGAGTCGACGACCGTCACCGGCCTGGCCTTCGAGGCCGGCATCGACGCGGTCGACCGCATCGCGGTGGCCACCGGCGACGTTCTCACCGTCGACGGTGCGCTGACCCCCGAGGACGTCCGCGCCGGCGCGGCGCTGCTGACCGGAGGCGCCGTCACCGTGCCCGCCCTCGGCGCCGCCGACCGCCCCCTGACCCGCCGCCTCACCGAACGCGCCGCCGCAGCCGCGTCGAGGTGAACGGCGCCGTCCTGCGCGAGACAGGCCGGGATGTCACGTGTCCGCACGTCGCTCGTCGTAGTGACAGCGGGCGGCCTCGACTGCGTCGAGATGACCGACGGCCCATTCCAGGATGGCGTGCACAGGGGACCGAAGGGTCCGGCCCAGGGGGGTGATGCGGTATTCGATCGCCACCGGATCCGTGGACACCACCGCTCGTTCGACCATGCCGTTGCGCTCCAGTCGTCGCAGGCAGGCGGTCAGTGACTTCGGGGTGACGGCGGGCATGTCCTGCCGGAGTTCGTTGAAGCGTCGGGGACGGTCGCACAGTGCGGCCAGTACCAGCAGGGACCACTTGTCGAAGAGTTGGTCGAGCAGATGTCGGCCGTCGCCGTCGAGCGTCACGTCGGGCACGTCGGTCTCCCTCGCGATACCTGATTTCGTTGAAGTATATCCGTACTACTAGATATACCTCAGATACCTACCAGTCTGACGGCGAAACGGGAATCATGACTGACGCATACTCGACCCTCAAGATCTCTCTCGCCGGCGGCGTGGCGTACGTCGTGATCGACAACCCTCCCATCAATCTGCTCGACGCGGCCCTGATGACGGACCTGGACCGGTTTGCGGACGCCATGTCCGGCGCCCACGACATCCGGGTGATCGTTTTCGACAGCGCGGATCCGGACTTCTTCGTCGCGCACGGCGACATGACGGCCGCCGACGACCCCGCGGCGTTCGTTGCGCTCCCCCTCGCGCCCGAACAAGACCAGTCCCTCAACCCGATGATGCGCCTGCACGAACGCATCCGGTCGCTGCCGCAGATCACCATCGGCAAGCTGCGCGGACTGGCCCGCGGCGGCGGTGCGGAACTGCTGTCCGCGATGGACCTGCGGTTCGCCTCGCTCGAACGCGCCGCAATGGCCCAGATGGAGTGTCGGCTGGGAATCATCCCGGGCGCGGGAGGCACTGCCTACCTGCCCGGTCTCGTGGGGCGCGCACGCACCCTGGAGATCATCCTCGGCGGGCAGCTGGTCGATGCCGCGACCGCGGAACGGATTGGATGGGTGAACCGGGCCGTGCCGGACACCGAGCTCGACCACGTCGTCGACACCCTCGCCGCCCGCATCGCCGCTCTTCCTCCCGGCGTCGCCCGCGCCGCGACCGAAGCGGTCGACACCGCGGTCGAATCGACCACGCACGGCCTGCGGAAGGCCAACGAGCTCCTCAAGGGACTGTTCGACGAACCCGCCGCAACCCGTCTCGCCAGGGCTGCCCTGGCCGCCGGCGCGCACACCCGCGACGGAGAGCGCCGCCTCGAGGCTCTTGTCGACGACATCACGTGAGAACTCCTACCGAGATGCCTTCAGGCGTCGCCGGCAGATGAGTGCGCATCCGAGGGTGAGGAAGGTCTCGTGGATGTCGTCGCGTATCTCCCAGCGGATGTGCAGGCGGCGGAACCCGTGCAGGTGGGCGAACGAGCTCCGCCACCCGGCGTTGGGTACCGAGCCCGGAGCCGTTCTCGGTGCCGGACGGGCGATCAGGGGTTTGACGCCGAGGTCCAGGATCAGGCGGAGGTACTTGTCGTGGTTGGAGCCGCCGGGCCCCGTCCGCGGTTCCATGGTCGGACGGTTCTGCGTCAGACGGATTTCAGCATGCCACCGTCGATCACAAGTTCCGTGCCGCTCATGTTGGCGACCCGTCCTGAGGCCAGAAAGACCACCAGGTCGGCGATCTCCTCCGGGCGGGTGAACTGGCCTGTCGATACACCGATGGACGACGGGATCTGGTCGATGTAGTCCTCCAGTGCGACGCCGGCCCGGCGCGCGAACATGTCGCCCGGGCCGCCCGGCGCTGTCCACAGGTCCGTCAGCACCGGACCGGGAGAGATCGTGTTCACCCGCAGCCCGCGGCCGCCGAACTCCTCCGCCAGCGCCTTGCCCAGGTTCGACACCGCCGCCTTGAGCGCTGACTGTGCCACGAGCCGCGGCTGCGGCAGTCTGGCGTTGACCGAGCTGATGTTCACCACCGCGCCGCGGTGCTCCAGCAGGCTCGGGAGCGCCGCGCGTGTGGTTCGGACCGTCGGCATGAGCGTCATGGTGAACGTGTGCTGCCACGCGTCGTCGTCGAGTTGCAGGAAGCCGCCCGGAGGCGTCGAGGTACCCGCGACGTTGTTGACAAGCAGATCAATTCTGCCGTGTCGGTCCAGAGCGTGACGAACCAGCTGTTCCGGCGCCTCGGGAGCACCAAGGTCCATTTCGAGGGCGTCTGGCGCCAACTCCTTCAGTGCGCTGGTGATCGTGCGGCTCGCCGCGACGACGGCATAGCCCTCCCTGACCAGGGCCTGCACGATGGCAAGACCGATTCCGCGGCCTGCACCAGTCACCACGGCGACGCGTGTTTCCTTGA
Source organism: Frankia torreyi (assembly GCF_000948395.1). GTDB lineage: Bacteria > Actinomycetota > Actinomycetes > Frankiales > Frankiaceae > Frankia > Frankia torreyi. Next base: position 2,557 of record NZ_JYFN01000048.1, on the reverse strand, counting down.
TCGTCATCTGACAGGTCTTCCACTCTGCGGCGGCAATTCCGAACAAGCCTTTACAGACTAGCGGCGTCACTCACCCGGGAGCAGGCAGAGTATCGCCACGCTATCGGCCATTTTTGTCAATTCACTGATGAGGCGATGCGTGGGATGGGTGATCTGCAACGTGGTCGAGGGCGGCCGTCGCCGTCCGGACGCCTTCGCCGTACGAGGCAGCCGCCGCGCTGGGCCGCTGAAGCCACCAGCCGTAGCTGAAATGATCCCTTCAGGAGGGCGTTCGCCGACCGCTGGGACGTCCGGCCGCCGGGTGATCCAGTCAGTGGTCAGGACCCGATGCTATGGATTACTCGGGTCACCTGCCGGTCCTGGGGTGTTCCGCCCGTCCGCTGGTAACCGTCGCGTCCCGCAGGCCGAGGACGCCGCGGGCCATCAGCAGGGTCAGGCAGTGCAGCACCTGCTCGCGGGTGAGCACCGGATGGCGCAGCCAGGCGTTGTAGGGGAACTCGGTGAGCACCGTCCACAACACGATCGTCATGGTGGCGGGCGTCGCGGTGGCCGGCGTCGCTGTGGTCGGTGGTGCGGTGGTCGGTGGTGCCGCGGTCGGCGTCGTCGCGGTGGGCCAGGGGGTCGGCAGGCGGGCGGCGACGTCCTCGAGGTGAAGGCGCACCGCGCGGGCCAGCGGCCACAGCGGCGGGTTGTCCAGGATCTCGCAGGTCCAGATGTGGAACACGGTGCCGTGCCGTTCGACGATGCGCAGCCAGTCGTCGAGCCAGCGGGTCAGCTCGTCGACGGTGCCCACGGCGAGCAGCGCGTCGAAGTGGTCGCAGATGTGCACTGCGGCGCGGTGCGCCAGCGTCGTGAAGATGGCCGTGCGGTCCGCCCAGTAGCGGTAGAAGGTTCCGTGCGCGACGCCGGAGCGGGCGATGATGTCGTTGACGCTGGTGCCGGCGAGCCCGCGCTGCTCGAAGGCCGCGACCGCCGCCTCAGTGATCGTCTCTACGGTGGAGCGCCCCCGACCGGTGACGGATCTGCGCAGCCCCGGCGGCAGCGGCGCGTCCCGCTGCGCGGGGACCTCGCCGGATGACGGGCCGGCGGTGCGAGCCGTGCCGGTGGGACCGACGACGCCGGCGGCGCGGGCCAGCGCGGCGAGATCCGGCCGGGGGACGAGGCCGGCGGGGGACGGGCCGGGGGAGCGCGGGGTTGGCCCGCAGGAGCGGGGGGCCGGTTCGGGGGCGGGGAAGAACGAGCGGTGGATCATGCCCGCGAGGGCGTCGTGCAGCGCCTCGTCCTCGTCGGGGTGCCGTGCGATCTTGCCGCGGGCGTCGGAGACGATGTGCGTCCACTCGACGATGCAGATCACGGCGACGGAGAGCACCCGGGTGTCCACCCCGCCGGTGTCGGCGCGGGCCAGCCGCGGCGGCAGGCTCGCGGCGAGCACCTGCAGGTACTCCTCGGACGGGTTGTCGACGGACGCGTTGTCGACGAGGGCGGCCTCCGCGGTGGACAGCGGCCATTCGGCGAACACCGGTGAGTGGCGGCGCAGCACGGCGCCGAGCTCGCCCAGCCAGGCCCGGAACACCACGAACCCCGCTGGTCCCGCGCTGAGCACCGGCAGCCGCTGGAAGTGGTCGACCAGGTCGACGCCGAGCTCCTCGAAGAAGATCCGGAAGACCTCCAGCTTGCCGCGGAAGTACTGGTAGAAGGCGGCGTCGGAACGGCCGGTGGCCTCGGCCACCGCCTGGACGCTCGTGCCGTGGTAGCCGCGTTCGACGAACAGTCGCCGCGCCGCGGCGATGATCTCCTGGCAGGCGCGGGCGCCCTCCGCGCCGATCGCCTGGCTGGCCGGATACGGGGCACGCCGGCGCTGCGGCAGCCACGCGTCCCCGCCAGGAGCGAGCGTGACCCTTTCGGCGGGGNGCGNGTCCCTGTCGGGGGTGGGGGAGTCGGCGTCCGTGGCGTCCTGGCGCGGGCCGAGCGTGGGAAGCGGATCGGGCGTGGGAAGCGGATCGGGCGTCGGCAACCCGGCCTCCCTCGGGCCTCGTCGCAACGAGCGGTTCCCGGACGGTGATCCCGGCATCGCGTTGCGTGTGCAACGAGTGTATGCGGACGGGCATTGCACCAGGTGAAGAGGTGTCCGTGGCGGCCTGCGGCGATCGGGGCCCACCCCGGGGTTCCAATATGACAGGTGTCTTACTAGTGTGGTGGCTCACAGGCGGCCNGCGCTCGGGGGGNGCGCGCGGCCCCGCCGGCCGGACCACCGGCCGCACCATCCGTGCCGTCCGACCGGACCCCGCCCCTGCGGGCCACCGGTCCGCGGCCGACAGAGGCGAGAGAAGAGCATCCATGGGCTTGTTGGACGACCGGGTCGTGTTCATCACCGGGGCGGCGCGCGGGCAGGGCCGCTCGCACGCGGTGACGTTCGCCGAGCAGGGGGCGAACATCGTCGGCGTCGACATCTGTCGCGACCTCGAAGCCGTGCCCTACAAACTGGGCACCGCCGAGGACCTGGCCGAGACGGCCCAGCTGGTGGAGAAGGCCGGCGGGCAGATACTCACCGCCGAGG
>NZ_JYFN01000047.1 GCF_000948395.1 Frankia torreyi | reverse complement strand
AGCACCAACGGCTGGACCCTGACCGCCGCACCCCCTTAAACCACGGCCATCCACCCCCACCAGCACCCCGCAAGATTTTCAGTGATCTTCTAGACAGGGTTTGCAGCCTGGCTGGCGTCCACCCAGCGCGCCAGGACCGCTGCGGCGGCGCCGGAGTCGATGGCCTGGGCGGCGCGGGGCAGCGCCTCGGCGATCTGCTCGGTGACAGGGGCCTCGGTCGGGCCGGAGGCCGCCACCAGCGAGGCGGCGGCGGCGAGCAGCACGGCGTCGCGGACCGGACCCGGCTCGCCGGCCAGCAGAGCCCGGGTGACAGCGGCGTTGTGGGGGGCGTCGGCGCCGCGCAGGGCGGTGATGTCCGGCACGTGGATGCCGACGTCGCGCGGGTCGAACCGCTCGCGGCGCGGCGACGTGGCTGAGTCCCCGGCCGTCCCGTCCCCGGCCGTCCCGTCCCCGGCAGGGTGGCCGGGGATCACCCAGATGGTGGAGGTGGTCGTCGGGGTCAGCTCGTCGAGGCCGTCGTCGCCGCGGAAGACCAGCGCCCGGGTGCCGCGGTCGGCGAGGACCTGTGCGACGACCGGCGCGAGGCGGGCGTCGGCAACCCCGATGGCCTGCGCGCCCGGCTCGGCCGGGTTGGTCAGCGGGCCGAGGATGTTGAAGGCCGTCGGCACGCCGATCTCGGCGCGGGGGGCGCCGACGTGCCGCATCGCCGGGTGGAAGATCCGGGCGAAGCAGAAGGCGATGCCGGCCGCCTGCAGGCACGCCTCGACCGCGGCCGGCGGCAGGTCGATGGCGACCCCGAGCTCGGCGAGCAGGTCGGCCGAGCCGCAGGCGGACGACGCGGCCCGGTTGCCGTGTTTGATCACGGGTACGCCCGCGCCGGCCACGACGAGGGCCGCCATCGTGGACAGATTGACCGTGTTCGACCGATCGCCGCCCGTCCCGCAGGTGTCCACCGCGCGTGCCCGGACCTCGTCGGGGATGCGCAGTGGGGCGGCGTGGGCGAGCATCGCCGCGATCAGTCCGCCGATCTCGGCCGGCGTCTCGCCCTTGGCCCGCAGCGCCACCGCGAACCCGGCGATCTGGGCTGGGGAGGCGGCGCCGGCCATGATCTGATTCATGGCCCAGGCCGTCCGCGCGGAGTCCAGGGACTCGCGGGCGAGCAGGGCGCCGATCAGCTCCGGCCAGCTCGTCACCGCGGCGGCCGGCACGGTGGGCGGCCCGGTCGGTGGCCTAGCGGGTGGCCCAGTGGGTGGCACGGTGGCCTCGATGGTCATCGGCGTCAGCCGGCGAGCTGGGCGCCCGTCAGCGGCCGCCGGGCCGCCGCGCCGCCGGCCCGTGCGCGCAGCAGCGTCACGACGGCCTCGGTGAGCCGGCCGGGGTCGACCGGGTGCGGGACGACGGCGTCCGCCTGCGACCAGGTGGCCAGCCACCGGTCGTCGGCGCGCGCGACGAGCAGGATCGTCGGCGGGCAGTCGGCCACCTCGTTCTTCAACTGGCGGCACAGGCCCATGCCGCCGGTGGGGGTGGCCTCCCCGTCGAAGATGCACAGATCGGCTTCGTGATGGTCGACGACGTCGATCGCGGCGGCGGCGTCGGCGGCCTCGACGAACTCCAGCGGGCCGAGGTCGGCGGCGGGCAGTCGACCGATCGCGGTGATGACGCGCGCGCGCACGTCGGCGCGGTCGGCGTAGACGAGGACGGTGCTCATGGCGTCCACGGCCTTTCGCATCAGGTGGCCACCGCCGACCGGCGGCCCGGGGCGGACCGCCGCCCCGGGCCCGACCGGAGACCGCGCGGGCGGGCGACCGGAGGCGATCGGGAGCGACCGGGCGACCGGCGCGATCCGCTCCGAAGATTACCCGGTTGTGGGGTCACGTCATCCCTTCTCCCTCGGGTCCGCCGCGCGGGCGGCGTGGCGCCGGCCCGCCGCGTGCATCGCCGGGCCGGCGCGGTTGCCAGAAGGCGGGAACAACAGTGATACTGAGAGTCGTTCTCAACCAGTGGAGCCCTCCGTCGGCGCGGTCGCCGGGCGTGTGCCCGGCGTGACGGCCGGCGGGTTCCGCTGCGACCGACGGGCGTGATCCATGACCGACCTGGCTGATCTTCGACTGACTCCGCAACGGATGGCCGTGCTGGAGGTCCTGCGGGCCGCCGACGACCATCCCACCGCGGCCGAGGTGTACGAGCGGGTACGCCGTTCCTCGCCGCGGATAGGCAGCGCTACGGTGTACCGCACCCTGGCGCTGTTGGTGTCGACCGGTCGGGCGCTGGAACTCAACCTGGGCGACGGCGCGGCGGCTCGGTACGACGCCAACACCCGCCGCCACGACCACGCGGTCTGCGACGGCTGCGGCCGTGCGGTCGACATCGATCACCCCGTACCGGACGGAATGATGGCGGAAATCGCTCGTCGCTCGGGCTTCGCCATCACCGGCTACGACCTGCAGTTCCGGGGCCTGTGTCCGGACTGTCAGGCGAATGGCTCCGATCCGGCCCGCGCCGCGGGCGGGACCGGCCCGACAGTGAACACCCACGCCAAAGGAGCGCTTCATGCCGAAGCTTGACGGCACCAAGACCCACGAGAACCTCAAGGAGGCGTTCGCCGGCGAGAGCCAGGCCAACCGGCGCTACCTGTACTTCGCCCGCCGCGCCGACATCGAGGGCCTGACCGACGCCTCGTCGCTGTTCCGCGACACCGCGGAGGGCGAGACCGGGCACGCCTTCGGGCACCTGGACTTCCTCGCCGAGGTCGGCGACCCGGCCACCGGCGAGCCGCTCGGCACCACCGCGAAGAACCTGGCCAGCGCCGTGGCCGGCGAGACCTACGAGTTCACTGCCATGTACCCCGGCTTCGCGAAGACCGCCCGCGAGGAGGGCTTCGAGGAGATCGCGGACTGGTTCTCGACCCTCGCCCGCGCCGAGAAGACCCACGCCGGCCGGTTCAAGAAGGCCCTCGACGCCCTCAACGCCGAGACCGCCGACGCCTGATCGGCCCGTTCTCGCACCACCGTCGGTGACCGGCCCCGGGTGTCCTTCCGCCGGGGCCGGTCACCGGTTCCCTCTCCCGCCCTCCCCTGTGACCCCGCCCCCCTGTGACCCCGCCCCCCGCTTCCGGACAGGAGGCCGCGCCATGGCGCTGACCGTCGCCGACATCACCACCGACCACCAGGCCTACGCGGAGAGCCGCCCGCAGTTGCGCCGCCAGATGATCCCGGTGCGCGCCGAGCGCCGCGTCCGGGTCGGCGACATCGTCCTCGCCGAGTTCGAGAACGAGCAGACCCTGCGCTACCAGGTGCAGGAGATGGTCTACACCGAGCGGCTGACGGCCTCCGCCGACGTCGCCCACGAGATCGAGGCGTACTCCCGCCTGCTGCCCGGCAGCCACGTCCTGACCGCCACCGTGTTCATCGAGCTCAACGTGCTCGAGACGGTGCGCGAGGAGCTTGGCCGCCTCGCCGGCCTGCAGCACAGCCTGTCCCTGGAGATCGGCGGCACCCGCGTCGCGGGGGAGGAGATCCCCGGCCTCGACGAGGACCCGGACGTCCCGTCCGAGACGGTCTCGGTGCACATGGTGCGCTTCGCGTTGACGGACGAGCTCCGCGACGCCTTCCGCGACCCGGACGTCCCCGCCGAACTCGTCGTCGACCATCCCGAGTACAACGACTCCNCCCCGCTGACCGGCGCCACCCGCCGAGCCCTCATCGCCGACCTCGCCCTGCGTTCCTGACCCCGCCGTCCGGATGGACCGGGCGACAGCCTGCCCCTCTTCGGATCAGATCTGCCGGATCAGGGCTGCCGGCCAAGCTACACCCGCCCACAGCGAGCGCGTGGCCGCCTTGATCCCTGCTGCTCGAGCCAACGCAGTGCGTCCTCTGTTGCCCGTGTCCTGGGGTGGTTGTCGCCGAGGGTGCGGCGTTGGTCGTCGAGCTGTCTCCACAGATCGGAGGCCGTCTGCGGGGCGCCGCGGGTCGGGTGATCGTCGGCGGTGTCGGGCGATTCCCGGGGTACGGCTGGCGTGGTGCCCGGGAGGACGGGGGCAGGGCCGGCCGACTGGCGGGCGTCGGACGACGGGGGGATGAGCACGCCGGGGAACTGGGGTTCCGTGGCCGGTTTCGCGCGTCCGGCGAGGGCGATGTGGATGTTGTCGAGCCGGGTGCGGCGGGCCTGGTCGGCGGGCAGGTCGAACAGGTCGAACGAGACGACGCCGGTCAGCAGGTCGGGGCGGGGGCAGTCCTGGACCCGGATCGGGATGATCTTGCGGATGGCGCCGTCGGGGTCCTGGTGGAAGGCGGTCTCCAGTTGCCAGGCGATCCACTCCGCCCAGGCCCGATCCGCGGAGGTGTAGGACACGAAGAAGTCCCACCCCCTCCGGCCCGCCGGCGCAGGCGTATCAGGATGCTGGTCCCCCATGAGATCAGACTGCCACGGCCCGTGCAGGTCCCGAAACGGGCCGCCGTCCCTCATGGGAGCCACCGATACGGGGTACGTGAAGTCGAGGAAGCGTGAGGTCGGTGGGCCAGTCCGGGCGGCCGGCGAGATTTGTCGTGGGTCATCCGTTCGGGGCGCCCGCGACCGGGTAGGCGAAAGGCTTACGGCACGTCACGTCAGCACGTTCATCTACGTCAAGGGAGTCACCCGTGACCGATGACCAGCTACGTCCCGACCTCGCGTCCGCCGGCTCAGGAGCTCCCGACCTGCCCCGTGGCGCTTCGGACCCGTCCCGCGGGGTCGCTGGCCGCGACCCGGACCGCGTCGGCGCGACCGGCGGCGACCCCGGGGGTGCCGGGCGGGTGCCGACGGCCGGTGGCCGGGCGTCCGAGCAGGGCGCGGCGGCGCTCAACGCGTTGCACCGCCTGGCCGAGGGGGAGGACGAGCGCTCCGCGCTCGGTGACCTCGCCCTCGCGGACGTCCTGTTGCCCGACCTCGGCAATGAGATCGCCGACCTGTCCGAGGAGAGCGAGGTTCTGCAACTGCCCGTTGCGGAGCGTCAGGACGGCACCCAGTTCGTCCCGACGTTCACCTCCGAACAGCGCCTGACGGAGGCCCTGCCCGACGTCGCCCGCTACCGCACGGTGCAGATCGCGACCCTCGGCCGGATCTGGCCGTCGGACGATCTGCTGCTGGCGGTCGACCCGGGGTCCGAAACCGGGATCGCCCTGCCGGCGGAGGGCCTGCGAGCTCTCGCCGCCATGTCCGCCTGATCGGTATGTCCGCCTGATCGGCATGTCTGCCTGACCGGCATGTCCGCCTGACCGGACTGGGCGGTCCGCTCGATCATCCGACCGACGTCCTCGACCGGGCCGACCCGCCCGGTCGAGGATCGTGGTCCGCGGGCCGTTCGCGGCTCTATGGCCGGCCACACGCCTTCCGCCCGGGTGTGCGGCCGGCCTGGTGCGGCTGGCTGGCGGGCGGGGAGGCCAGCGCCTGCCAGCCGAGGTAGGTGACGGGGAGGCGCATCTCCAGGCCCGTCATCCGGGCCCGCTCCTGAGCCACGGCCAGGACCGTCGGCACCGTCTGGCGGGTCACTGCGAGCCGGTCGCCCAGCCAGCGGACCTCGTAGCCGTCTCGCTCGACCACGGTCCGTAACGCGGCCTCCCTCGCCCTTCCAGAGGGACGAATCGGACGCCGAGCCCCCCAGGCGGGCAAGGAAGTGCTCGCAGCGCCATCGAAGCTCGATGCACCGGCGGCTTCGGGCGCGTCGGGTGGCTCGGGCGCGTCGGGTGGCTCGGGCGCGTCGGGCGCGTCGGGCGCGTCGGGGGACTCGGGCGTGTCGGGTGGCTCGGGGAGGGCGAACAGGTGGCGGAGGAGCACGGGAGCGCCGGGTGGATGGCCGGTGGCGGCCAGGGTGGCCAGGGCCGGCCCCTCGCCGGCGGCCGGATCGAACGACGAGGCGAGGATGGCGAGTGAGCCGTCGTCGACCAGAATCGGCGGGGCGGTGCGCCCGGACCGCCGGGGCCATCGCATCGAGAACCTCGAATTCCTGCCGACCGGTCCGGCAGGCACGCGACCGGCTTGCCGTCCGTTCTTCATCTGCCGTCCCTTTCCCGCGGCGGGCACCCGGTCGAACTCCGCCGCGCCCCAGGATCGTCCTGCCGCGTCCCAGGATCGTCCCGTCCCGCCCCACGATCGTCCCGCCCCGCCCATTGCTCGTCCTGCCGTGCCCCTTGATCGTCCCGACCTGCCCCTCGATCGGCCCTGACTTGCCCGCAGTTGGCGGCCGCCCGGCTGCTCACGGCGCCCGGAAGGCACTCTGACCTGCCGTTTCGATCGGTTGTGGTGGTCGCGCGACGCGTGGACGGCCACGTGGGCCGTGCCGTCCGGCCCGGCTCCACCGGGCCGGGAGACCCGGCTCCTGAGGTGGACGTCCGACGGGTGAGGCACGCAACATCCGCCGGAAGGATGCCGGTCGTCATGGTTTTTTCGACCCCTCCCGCGACGGCCCGAGGACCTGCGGTTTCCGCTGCGGCGCAGCGAATTGTGCGGTGGGTGGGGTGGTCCGCACGGCGGCTCGGGCCGGTCATCGACGAGTCGTAGTCCTACCGAACGTCGAACCTACGGTGGCGCCTGGAGCGTCGCGTGCCAGAATGACCGTCGTGGCCTCAGCCCCCGTCCTCGAGAAGGCTCCTCCACCACACCCGACGGCCAACCGTCCCTCGATGGTCTCGGTCGGCACGGTCGTGTGGCTGTCGTCGGAGCTGATGTTCTTCGCGTCCCTGTTCGCGATGTACTTCACGATCCGTTCGGTGAACAGCGGCAACTGGCCGCCGGTGACGGGTGATCCCGCCGGTTCCGAACACGGGCCCGTGGAGCTGCACGTCGGGTACGCGCTGTTCTTCACCGTGATCCTGGTGCTGTCCAGCGTCACCTGCCAGCTCGGGGTGTTCGCCGCCGAGCGCGGTGACGTCCACGGACTGCGGCGCTGGTACCTGGCCTCGTTGCTCATGGGCCTCGTCTTCGTCGGCGGCCAGGCGAACGAGTACTTCGGCGAAAACAAGTTCACCATGGCGTCGCACGCCTACGGCTCGGTGTACTACCTGACCACCGGGTTCCACGGGCTCCACGTCATCGGCGGTCTCGTCGCCTTCGTCATGGTGCTGGGCCGATCGACGTTTGGGCGCTTCACGCCGGAGAAGGCGACATCGGCGATCGTCGTGTCGTACTACTGGCACTTCGTCGACGTCGTCTGGATCGCCCTGTTCGCGACCATCTACCTCCTCCAGTGAGCGACATGACTGAAACCTCGGGCACACCGTCGGACACGCCGTCGGAAACCTCGTCGGACTCCACGCCGAGCGAGGTCGCGACGCCGGTCGCCGCCACGAAGCGGTCCGCGCGCAAGCGCGATACGTCCGCGCGCAAGCGCGGTCCGTCCGCGCGCCGGCGCCGGAGATCCTCCGCCCTCGTCCTCGTGTTCGGCCTGCTGGCCACCGGGGTGCTGTGGACGATGCTGGCTCCCACCGGCAACGCCGCGCAGACGGCGGACGCCAACGAGGCCGTCCGGCAGGGTCGCGCCCTGTACCTGCAGGGCTGCTCGACCTGCCACGGCCTCGGCGCCCAGGGCTCGAACACCGGCCCCAGCCTCGTCGGCGTCGGCGCCGCCGCGGTGGACTTCCAGGTCTCGACCGGGCGCATGCCGCTGGCCGCCCCGGCCGCGCAGGCCGACCGCAAGCCGCCGATCTACTCGGCGACGCAGATCGACCAGCTCTCCGCGTACGTCGCGAGCCTCGGTGGCGGCCCAGAGGTGCCCAAGGTCACTGACAAGGAGCTCAGCGACGCCGACCTGGCCCATGGCGGCGAGCTCTACCGCGCCAACTGCGCGCAGTGCCACCAGGCCGTCGCCCAGGGCGCTCCGCTGACCTACGGTAAGTTCGCGCCCTCGCTGAGCGAGTCCACCCCGACGCAGATCGTCGAGGCCATGCGCACGGGGCCGGAGTCCATGCCGGTCTTCGGAGACCGTCAGCTCAACGACGAGGACGCCGCCGCCGTGGCGGCCTACATCAAGCACCTGACCGACACCAAGAGCCCCGGTGGTTTCAGCCTCGGTAAGTACGGTCCGGTGCCCGAAGGGTTGCTGGCCATGCTGGTAGGCATTGGTGGCCTGCTCGTCGTGTGCCTGTGGATCGGAGCGAGGCAGAAGGTATGAGTGACCAGACGGGCCCGGGGACGCCGGGACCGGCGGGCTCGGGCGGAGGGGACCAGCCGGGCGACTCCGCCCAGGAACGCGTGCACTACGCGGGCTACCAGGGTGAGCCGGCAGACAAGTCGGACCAGGATTCGATGAGCAGCATCTTCAAGCGGGCCAAGCACCCCGTCGACACGTCGGGCGCCGCCGTCGGGGGGTCGGGGATCTCGGCCGGTGGACCGGACGTCCCGGCCGGCACCTCCGACGGCCCGGAGGTCCTGGGCACCCCGCCGCACCAGACGGACTCCACCCGCGATCCCGAGACCACGGTGATGCGGACCGGCGACGCCGGGGTGGCGCAGCCGACCTACGGCACGCACGCCGGCGGCGGTGGCGGGGTCACCGTCCGCCCGCCGCGCGCCGAGGACGTCGACCGCCGCGCCGAGCGGCGAGCGGAGCGGCTGATCGCCTGCTGGTTCCTGATCTCGGTGGTCGGCACCGTCGGCTTCGTCATCACGAACTTCGTCGGGGACAAGCACCAGGCGTACTACACGCCGTGCCTCGGCTCGGCGCTCGGCCTGGCCGTCGGTGGCCTCGGCATCGGCATGATCCTGTGGGCCAAGCGGCTGATGCCGCACGAGCAGGCCGTGCAGGAGCGCCACGAGTTCACCTCCGCCAAGGAGGAGATCGCGGTCACCGAGGCGGAGATCACCGCCGGCTTCGCCGACACCGGCCTCGCCCGCTTCCCGCTGCTGCGCCGCACCCTGCTGGGCGCCGGCACCGTGCTCGGCGGACTGATCGTGGTGCCGCTGCTCAACCTGACCAACTCCAAGCCGGGCAAGAAGCTCGACCACACCTCCTGGGTGAAGGGCGCGCGCCTGGTCACCGAGGACGGCCGCCTGGTCAAGCTCGGCGACATCTCCATCGGCGGCATCGAGACCGTCTTCCCGGCCATCCCGGTGACCGAGTCGGACGGCACGACGACCTACAAGCCGAAGACCGACGTGCACACCAAGGCGGACAGCACCACGATCCTCATCCGGTTGCCACCGGGTGTGGACCGGCCGCGCAAGGGGCGGGAGAACTGGTCCGTCGACGGTCACGTCGCCTACTCCAAGATCTGCTCGCACGCCGGCTGCCCGGTGAGCCTCTACGAGCAGCAGACCCACCACCTGCTCTGCCCCTGCCACCAGTCGGTCTTCGACGTGCTGGACGGCTGCCGGGCGATCTTCGGTCCGGCCAGCCGGTCGCTGCCGCAGTTGGCCATCGCCGTGGACGACGACGGATTCCTGTACGCCCGCAACGGTGACTACGACGAGCCGGTCGGTGCCGCCTTCTGGGAGCGCTCATGACAACCGCATCCCCACCGGAGTTCGTCAAGCGGCCGACCCCGGTCCGCAAGGCCAACCGCGCCATCGACGAGCGGTTCGGCACCCAGGCCGGGCTGCGGCGCAACCTGAACAAGGTCTTCCCCGACCACTGGTCGTTCATGATCGGGGAGATCGCGCTCTACAGCTTCATCGTCCTGCTGCTCACGGGCATCTACCTCACGCTGTTCTTCGACCCGTCGAACACCGAGGTCATCTACAACGGCTCCTACGTCCCGCTCAAGGGTGTGGAGATGAGCCGGGCCTACGCCTCGACGCTGGACATCAGCTTCGACACCCGGGCCGGGCTGGTGTTCCGCCAGATCCACCACTGGGCCGCGCTGGTCTTCGTCGCGTCGATCGTCGTCCACCTGTTCCGGGTGTTCTTCACCGGTGCCTACCGCAAGCCGCGCGAGGTCAACTGGCTGATCGGGGTCGGCTTGCTGATCCTCGCCATCCTCGAGGGCTTCGCCGGCTACTCGCTGCCGGACGACCTGCTCTCCGGCACCGGTCTGCGGATCGCCGCCTCGATCGCCCAGTCCATCCCGATCATCGGGACGTGGGCGTCGTTCCTGGTGTTCAACGGTGAGTTTCCGGGCGACAACTTCCTGCCCCGGCTCTACGTGATCCATATTCTGCTGGTGCCCGGTGTGCTGCTCGCCCTCATCGGCGCGCACATGGGCATCCTGTGGCACCAGAAGCACACGGACTTCCCCGGTCCGGGCAAGACCGAGCACAACGTCGTCGGCCACCGGGTGTTCCCGGTGTTCGCGGTGAAGTCCGGCGGGTTCTTCATGATGGTCTTCGCGATGCTCGCCCTGCTCGGCGGCCTCGCGCAGATCAACCCGATCTGGATGTTCGGTCCGTACGATCCGTCGAAGGTCTCCTCGGCGTCCCAGCCCGACTGGTACATCGGCTTCCTCGACGGCTCGACCCGACTGATGCCACCGTGGGAGTTCCGCGGCCTCGGCCATACCGTCCCGGCCGTGTTCTGGCCGACGGCGGTCCTGCCCGGCATCCTGTTCACGCTGCTGGCGCTCTACCCGTTCCTGGAAGCCAGGTTCACCGGCGACACCAAGTCGTACAACCTGCTCCAGCGGCCCCGGGAGGCGCCGACCAGGACCGCGCTCGGCGCGATGTCGATCAGCTTCTACCTGGTCCTGTGGATCTCGGGTGGTAACGACGTCATCGCGAAGACGTTCAGCATCTCGCTGAACGCGATGACGTGGGCCGGCCGCATCGGTCTGATCATCGTCCCGCCGATCGCGTACGCGGTCACCAAGAAGATCTGCCTCGCCCTGCAGGCGAAGGACGCCGAGGTCGAGCACCACGGGATCGAGACCGGCATCATCCGCCAGCTCCCCAGCGGGGAGTTCGTGGAGGATCACCGGCCGAAGCCGACCCCGGTACCCGACCACCCGCTGGTCACGAACGACCGGTTCGCACTGCCGTCGGCGAACGGCCATGGGGACGGGGACGGCAAGGGCCTCGCCCGCCGCGCCGGCAAGGCCGTGAGCGGCTTCTTCGTCGAGGAGAAGGAGACCGGTCCGGGCGGTCCGAGCGCACCGGTCGGCGGCGGCAAGCACTGACGCCGGCACCGATCCTTCAGCGCTGAGCTGACACCGGCCGCGGGGCCGGTCCGCCGTACCGGCGGGCCGGCCCCGCGGCCTTTGCCGTGCCTCCCGGCCCGCCGGGGGTGCTCAGCGGCGGGGGCGCTGGCCCTCGGCGCGCCGGCCGGCCGCCTGCTCCGGGCTGTCGGGGGAGCGGTGCACGTCGGCGTAGCGCAGAGCGTCGCGGATGGCGCCCGCCGCGGGCCAGCTCCACTCGCCGTCGAGGCGCACGAGCCGCACCCCGGAACCGGCCAGCCAGCGGGCGATTCGCTCGGTCTCCTCGACGGAGGCGCACGGCGCGGGGCCCGGCTGCGGTTGCACCGTCTCGGCGCTCGCGACCGCGGCGTCGACCCAGGGCCGCGGATCGATTCCGGGGGCCACGCTCACCGCGGACACCAACCGGCCGTGCCGGACCACGGCCAGGTCCCAGCCGGCCTGCGCGGTCGGCGCCGCCGCGACGAGCTGCGGGACGCCGGTCAGCGCGGCCAGCCGCTGACCGCGGGCCGCGGCGCGGACGAACGACACCATCCGGTCGCGGTGGACGGCCGCCTCCTCGTAGCGCCGATCGTCGGCCAGGCGGTCGATGTGGCGGGTCGACGCCGCGATGACCGGCCCCGGATCGCCCGTGATGGCCGCCCGGGCGGCGGCGACGTGGCGGGCGTAGGCGGCGACGTCCTCCCGGCCGTCGCAGGGCGCCCCGCACCTGCCCAGGTCCGCCAGGGCGCAGGCGGGGCGGCGGGCGCGGGGGGAGAGCCGCCCGGTGCACTGGCGCAGCGGCACCGCGGCGAGCAGCGCGTCGGCGGCGTCGTCGGCGCTGCGGGTGCTGGCGAACGGACCGAGATAGGTCGCTTCGTCCCGGGCGGCGCGCACCCGGGACAGCCGGGGGAACGGCTCGTCGGTGAGCTTGAGGTAGACGGTGCGCTCCGGGAAGCGGGAGCGGCGGTTGTACGGCGGCTTGTGCTCCGCGATCAGCCGCAGCTCCCGCACCTCGGCCTCCAGGGCGTGCGCGCAGCCGATGGCGTCCACCCGTTCGGCCAGCGCCACCATCTCGGCCATCCGGGTGCGGGGCTCGCTCGCGGTGAAGTAGGTGCGCACCCGGGACCGGACCGAACGCGAGGTGCCGACGTAGAGGGCCCGCCCGTCGGCGTCCCGGAAGATGTAGACGCCCGGGCCGGTGGGCAGCCCGTCGGCGAGGTGCCGCTTGCGCCGCTGGGCCGGGGAGACCCGGGCGCTGTACTCGTGCAGCTCCTCCAGCGTGCGCACGCCGGCGTTGCCGAGCCGCTCGAACAGCCCGTGCAGCACGTCCACCGTGGCCCGGGCGTCGGCCAGCGCGCGGTGGCAGGGCTCGGTCGAGCTGCGGAACAGTCGGGCCAGCGAGGCGAGCCGGCAGTCGGGGGCCTCGTCGCGGCTGACCAGCCGCCGCGCGATGCGCAGGGTGTCGAGGTGCTCCCAGGTGGGCGGCGGGTAGCCGCAGCGCTGCGCCGCCGCCCGCAGGAAGCCGAGGTCGAACGGGGCGTTGTGGGCGACCAGCACGGCGCCGCGGGCGAACTCCAGGAACGTCGGCACCACCTCGGACTCCGCGGGGGCCGTCGCCACCATGGCGTCGGTGATCCCGGTGATCACCGAGACCATCGGCGGGATGCCCACGCTCGGGCGGACCAGGGTGGACATCTCCGCGAGCACCTCGCCGCCGCGCACCCGCACCGCGCCGATCTCGGTGATCTCACCGGTCGCCACCGAGGTCCCCGTCGTCTCCAGGTCGACCACGACGAACGTCAGATCGGACAGCGGCCGGCCGAGTTCGTCGAGGCTGGCCTGCCGGTGCGCGCAGACGCCACCGGCCACGCCCACGACGGCGGGGTCGGCGCGGGGCCGGGCGGACTCGCCAGCCGGGCTGGTCACCCGCGCCAGGTCGGCGAGGGGACCGGCGTCGGCGGCGGAACGGTCGGTGGGGGAGCGGTCGGTGGGGGTGGGGTCCGGGCGCACGGCGTCACGGTAAGCCCCGCCGCCGACAGTTCTGCCACGGGTCGGGTTCCGGCTCGGGGCACGGGAGGCAGGGGAGGCGTCGGCAGGGACATGGTGGGTCCCGCTGCGGGCGTCATTGTGGTCCCGTCGGGGCTGTCCCGCGGCCCTTGTGGCGCCACGCCGGAGACACGCGACGGCCACTCGGCAGGCCAACCCGCCTGGAATGCGAAATCATGCGCAGGTGGCGTGGTTTGAAACGAACGGCATTCGGGTGGGGCGGGTCGCAGTGGACTGCGCGAACGTGGACGTGATGGTGCGCTTCTGGTCCGCTGCGCTGGGTTATGAGGTGGACCGGCGCGACGACGACGCGGCACTGCTGCGTCATCCCGCCGGGGCGGGGCCGAAGCTGTTGCTGCGGCCGGGAGCCCGCGGTGGCGGTGGTCCCAGCCGGCTGCATCTCGACCTCTACGCGGTCGACGCCGAGCGGGTCATCGGCTGGTTGTCGACCCTCGGCGCCCGCCGGGTCGCCCGGTACGACGACGACGGGGAGCGCGGGTACATCCTGTCCGATCCGGAGGGCAACGAGTTCCGGGTGATGACGGCCGGACCGACCGGCTTCGCCCGGCCCTTCGTCTGATGGCCGGTCGTGGCGATGACCCGTCGGCGGGCTGATGACCGGGTCGATAGGGTCGTGAGCCATGCCGAGCGTCTTCACCCGGATCATCAACGGCGAGCTTCCCGGGCGCATCGTGTACTCCGATGAGTACACAGTGGCGTTCCTGACGATCGCGCCGATCCGGCCGGGCCACACGCTGGTGGTCCCGCGCGCCGAGATCGACCACTGGATCGACCTGCCCGACGACGTCCAGACGGCGCTGTGGACCGCCGCCGCGACGGTCGGCCGGGCCATCGACGCCGCGTTCCGGCCCCGGCGGGTGGCGGCGCTCGTCGCCGGGCTGGAGGTGCCCCACGTGCATGTGCACCTGCTGCCCATCGAGAACGAGACGCAGATCGACTTCACGCTCGCCGACCACGACCCGGACTCGGCCGAGCTCGACGCCGTAGCGGAGCGGATCCGCGCCGCCGTCGGCTGACGCGCGGCCGGGTGGGGTGGATCCGGCGAAGGTCCACCCCACCCGGTGTGCCCGCGGCGGACGGTGTGCCCGCGACGGGCTCAGAGCTGGAACGTGGCCGGGCTGACCGCGAACAGCGGCTCCCAGTGCAGCAGGCCGTGCCCGGGCGGCGCGTCGATGACGACGTTGCCCCGCACCTTCTGGCCGGCCTTCACCGTCGACGCGGACAGCCGCGGCTCCACGTTGTCGTAGCTGCCGTCGTAGCGCGTCCCGTCCGGGGTCTGGATGTAGAAGTCCGACGGGGAGGCAGACGTGTCCCCGCGGCTCACCTCGACCGTCACGTTGAGCACGTAGTAGGCACCCTGGGTCGGCGGGTCGCCGTACTCGGTCACCTTGCCGGTGGTCGAGCAGACGCTGTTGAGGGTCACCCGGGCCTCGAAGTCGCTGACGGAGGAGTTCGCCTCGCCGACGACGGTCCCCGAGCCGCCGATGGCCGCCGCGCCGGCCCCCGGCGCCCCCTGCGGGGTGACCGCGACGCAGTTCGAGACGCCGATCGGGCCGGTCGCGGTGGCGCTCGGCACGGGCGGCGTCGGCGCCGACAGCCCGGGTGCGCTCAACGACGGTGCCGGTACCGGCGCGGCGATGTCGTTCGAGTCGTCGCCCCCCACCGCGAGCGCGATCACCACCCCGACGACGATCGCGGCGACGACGGCGAGCGGCACGATCACGAACAGCGGGTTGCGGCGCCGCTGCGGCGCAGGGGGCGGGGCACCCTGCTGCCAGCCGCCGCCCTGCTGCCAGGTACCGCCCTGCTGCCAGCCACCGGGCGGGTTCTGCTGGTAGGGGCCCTGCGCGCCCGGGTAGCCTCCCGGCCCCTGGTAGGCCGGGCCGCCCTGGTAGGCGCCGGTGCCACCGGGCGGGTAGCCGCCCTGCGGCCAGCCGCCCGGCTGTCCCCAGCCCTGCTGGTCCGCGCCCGGCTGCCCCCCACCGGGTTGCCCCCAGCCCTGGTGGTGGTCGGGTGCCTGCTGGCCGCTCCCGGGCTGCCCCCAGCCTGGTTGCTCGACGCCGGCCTGCCCCGCGCCGGAATGCCCCCAGCCTGCGGAGCCGCCGCCGGGCTGCTGCGGCGGTGGCCAGGACTGCTCCCCGCCGGGGCGCTGTCCCGTCGCCCACGGCTGCCCGGCGGTGGCGGGCCCGGGGGCCTGCGGCCCGCTCGGGGAGGTCCCGCGCGGCATGGCGGGGGTGTCGGCGGACCAGGCGAGCCGGGTCTGCTCGTCGGACTGGTCCGGGGCGGTGCCCCAGGACGGGGCCGGCGGGGGAGTCGAGCCGGATGGGCTGGACGGGCCGGATGGGCTGGACGGGCCGGACGAGCCGGACGGGCTGGACGCCGCGCCGCCGCTCGGCGTCTCTGCGGGCTGGTGCCAGGGATTGCTCGGCTGCTTCCACGTCTCCTGGCTCCCGTCACCGCCGGGGGGCTGGTGAGGGGGGTTCTGGTCGGTCACGATGGTCCTCTCCGGCGCAGCCAGGGCCGCGTTTGGAAAAAATCGCACGCTGGGGAACGCACCACGCGAGGCTACATAAGCCGGCTTTCCCGTGAGACAATGCCCGCCCCGGCGCGGCCCACCGGTCCTAGATCCCACACCGGTGGTCCGTGTGAGCCCTCTGAGCTCTCTCGATAGGCTGTACCTTCATCGTTCTTCCCGTCGGCTCCGGAGTCCCTACGTGCCTTGCTGTCTGGCCGGTCGGAGAAGCCGTCGGAGAGGCGGCCCGCCCGCTTTCCCGCGTCATCCGGACGCTGACGGACAATTCCGCGCGCGGCCAGGACCCGCGTTGCCCGCGTTCGGACCTCGGGCCGCCCTGGTCGGTGCTCCGACCGCGCCGGATGACTTCTCTCACCGGCCTGCCGCCGGGATGGTCGGTGCTACGTCGGTCGTGTCCTCGACGCCATCCGTCCGGACCGTGTCCGTGGTGGCCGCCCCTGCTGGGAGCAGGCGGTGACGGGCCCGCTGCCCGCGCCCGTGCGGGAGTACGTCATCGAGCTCGCCGCGCAGACACTCGCCGATCTGCCCGAGTCCGACGTGCCGCCGTCGCTCGTCGCGGTGCGCCGGTTCAAGGCGTCCCGGCGGGCGAAGGCGGGCGCGATCCCGCTGGCCGCCGCCGTCGACAACGAGGTGTTCCGTGGCCGCGTCGCCGAATGGATCCGCCGGCACCAGCCGGAGCTGGCCGAGGCCGCCGATTCCGCCGGTGGGCTCCCGCCGGCCGCCCCGCCGGAGAAGGTCGCCGCGGTGGCCTACCTGCTGCGCGTCCCGCACTGGCCCGAGCTGGTCGAGCTGGCCTCGGCCTCGGCCGCGGAGGCGGAGGTCCGCGGTCGGGCCGACGAGGCCGAACGGACGATCCGCCGGCTCACCGAGCAGCTCGCCGCGAACCAGCGCAGCGCCGCCGGTGAGCTGGGGCAGTTGCGCGAGCGCCTCGCCGCGGCCCGCGCCGAGGCGGAGGAGACCCGGCGGCGGCTGCGGGCGTCCTCGGAGCAGATCCGCCGGGCCGAGCAGGCCGCGCGGGAGTCGGTGGTCGCGGCCGAGACGGCGCGCGACGCGGCACTCGCCGCCGGTCGTGACGCCGAGGTCGAGGTGCGCCGGCTGCGTGGCCGGGTCGCCGAACTGGAGAGCGCCCTGGCCGCCGCGCGCCGGGACTCTCGCGACTCCCGCAGCGTGGACGACGCCCGCATGCGCGTCCTGCTCGACACGCTCATCGCCTCGGCCCACGGCGTGCGCCGCGAGCTCGACCTGCCGACGATGGTCGCCCGGCCGGCGGACCTGCTCGCCCGCGGCGGCGACGGGCCGAGCAGCGCGCCGCAGGCGTTCGTCGGGGCCCGGGGGCGGCCCGACGACGATCCGACCCTCATCGACGAGGTGCTCGCCGTGCCCGGCGTGCATCTGATCATCGACGGGTACAACGTGACCAAGCGCGGCTACGGCCGGCTCACCCTGCAGGCGCAGCGGGAACGGTTGCTGTCCGGGCTCGGCGCGCTCGCCGGGCGCAACCCGGACAGCGAGGTCACGGTTGTCTTCGACGCGACCGCGGTCGTCGCCCGCCCGGTCGGCGTCACGATGCCCCGGGGGGTTCGGGTGCTGTTCAGCCGTCCCGGCCAGCTCGCCGACGAGGAGATCGTCCGGCTGGTCCGGATGGAGCCCCAGGGCCGGCCGGTCTTCGTCGTCACCTCCGACCGGGAGGTGGCGGAGAACAGCGCCGCGGCCGGCGCTCGGGCGGTGCCGTCGGCGGCCCTGCTGGCGCGGCTCGACCGTTAGACGGGTAGGTCGACGGATCTCGGCCGCTCGCCACTCGAGTTTCCGGCATCGCCGAGCGTCGCATCCTCCTGTGGGCAGGTGGGTGGCGGAGGCGCCGGAGGTTGATGCCGGTGTGTGGGCGCGCAACCGCCACCAGGCTCCTGCCTTTTCGAAGGATGAGGCGTCCGGGCACCCGGGCGTGAACCGGACCGCCGTCCAGCCGTCCGTGGCATAGGCGCCGCACGCTGACCAGCCGGCCGCCGAAAATTGTCGGACCCGGGTCCTACCGTCGGTCACGTCGGGACATCGGTGCGCGGGTTGTGCCGCCACCGGCCGGACCTCGGGAAGGTGAGTGCCATGCTGATCGACTGCGATTCCTGCACCGGCCGCGGCCCCCGGTGCGCGGACTGTGTGATCACCGCCATGTTCGGGGAGGCGGACGGGGGCATGGCGTGGGATGTGCAGGAGCGCCGCGCGCTTGCTGTGCTGGCGGCCGCGGGACTGCTGCCGCCGCTGGAGGAGCTGGCCGGTTCGGTGCTCGACCGGGTGCCCCGCGGTGCCGCCGCGCACGGTGCGGCCCGTCCGCCGCGCCGTGCCGGCTGAGCAGCCCGCCGTGTCGAGTCGCGGCCTGGCGGGGCCCCGCGCCGCGCGGCGGCTCGGCCTGGCGCTGCTCCTCGCCCTGCTGCTCCTCGCCCCGCTGCTGCGCGGGCGGGTGCGGGGCGCCAGCCGGGCGGTGACCGCCGGTCGGCGTGGGAGAGCATGGGCGGATGCGCGTTCTGGCCGTCACCAACGACTTTCCGCCGCGTCCGGGCGGCATCCAGGCCTACGTGCACAACTTCGCGGCCCGGCTGCCGGCCGGCGAGATCGTCGTCTACGCCCCGTCGTGGGAGGGCGCCGCGGCGTTCGACGCCGCGCAGGGTTTCCCGGTCGTGCGCCACCGGACCTCGCTCATGCTGCCGACTCCGGACGTCCTGCGGCGGGCTCGCCAGATCGCCCGGGCGGAGGGCTGCGACACGGTGTGGTTCGGCGCGGCCGCCCCGCTCGCGTTGTTGGGCTCACGGCTGCGCCGGGACACGGCGGTGCGCCGCGTCGTGGCGAGCACCCACGGGCACGAGGTCGGCTGGGCGGCGCTGCCGGCCGCGCGCCAGTTGCTGCGCCGCATCGGCGCGACCGCGGACGTCGTCACCTACCTCACCGACTACACCCGGACGAGGATCGGGCCCGCGCTCGGCGCCCACCCGGCGCTCGCCCGCCTGCCCAGCGGTGTCGACGCGACGCTGTTCGGCCCGGGCGCCGGGCGGGAGGAGACCCGCCGCCGATACGGGCTGTCCGGACGGCGGGTGGTGGTGTGCGTGAGCCGGCTTGTCGCCCGCAAGGGGCAGGACATGCTCGTGCGTGCCCTGCCGGCGCTGCGGCGCCGGGTGCCGGAGGCGGCGCTGCTCGTCGTCGGTGGCGGTCCGCACCGCGCGGACCTCGAACGGCTTGCCCGGGACAGCGGCGTGGCCGAGCACGTCACGTTCACCGGTTCGGTGCCGTGGGAGGAGCTGCCCGCGCACTACGCGGCCGGCGACGTGTTCGCGATGCCGTGCCGGTCCCGGCTCGGGGGGCTGGAGGTGGAGGGGCTCGGGATCGTCTACCTGGAGGCATCGGCCACCGGTCTGCCGGTGGTAGCCGGGAACAGCGGTGGCGCCCCTGACGCGGTGCTCGACCAGCGCACCGGTTTCGTCGTCGACGGGACCGACCTCGGCGCGGTGGAGCGAGCCGTCGGGGACCTGCTCGCCGACCCGGACCGGGCCGCGTCGATGGGCGCCGCCGGGCGGGCGTGGGTCGAGCAGCGCTGGCGCTGGGACGTGCTCGCCGCCGAGCTGCGCTCGCTGCTCGGCGGCCAACCCGGCCCGGCCTGACAACCCGGGGCCGGCCCGGTGGCCTCAGTAGCCGCCCGGTGCCTCAGGGGCGGCGCGCGCCGGCGTAGAGGTCCTCGACGGAGCTGCCGAAGCGGTCCATCACCAGCGAGCGGCGGACCTTCAGGCTCGGGGTCAGCTCTCCGGTCTCGACGGTGAAGTCCCGCGGCAGGATCACGAACTTCTTGATGCCCTCGGCCTGCGACACCGTCGCGTTCGCCGCGTCGATCGCCTGCTGCACCTCGGCGCGCAGGTCGACGTCGTCGACGAGGTCCGCGACGCTCGCCCCGGCCGGCTTTCCGGCGCCGTCGCGCCAGTGCTCGAACCCCTCCGGGTCGATGGTGACCAGCGCGGCGATGAACGGGCGCTGGTCGCCGATGAGCATCGCCTGGCTGATCAGTGGGTGGGACTGGATCACGTGCTCCAGCGGGGCCGGCGCGACGTTCTTGCCGCCGGCGGTCACCAGCAGTTCCTTCTTCCGGCCGGTGATCCGCAGGTAGCCCTCGTCGTCGAGTGAGCCGAGGTCGCCCGTGTGCAGGAAGCCCTCGGCGTCGAGAGCCTCCTTCGTCGCGGTCTCGTTGTGGTGGTAGGCGCGGAACAACAGGTCGCCCCGGATGAGGATCTCCCCGTCGTCGGCGATCCGGATCGTCACCCCCGGAAGGGGCTGCCCGACGGTGCCCATCCGCACCGAGTGCGGGCGGTTCGCCGCCGCCGGCGCCGAGGTCTCCGTCAGGCCGTAGCCCTCCACCACGGTGAAGCCGATGCCGCGGAAGAAATGGCCGAGCCGTGGGCCCAGCGGTGCCCCGCCGCTGATCGCGTACCGGGCCCGCCCCCCCAGCGCCGCCTGCAGCTTGCCGTACACCAGCGCGGCGAACAGCCGGTGCCGCAGCCGCAGCAGCAGCCCGGGGCCACCGCGGTCGAGGGCCTCGCTGTAGGCCACGGCGGTGTTCTCGGCCGCGTCGAAGATGCGGCCCTTGCCCTCGTTGTGCGCCTTGAGCCGCGCGCCGGCGTGCACCTTCTCAAAGACCCGGGGAACGGCGAGCAGGAAGCTGGGCCGCACCTTGGCCAGGTCCGGCAGCAGGGTGCGCGAGTCCGGGGTGTAGGCGAGCTCGAAGGCCCCCTGCACCAGGCCCACCTGCAGCATCCGGGCGAACACGTGGGCCAGCGGCAGGAACAGCAGCGTGGAGCAGCCCGGCGCGAACACCTCCGGCAGCATGGCGATGGACGACTCGGCGGTGAACAGCAACGCCCGGTGGGTGATCTCGCAGCCCTTCGGCTGCGCCGTGGTGCCGGAGGTGTAGATGATCGTCGCGAGACTGTCGGCACCGAGGGGCGCGCGCGCCGCGGCCAGCCGGTCCTCGTCGACGCCGGCGCCGTCGGCGGCGAGGGTGGCCAGCGCGCCGTCGGAGAGGACGAGCACGTCGCGCAGGGCCGGCGCCTCGCCGCGGACCTGCTCGACCCGCGCGGCGAGCTCGGCGTTCTCGACGACGAGCAGTTCGATCCCCGCATCCCGGAGGATCCATTCGATCTGGCTCGGGCTGGACGTCTCGTAGATGGGCACGCAGACGGCGCCGGCCGCCCAGGCGGCGTAGTCGACCACGGTCCACTCGAAGCGGGTGTGGCTGAGGATCCCCACCCGGCCGCCGGTTTCCACCCCGCGCGCGATGAGTCCCCGGGCGGTGGCCACCACGTGGTCGTGGAACTCGCGGGTCGTCATCCCGACAAACTCTTCGGCGACCTTGTGGCGAATGAGAATTTTGTCCGGATGGGCGGCGGCGTGCCGGAACACGGCGTCCGTCAGCGTCGCATTGTCCTCGATGGTGACCAGGGGCGCAGAGGTGTACTCCCGCACTGCTACTCCTACCAGGTGCTCTCGTGCGTCCTACCGGATGCCCTCGGGCGCCCGCCGGATGACGAGGCCGCCGAACGGCGGATGACCGTTCAGGGCACCAGACGTTAGCGGGCGGGCCGGATGCTGGCGACTGTGCGGACGACGATGGGCGGGGCGCGACCCGTCCGCATACGGATGGTGGCTGCTCGCGACGGGGCGCCGCCCGCCCACGGCCCGGGTGTCGCACGGCACCACGGTGCCGGTCGACCGACCTGTCCGGACCGGGCCGGATGTCCCTCGCCGCCGCCTAAGCTTCCTGGTATGCGGGTCCACGTGGTGAGCGACGTGCACGGACGGGCGGACGCGCTGCCCGCCGCCGCCGAGGGGGCCGACGTCTTCATCTGCCTCGGTGACCTCATCCTGTTCATCGACTATCGCGATCACAGCCGGGGGATCATGGGTGATCTGTTCGGCGCCGAGGCCGTCGGCCGCATGGTGGAGCTGCGCACCGCGCAGCGCTTCGACGAGGCACGGGAGTGGTCGCGCTCGCTGTGGGCACGTCTCGACGGCGACCGGGCCGAGATCGTCGAGGCCGCGATCCGCCGGCAGTACGAGCGGCTGTTCGCCGCCTTCCCCACCCCGACCTACCTGACGTTCGGCAACGTCGACCTGCCCCACCTCTACCCCGACTACCTGCGCGACGGCATCACCCTGTTGGACGGGCAGACCACAACGATCGGCGGCTGGCGGTTCGGCTTCGTCGGCGGCGGGCTGCGGACGCCGATGCACACGCCGTACGAGATCGACGACGACGTCTACGCCGCGAAGGTGGCCGCCGTCGGCGAGGTGGACGTTCTGTGCTGCCACATTCCTCCGCATCTGCCGGAGCTGGTCTATGACGTCCAGGCTCGGCGCTTCGAGCGGGGCAGCGTCGCGATCCTCGAGGCGATTCACGCCACCCGGCCGCGCTACGTGCTCTTCGGGCACGTTCATCAGCCCCTCACCGCCAGCCTGGAGATCGACGGAACGCGTTGCGTGAACGTCGGTCATTTCAACGCCCGAGGTACCCCGTTCGTCCTCGAGTGGTAGCCAGCCGCTCTGCGAGATGTGGCCCAGGTTCCGGTAGCCTCAGGCGATCGGTCGGGGAATGATCCGGGATCCCGGAGAGATCCGGGTTGCCGGTGGGCCGGCGACGCCGTGCTCCTTCAGACGTGCTTGACAAATGTGGAGGTGCTGCTCTCCATGGCGGACCACGCCCGATCGACCATCGTCATCAATGCCAGGCCCGCCGCGGTGATGGGGGCGATCGCCGACATCCCCGCGTACCCGACCTGGGTCGGCCAGATCGAGGAGGCCGAGGTGCTCGACGTCGGCCCGGACGGCCGGCCCCGGCGCGCCCGCTTCCGGATCAACGCCGTCGTCGTCAAGGACGAGTTCGTCAACGAGTACGTCTGGTCCGACGACGTCCAGGTCACCTGGTCCATGGTCGAGGGGCAGGCGATGTCGTCGCAGGACGGCAGCTACACCCTGCGCGACCTCGGTGACGGTACCACCGAGGTCACCTACGACCTCACCGCCGAAACCAAGATCAAAATTCCGGGACTGCTCCGGCGGAAAGTACAGAGCGGCATCGTGGATGCCGCTCTCAAGGACCTCAAGAAGCACGTCGAGAGCTGAGCGCACGTGCGGTGTGTGCTCTTCACCGGGAAGGGCGGCGCCGGCACCACGACGGTGGCGGCGGCGACCGCGATCCTTGCCGCGCAACGGGGTCATCGCACCCTGGTCCTGTCCGTCGACCCGGCGGCCGGGCTCGCCGGCGCGCTTGACCACCCCGTCGGCGCCGACCCGACCGACCTCGAACCCGGGCTGACCGGCCAGCAGGTCGACCTGCGCCGCGCCGTCGGCACGCGCTGGCCGGCCGTGCGCGAGGTGCTGGCCGGCACCTGGCCGTCCTTCGACGTCGATCCGGTCGAGCTCGAGGAGCTGGCCTTCCTGCCGGGTGCCATCGAGACGCTGACCCTGCTCGAGCTGCGTGACGGGCTGGCCAGCGCCGACCACGACGTCGTCATCGTCGACGGTGGCCCGGTCGCCGGTCTGCTGCGGCTGCTCGCCTTCCCGGAGACGCTGTCGTGGTACTGCCGGCGGCTGCTGCCGCCCGACGGCGCGTTCGCCCGCTGGCTGCGGCCCGGCTTCGGGTGGGCGGGCGCGTTCGGCGGCCGGTGGGGAANCCTCGCCGCACCCGCCTACGACACCGTCTCCCGCGTGCACCGCGCCGCCGTGGACCTGCGGGCGATCCTCACCGATCACGCGGCCACCAGCATCCGGCTGGTGCTCACCCCGGAGAGCGGGGCGCTGGCCGCGGCGCGCAGCAGTCTCACCGCGCTGTCGCTGCACGGCTTCACCCTCGACGGCGTGGTCGTCAACCGGATCTTCTCGCCGGCCGGGGCGGACGCCTGGCGGGCCGGCTGGGCCGCCGCCCACCGCGAGGCGCTCGCCGAGATCACCGGGGCGTTCGCGCCGACCCCGATCCTCCCGGTGGCCTACCGGGCCGGCGAGCCGGTCGGCCTGGAGGAGCTCGCGGCCTTCGGCGCGGCGACCTACGGCGAGCTCGACCCGGCGGGCGTCCTCGGTGCCTCGCCGACCGGGGCCGGCGAGCAGCCGCGGGTCGAGCGCACCGACGACGGGTACGCGCTGTCGTTCGGGCTTCCGTTCGTCGACGGCTCCCAGATCGACCTGGCCCGGCTGGGTGACGATCTGATCATCACCGTCGGGGCGTTCCGCCGGGCGGTCCCGCTGCCCGCGGCGCTGCGCCGCTGCGACGTCAGCGCCGCCCGGCTGCGCGGCGATCGGCTGGTGGTCTCGTTCGTGCCCGATCCTGACCAGTGGGTGCGGGCATGACGTCCGTCCCGGCCGACCCGCCCCCCGACGGTCCCACCCCCAGCAGCGGTTCCACCCCCAGCAGCGGTTCCACCCCGCGTGGCGCCGCCGGCCTGAGCGGCGGTCCTGGTCAGAGCGGCGATGCCGGTACGCGCTCGGCGGAGCGGCCACCGCCGCCCGGCCCGCTCGCGGTCGAGGCGGCCCTGCTCGTCGATGCCCTGCGGGGCCTGGCCGGCACCGAGTCGGGTGGCCGCCTATGGGAAGCCGTTGCCGACGTCGCCGGTGGTGTCGGGGCCGCGGCCGGCGGGCTCGGCGTCGGTGGTGCCGGGGCGGGTGGTGGCAGGGCCGGTGGTGGCAGGGCCGGTGGTGGCGGGGCCGACGCGGGCGCGCCGGCCGACGCCGGTGTTCCGGCCGGTCCGGCCGGCGGTGCGGTCTGCGCGGGCCACGGGCGGCCCTGCACGTCGTGCCCGCTGTGCCGACTGCTGGCGATGTTCGCCGGGGATCGGCCCGAGGTGGTCCGCCACCTGCTGACCGCCGCGGAATCACTGGCGGCGGCCTTCCGCGTGGCCCTCGAGGCCTACTCCGGCAGCGCCTACTCCGGCGGCGCTCGCCCCGGCACAGCTCACGCCCGTACAGCTCGCGCCGGTGACGCCCGCGACGAGACCGCCGCCCCCGCGTCCCCGGGCGCGGGGCGCACAACTCACCAGAACCCGCGGCCGGGGGCCGCCGCGGGCACCCGTTCCGCCCCAGCGCCCAGACCACGCGTCCAGAGGATCGATGTCACGTGAGCACCATTGTTTCCGGCAGCTCGGATCGTCCCGGTAACTCGGATCGTCCCGGCACCCCGGACACCTCCTCAGCCCGTCCCACGGGCTCGGACGCCCCGCTCAGCCCCCTCCCGCCCGCCGTCGCGGACACGTCGGTCGACGACGATCGGCGCACCGCGGGCCTGACGATCGGCGTGGACGTCGGTGGGACGAAGGTCGCCGCCGGCGTCGTCGACGGCGCCGGCACCGTCCTCGCGTCAGTTCGGCGGCCGACTCCCGGTCATTCGGCGTCCGAGGTCGCGGACACCATCGCCGCCGTGGTCGCGGAGCTCAGCGCCGACTACGAGGTGAAGGCGGTCGGCATCGGCGCGGCCGGCTGGATCGACGCGAACCGCTCGCGGGTCCTGTTCGCCCCGAACCTCGCCTGGCGGGACGAGCCGCTGCGCGACGAGGTAAGCGGCCGCGTCGGGCTGCCCGTCGTCGTCGAGAACGACGCCAACGCGATGGCCTGGGCCGAGTACCGGTTCGGAGCCGGCCGTGGCCGCCGTGATCTGGTCTGCCTCACCGTGGGCACGGGCATCGGCAGCGGCATCGTCCTCGGTGGCGAGCTTTACCGCGGCGCGTTCGGCATCGGCGCGGAGACCGGCCACATGCGGATGGTGCCCGACGGCCACCTGTGCGGGTGCGGCAACCACGGTTGCTGGGAGCAGTACGCCAGCGGCCGGGCGCTGGTTCGCGCTGCCCGTCAGATCGCGGCGCTGGATCCGTCCGCCGCCGCCGCGATGCTGGAGGCGTGCGGCGGTGACGCCGAGCGGCTGACCGGCCCGGACGTCACCGAGGCGGCCCGCAAGGGCGACCCGGCGGCGATCCGCTGCCTGACCGAGATCGGCCAATGGCTCGGCGAGGGCATGGCGAGCCTGACCGCCGTGCTTGACCCGGACCGATTCGTCATCGGCGGCGGGGTCTCCGACTCCGGCGAGCTGCTGCTCGGCCCAGCCCGGGAGCGGTTCGCCCAGACGGTGCCCGGCCGCGCGCATCGGCCCCGGGCCGAGGTGGTCATCGCCGAGCTCGGCTCCCAGGCCGGTCTGGTCGGCGCCGCCGACCTCGCCCGGATCTGAGCAGCCCGGATCTGCGCAGAGCCCGGATCTGCGCAGCCCGGTTCAGATGCCAGAGCCGCCCGGCCCCGGTCGGGCCGGGCGGAAGTCCGGCACCAGCTCGACGGCGAGCTCCTCCAGGAACAGGCCCGTGTCGGCGACGACCCCGACGGCGTGCGCGCTGGTGCGTTCCGTGAGGGCGTGCACCGTCGTCGGGTTCACGTCGACGCAGGCGACCGGGATCGACGCCGGCAGGATGTTGCCGGTGGCCACGGAGTGCTGGGCGCTGGCAACCATCAGCGCGTAGCCGACCCCGCGTAGCGCCGCGCGCATCGCCCGCTGCCCCTCGATCACGTCGGTGTGGACGTCGGGCAGCGGGCCGTCGTCGCGCACGGAGCCGACGAGCACGAAGGTCTTGTTCGCCTTCACCATCGCGTGCATGATGCCCTGGGAGAGGACGCCGGACTCCACCGCGGCCCGGATCGAGCCCTCGCGGCGGATCGCGTTGATCGCACGGATGTGCTGTTCGCTGCCGCGCTGCACCCGGCCGCTGCGCAGCGGTCCGAGGCCGAGCGGGGAGCCGTAGAGCGCCGCCTCCACATCCAACGTCGCCAGCGCGTTCCCGGTGAACAGGACGTCGACGTAGCCGGCCTCGACCAGGGCGACGAGCGCGGGTGCGGCGCCGGTGCTGACGACCGTCTGCCCGGCCACCCACAGGACCTGGGCGCCCTCGGCCTTGACCTCGCGGACCTGGCGGGCGATCGCCTTCACCAGGACCGCCTGCGGCTGGGTGGAGCTCGGCAGCGGTGCGCCGAGCGCCTCGTACTCGGCGTAGATCCGGCTGGAGTGGTCGGTGACCGGCAGGACGACCTTCACCCCGTCCACCCCGCAGACAATCATGTCGCCGGCGCGGACGTCCGTCACCGGTACGGTGCGCACCCGCCCGCCGGAGACGACCAGGCCGCAGTCCATCTCGGGGTGTTCCACCGGGACCCACTGGCCGTCGAGATGGACGACGGTCTCCAGGTTCGTGGTCGAGTAGAAGTCCGGCGGGAAGGCGCCGTCGCGGTCCGCGGCCTCGCAGCGCGCCGTGCCCGCCTCGACCTTGTTCACGCCGTGGACCTGGATCCGCATGAGGATGCGCATGAGCCGCCGCGGCGAATCGGCGCCGACGGTGACGACCGCGTGGGACTCGTCATCGTGGCTGCGCCCCAGGTCGATGTGATCCACCCGGTAGTCGCCGCCGTAGTCCAGTACGTCGTCGAGCACCCGGGCCAGTACACCGGTGTCCATGAGGTGCCCGTGCACCTCGACTTTCTCGTGGTAACGCACGCCCAACGCCTTCCCTTCGGTGCCAGTACGACGGCTGCCACGCCGACGTCGTCCTCAGGCCCGATGCCACGCACCGACCCTGCCTTCCCTCCGGTGTGCCCCGGGGTGTGACCGTTCCCGGGATCCGGCCGGGGCACGAGAACGTCCGGAGGGCGCGCGCCCCGACCGCGCGGCCACGCACCGACGCAGGCCGCACCGCCGGTACGCCGCCGCAGGTTCATCGCGGCGGCTCACGCCCCGGACCGTCGCGGTCAGATCACCGCGCCGTCGTCGGGGCCGTCGAAATCGGTGGGCGGTCGGTCACCCATGCGGGCGACGAGGGTGCCGACCCCACCGAGGATCAGCAGCACGCCGGTGACATCCTGCGCGCGGGACTGGTTGAAGCCGATCAGGGTCGGCACGACGAGGAACACCACCCCGAGGGCGATCGAGCCCAGCGCCCAGCGGGTCACCGGCCGGATCCGGGGCAGGGGCGGCGCCGGCGGCGGCACGTAGTGATCGTCCTGCGGGTCCGCCGGGGCGTCCGCCGATCCGCCGAGGTCGATCACGACGAAGTCGGCCGGGTCGGCGCCGCGCCCGCCGCCGATGCCGGGCGGATTCAGCCCCGGGGGCGGCGCATCGTCCAGGCCGGGATCGGTGCGATCGTCCGGCGCGGGTGGAACACCGGGCTCGAACGGCGGACGCAGGATGATCACGGTGGGGCGACGGGTGTCGCCGAGGTCCTCCGCCGCCGGCCACCGCCGGGTCTCCGGCTCGTCGTCGAAGCGCGCGATGAGATCGAGGAAGGCCGCGTCGTCGGCCTCCTGGGAACGGGGCGTCGACCGCGCGGCGGGCTCTTCGGGCCGGGGCCCGGGCGTTTCCCCGTCGGCCGAACCGGCCGGGCCGCGCTCGGCGGCGACACCCCCGTCCGCCTCCGGCTTCCCCAGGGCGCCGGCCGCGGCGTCCGGTCGCCCGGTCGAGGACGGCAGACCTGGCGGGTGAGGCGACGCCGGCGGGTGGGTCGAGGCCGGCGGGTGGATCGAGGCCGGCGGGTGGATCGAGGCCGGCGGGTGGATCGAGGCTGGCGGGGCGGCCGAGGACGGCGGCCCGGTCGGGCTGGGGTCCTCGGGGGTCGCCGCAGCGGCGCCGGCGGGTCCGGAATGCCCCTCGCCCGCGGCATTCCCGGCCACGCCGGATGCCTCGCCGCCCGCGGGCGTGCCTGCATTCCCGGCCACGCCGGATTCGGCCGGCAGGGCGGCGCCGCACCCGGTGGGTGACACACCAGCTCCCGCCGCCGCCCCGCGGTCCGCCACCGGACGGTCGGGCTCCGCCGCGCCCGCCGCGGACGGCCGGGGCTCGCCCTGGCCCGGCGCCGGCGGAGGCTCAGCCATCGTCGCGGGGGGTGTCGGGCACGAGCGCGCGCGCCGCGTGCCGCTGGACGAAGTCCAGACTGCCTTTGAAGATCGTTTCCTTGTCGTTGTCGAGGGTTGCCACGTGCCAACTGTCCGGCAGCAGCCGTTCCTCGATCGGCGCGCGCACCCCGGCCAGCAGGATCGCCCCCGAGCTCGGCTCCACCACGTGGTCGACGACGCTTCGGTACGCGAGCACCGGACAGTCGATCCGCCCGAGGTCGCCGCGGGTGACCCCCCACAGCTTGCGCAGCGAGGCGAACGCGAGCAGCGGCACCCGGTCGTAACCGACCTCGGGCACGCCGGTGGCCTTCACGTCGCCGGCAACGCCGCGCACGGCTGGGATGAACCGCCCGAGCAGTGGGGCGAGCGCGGCGTGCCACCGCTCGGTCGACAGGCTCGCGTTCACCGTGACCACGCCGGCGATGTCGGAGCCGTGCTCCTCGGCCAGCCGCAGCGTCAGCGTCCCGCCCATCGACAGGCCCATGACGAACACCTGCTCACAGTCCGCCCGCAGGCGCAGGAACGCGCCCTGCACGGTGGCGTACCAGTCCGGCCAGGTGGTCGGGACCATGTCCTGCCAGCGGGTGCCGTGACCCGGCAGCAGCGGGCAGGAGACGGTCAGCCCGGCGGCGGCGAGGGACTCGCCCCAGGGCCGCATGCTGCCCGGAGAACCGGTGAACCCGTGGACCAGCAGGACGCCCACCGGGCCACCCGTGAACTCGAACGGTTCGGCACCAGGTAGGACGGCTGTGCCGGTGGAGCCCGCCATCGTGATCCGCCCTTCGTGCCCTGGGCCCGCCCGCTTGCCACGTCGCGGGCGGCGTGAAAGGAAAGCGCCGGTAAACGTATGCTCGCACGGTCCGCGGGTTGAGGCCACGGTCGTACGTATCTCACGGTCGTGCGGACGCCGTCGGAACGCCAGGAGCCCGCAGGGACCGAGAACGCCCCGGCTGGGATGATATAGGTGCGGGCCTGTCCGCGCGCGTCTCGCGAGTCCGGTGCCATCGGCGCCGAGCCGGGAGGGGTGGGCACCACCTGGGCCGCGCGAGCGTTAGATGGACGTGATGATGGCCGATCCCCAGGCTTGCGGGCGGCTCCCCTACGTCGGCGACCATGGCCGGGCCGCGTCCGCCGCCCGGCTCGCGTACCGTCGCAGTCCGCGAGCTGCGGAGCGCCGCCGTGCCCCACCTGGCGCGCGGTGGGATGCTCGGGTCTGGTGTGATCGGCGTCGGCGGATGGAGACGGGCGGCCCGGCCACGGCCGCCCCCGGCGGGCGTCGTCTGACGGCGGTGACCAGGTGGGAGCTGTCTTGTTCTACTGGGTGCTCAAGGCGGTCCTGACGCCGATCCTTCGGGTGTTCTGGCGTCCGTGGGTGGAGGGAGCCGAGAACATTCCTGTGCAGGGTCCCGCGATCCTCGCCGGAAACCACCTCTCCTTTCTGGATCACTTCTTCCTGCCGGTGGTGATCCCGCGTCGGGTGACCTTCCTGGCCAAGAGCGACTACTTCACCGAGGCCGGCGTCAAGGGCTGGTTCAAGCGCGTGTTCTTCAGCGGCGCCGGCCAGATCCCGATCGACCGCAGCGGCGGTAAGGCGAGCGAGGGCGCCCTGCGCTCCGGCGTGCGCGTCCTGCGCCAGGGCCGGCTGATCGGCATCTACCCGGAGGGGACCCGCTCACCCGACGGCCGCCTCTACCGCGGCAAGATCGGCGTCGCCCGGATGGCCCTGGAGGCCGGCGTGCCGGTGATCCCGGTCGCGATGATCGGCACGTTCGAGGTGCAGCCGCCCGGTCAGCTCGTGCCGAAGATCCGCCGGATCGGGATGCGGGTCGGTCGGCCCCTCGACTTCTCCCGCTACGCCGACATGGCGGATGACCGGTTCGTGCTGCGGTCGATCACCGACCAGATCATGTACGAACTGATGGCCCTGTCGGGCCAGGAGTACGTGGACATGTACGCCAAGCGGGCCAAGGAGGAGATTGCCGCCGCCCGCGCCGCTGGCACCTCGGTGCCGGGTGGACGGTCGGCACCGGCACCGGCGGCGGGGTCGGCACCGGCGGTGGGGACGGCACCGGCGGTGGGGACGGCACCGGCGGTGGGGACGGCACCGGCGGCGATGCAGATACCGGCGGCGGCTGGACACGTGCCGGCGGCGGGGACGGTGCCGGGAGTCCCCTCGGGGCCGGCCGCGGTGGCGGGCGAACGCCCGGCCAGGCCCGTGGCCGCGTCGGCTCCTCCGCGAGGCTCCGACGACCACGTCGACCGGGCGGTCTGACCCGGCTGCAAGCAACACGGCAGGATGGTCGCGTGCGTGGCGATTTCGGTCCTTTGTCGGCGGCGGTTGCTCGGTCGGCCGGCATGCGTCGGCGGCGGTGCGTTCCGGGTCCGCGGCCGGGTCGTGGTCGTCGCACCGGCGCGGCCGACGCGCGCCATGGCTCCCGCCGGGCCGCCACGCTGCTGCTCGCGCTCGGTGCGCTCGCCGGCTGCCTCGTCGCGGTCGGCCCGGCCGCGCTCGCCGCGCCCACACCGTCGGCCGCGGTCACCGCGTTCCCGACGGCACCGGGTCCCGCGGGTCTCGCCGCCGCCCCCGCCGATGGCCCCGCCCCCGCCGATGGCCCCGCCCCCGCCGGCACCATCGGCCGCTCCGGGTCCTACCTGACCGACAGCGAGCACCGGGCGGTCGTCATCCGCGGGATGACGGTGCCGGCCGGAGTCACCCCGACCGCCGCCGACCTCGACACCTGGATCGGCTATGGCTTCAGCGGCGTGCGCCTCGCGGTGCCGGTGGCCGCGGGCGGCCGCTTCCCGGTCACCGCCGGCTGGCCGGTGCCCGATGCCGTCGCGCGCGCCGCGTCCGATCCCGGGCTCGGTCAGGTCGCGGGCCTGGCCCGCACGTTCACCGGCCGCGGGATGCGAGTCGTGCTGCGGCTCGTCCCGGCTGTCCGGGGCCAGGTGCTGTCGAACGCGACGCTCGCCACCGGCCTCGGCCGGCTGGCGACCCGGTTCCGCGGCGAGCCGGGCCTGATCGGCTACGAGGTCCCCGCCGCCGCGGGCGCCGGGCCGGCGCTGACCGACGCCGTCACGGCGCAGGACCCCCGCCACCTGCTGTGGCGGGACCGCCCGGCGCCGTTCGACGCCGCCGCCAGCGTCGCCGTCAACGACCCGACCGGCTACCTGATCGGGTGGAAGGACGGCTCGCCCGCGGCGGTGCGCGGCCTGGTGTCGGCCGCGGACGCGTTCGGGCTGAGCTGGTTCTACGACGCGCCCAGCGGCACGGGCGGGACGGTCGGCACCGACCCGCCGCAAGCCCTGGGTGGCGGCCCGCTCCCGGCCGCCCCGGCGGAGATCGTCCGTCCGTACCCGGTGGCCGTCGCGGGAACGCCCGAGTCGCTGCGGTTCGACGACGCGCGGGTCCTCACGGTCACCTACCGGACCGCCGCGCCCGCCGGGAGCTCCCTCGCGCCCGGCACGGCGACGGCCATCAGCGTGCCGGCGTGGTCCTACCCGCAGGGCTATCAGGTCCAGGTCGTCGGCGCGCGGGTGACCTCGGCACCGGGCGCGGGCCTGCTGTGCGTCGTGGCCGAGCCCGGGGCGGCCCGGGTCGACGTCCGGGTCTCCCCAGCCACCGCCGGCCCGCAGGTGAGCGCGCCCGCGGCCGCGGGCGCGAGCGGCTGTGTCCCCTCGTCGAGACCCGCGGCGGGGTCGGCGGGGNCGGGCGCCCCCNCGGCCGCCGACCGCCGCGACGACGACTACTCCGGACCGCTGCTGTGGGTGCTGCCACTCGTCGGGGCAGCCGGCGCGGCGGCGCCGCTCGCGTTCGTGCTGCGGCCGTGGCGCCGGCGCTCGGGTCGCTCGGGCCGCTCCGGCTGGTCGGCGCCGGACTCGGCGTCGCCGGACCCCCGTCCCGCGCCGGCCGACCCGGCGGACTGGCAGCCGGCGGTGGCCCCGGGGCAGGCGTCGGTTCCCGCCGATCCGGCCGGCAGAGGAGACTGAGCCGGTGGGCACCCGATTCTTCTACGACACCGAGTTCATCGAGCGCCGCGAGGCCGATCATCTCTGGCTGGATCTGGTCAGCATCGGCATCGTCAGCGAGGACGGCGCGCAGCGCTACTACGCCGTGTCCACCGAGTTCGACCCGGCCTTCGCGGTGCCGTGGGTCCGCCGCAACGTCCTCGACCAGCTACCGCCGCCCGCCGATCCGGCGTGGCGATCCCGGGCGCGGATCCGCGAGGAGATCGCCGCGCTGCTGACCGCCGACGGCACGCCGGAGTTGTGGGCCTGGTACGGCGCCTACGACCACGTGGTGCTCTGCCAGCTTTTCGGGACGATGACCGACCTGCCCGCGCAGTTGCCGCGGTTCACCCGGGACCTGCGCCAGCTCTGGGAGGACGTCGGCCGCCCGCCGCTGCCGCCGCCGCCGGCCAACGCTCACGACGCCCTCGCCGACGCCGTGCACAACCAGGCTCGCTGGGAGGTCCTCGCCCCGCTGCGGGCCCGCGTCGTCGCCGCTCCGCCCGCTCGGCGCTGACGCCCCACCGCGGGCTCGTCGCGAAGACATCGTCTCTTCTGCGCGATCGAGTCGCCACGCCCAGTGACCGAACTTGCTGCCTGTGTGCGGACCTGCCGCTACGCTGCCCCCGGCGGGGCCTGCGCACTCGACAGGAGGATTCGCGATGAGGATCGGCGTACTGACCGGTGGCGGCGACTGCCCCGGGCTCAACGCGGTGATCAGGGCCGTCGTCCGCAAGGGCGAGGGCGTCTACGGGCACAGTTTCGTGGGGTACCGGGACGGCTGGCGCGGGCCACTGACCGGTGACACCGTGCCGCTCGACACCGCCGCCGTGCGTGGCATCCTGCCGCGCGGCGGGACCATCCTCGGGTCGAGCCGCACGAACCCCTACGCCGCCGTGGACGGGCCGTCGCTGGTCCGCGAGAACCTGGCCGCCGCCGAGATCGACGCGCTCATCGCGATCGGCGGGGAGGACACCCTTGGCGTGGCCGCCCAGCTCCACGCCGAGGGTCTGCCTGTGGTCGGGGTTCCCAAGACCATTGACAACGACCTGTCCGCCACCGACTACACCTTCGGCTTCGACACCGCCGTCAACATCGCCACCGAGGCGATCGACCGCCTCCACACCACCGCGGAAAGCCACCACCGCGTGCTCATCCTCGAGGTGATGGGGCGCCACGCCGGCTGGATCGCCCTGCACAGCGGCATGGCCGGCGGCGCGAACGTCATCCTCATCCCGGAACGGCCGTTCGACTTCGACAAGGTCTGCGCCTTCGTCGAGGCCCGCTTCGCCACCCACTACTCCCCGATCATCGTCGCCGCGGAGGGCGCCACCCCGATCGCCGGCACCCTGGTCACGAGGGAGGGTGAGCTCGACGCCTTCGGTCACGTCCGCCTGCAGGGCATCGCGCAGGTGCTCGAGACCGAGATCCGCGGCCGGACCGGCCGCGACGCCCGCGCCACCGTGCTGGGCCATCTCCAGCGCGGCGGCACGCCGACCGCGTTCGACCGCTGGCTCGCGACGCGCTTCGGCCTNCACGCCGTCGACGCTGTGCACGAGGGCGACTTCGGGGTGATGGTCGCCCTGCACGGGACCCGCATCGACCGCGTGCCGCTGGCGGAGGCGACCCGTGAGCTCAAGACGGTGCCCGAGGAGCTCTACAACGAGGCGGAGATCTTCTTCGGCTGAGCGGTACGTCCGGACCGTCGACGGGTACGGAACGTCGTCGGGACATCGACCGAGCATGTCGACCGTTGGCCGGCGCACACGGCGGTACCCTGGTGCCTCGTGAGCGCATTGGATGTCTGGCGGACCCTCCCGGCCAAGCAGCAGCCGTCGTGGCCCGACCTCGAGGAACTGCAGGCCGCCTACAACCAGCTTGCGGCCCTTCCCCCGTTGGTCACGGCCCCGGAGGTGCGTTCGCTCACCGAGCGCCTCGCGATGGTTGCCCGGGGCGAGGCCTTCCTGCTCCAGGGCGGTGACTGCGCCGAGACCTTCGCGGCGAACACCGCCAACAAGATCCGCGACAAGGTCAAGACGCTGCTGCAGATGGCGGTCGTGCTCACCTACGGCGCAAGCACGCCGGTGGTGAAGGTCGCGCGCATCGCCGGCCAGTACGCCAAGCCGCGCTCGGCCGACATCGAGTCGAGCACCGGCCTGCCGTCCTACCGCGGCGACGCCGTCAACGACATCGCGGCCACGGCCGCGGCCCGCCGGCCGGATCCGATGCGCATG
Source organism: Frankia torreyi (assembly GCF_000948395.1). Taxonomy (GTDB): domain Bacteria; phylum Actinomycetota; class Actinomycetes; order Frankiales; family Frankiaceae; genus Frankia; species Frankia torreyi. The sequence continues at coordinate 19,996 of NZ_JYFN01000047.1, read as the reverse complement.
GTCGCCTCCTACCACCAGAGCGCAATAACGCTGAACCTCGTCCGGGCGTTCGCCACCGGCGGGTTCGCGGACCTGTCGAAGGTCCACGAGTGGAACAAGGCGTTCGTGCGCGACTCGGCGGCCGGCCGGCGCTACGAGGTGATGGCGACGAACATCGAGCGCGCCCTCGCCTTCATGGCGGCCTNTGGCATCGACCTCGGCAGCGCGGCGCTGACCGGGGTGGAGCTGTTCACCAGCCACGAGGGCCTCCTGCTGGAGTACGAACGAGCCCTCACCCGGGTGGAGGACGCCACCGGCAACCCGTACGACCTGTCCGCCCACATGATCTGGATCGGGGAGCGGACCCGGGACCTCGACGGCGCCCACGTCGACCTGCTGTCCCGGGTCGGCAACCCGATCGCCTGCAAGGTCGGGCCAAAGGCCAGCCCGGACGAGGTTCTCGAGCTCGCCGAGCGGCTCAACCCGCAGCACGTTCCCGGCCGGCTGACTCTGATCACCCGGATGGGCGCGGGCAAGATCCGGGACGCCCTCCCGCCGATCATCGAGAAGGTCAACGCCGCCGGCCCTCCGGTCGTCTGGTCCTGCGACCCCATGCACGGCAACACCCGCGACGTCGGCGGCGTCAAGACCCGCCACTTCGACGACGTGCTCGACGAGGTCTTCGGCTTCTTCGAGGTGCACAAGGCCCTGGGCACCCACCCGGGCGGTCTGCACATCGAGCTGACCGGCGAGAACGTCACCGAGTGCCTCGGCGGCGCAGAGCTGATCGGCGAGGAGGATCTCGGCGGCCGTTACGAGACCGCCTGCGACCCGCGCCTGAACACCGGGCAGGCACTCGAGCTGGCCTTCCTCGTCGCCGAGATGCTCCAGCACGCGCGGGGCGAGCGGGCCGCCGCGATGCAGGAGCTCCCCATCGCCTAGCCGGACCGGACCTCACACAGTCCTGCTCCTCGCACGCGCGACCGGCACCCGGATCTCACCGGCAGACGGTTGCCAGCCTGCCCCCGGACGCGTCCGCACGCAACCGCGGGCGCGCCGTTCAGCCGGCGGGGGCGAGCCCGTAGTCCGTGGCAGCGCCCGTCGGGGTGCCGGTTGTCGGGGTGCCGGCCGCCGGGGCGGTTCCGTTCGCGGCGCCCGTCGTGCCGCCGCCGTCGCCGGCAGGCTCACCCCCCGCGCCGCTGGACGTCACGCCGCTGGGCAGGGCCCCCACCCGCGCCCCGTCCGCCCCAAGAACAGGAGTCGGGGCTCCCGCGCCGCCCGTCGCGGTCGCCGTGCCGGCCGTTCCGGCCCGGTCGCCCGTGCCCGGCTGGCTGTTGCTGCCTGCCCGGTTCGTGCTGCCTGCCTGGCTGGGGATCGCGGCCGGGCGGCCGGCGGTGCCCGCCGGCGCGAGGGCATCCGGTGTGCGTGGAGCCCCGGCCGCGGAGGTCGTGGAGGATGCGTCCGGCGGCACGGCCGGGGCCACGGCGTTTGGCTGCCCTGGCGCGGCGGGCGTCGGATCCGGCGCGACCGGCTCGGCAGCCCGGTCCACCCCGGTCGAACCGTGCGTCGCCTCCTGCGCCGGGCCGCTGATCGGGCTGCTGGCTGACGTCGGCGCAGTGATCGGATCGGTGTCGCTCGGGGAGACCGGCGTGCTCGGCATGGCGGTCGGCGGGAGCCCCTGCGAGGCAGTGGTCGGCGCCGCCGTGGGCGCGGCGCTCGCGGGATGCGCCGCGGTGGCGGCCGTTGGCCGCGGGAGACGGGGGCCGAGGGCCCTGCGAAACCCGTCGATGAGGTCGAGCGCCGCCCGGGTGGCATCGGTCGTGCCGGGGGGAAGGGCGGCGAGGACGGGTGTCAGTCGGTCGGACTGCTCGGTCGTGAAGGCGTTCATCGTCGCCCAGGCGTCGGCGTTCCCGGCGGTGGCCCGGGCGAGCAGCACCCGCGAGCCGGCCCGGGCCTGGGCGCACCAGGCCCGCAGCAGGCTGTTGACCATGCCGGCATCCGCGTGACGGCCGAGTGAGGCGGGGGCCGGCGCCGAGGCTGTCGGGGCGGCTGCTGTGGCCGAGGCGGCTGCCGTGCCCGGCGCCGCGGCGGGCACGACGGGTGGGAGGGGCCGGGCGGGCAGGAGGGGAAGGCCCGTCCCGGCGGTGCGCGGCGAGCCGAGCGGATCTCCCAGATGCGACGGGTCCGCAGGGCCTGACGGCTGGTCGGCGGCGCCTGCGGGACCGGCGGCTGCCGCGGACGTCCGCAATGTCGACGACGGCGTGCCGACCCCGGTCTCGGCCCGCGAGGAGGCCTCAGGTACGGCAGCCAGGCCGCCCGCGGCGCCCGCGACGGGTGCGATCAGCGGGGGTATGCCGGCAGCGGCGGGCTGGCCGAGTGCGGTGGGCGCCGGCGGCCGGACCTCGGCAGCCGCCTCGGTGCCGCCGGTGCCGCCGGTGCCGCCGGTGCCGATGTTGGCGGCGCTGCCGGTGTCGGTGTTGGCGCGGCCGATGGGGGCGCCCTCGCCGAGGGTGATCGTGCGTAGCTCGTTCATGCGGGTGCCGGCCACGTCGAGTCGGGTCTTCGCCCTGGCGACCGGATCGCGCACCAGCGATACCTGGAGGTTCTCGACCCGCCGTTTGACGCTGTAGAGCGTCTCACCGGGCAGAGCGTCCTGCGCGCTGACGGCGAGACCGGCCAGGGCCACCGCGCCGGCGAGGGAGACGGCCAGCAGCGGACGGGCGGCGCGCAGGACCCGGCCTCGCCGCGCCGGGGCCGGACGCACCCGCCGCCCGGTGTTGCCCGAGCCGCGCGCCGCGGTGCTGGTCTGGTCGGTGAGAGAGGCGAGCAGGTGGGAGCGCACGGCGTCACGGCGGACCGGATTCATCCGGGGGATCGGGAGGTCACGCAGAGCCGCCGCCGCGTTCGCCAGGCGGATGTCGGAAGCGTCGGTCGGCGGGCGCCGGCCTTCCAGCAGCGCGGCGGCCCGCTCGGCGCGGGTCCGGCGCAGCCGCCACCACCGGGAACCGCATGACCCAGGCCCGGGTTGTTCCACCCCGGCGGAATCCCGGTCGCGGCCGCGCGCTGCCCTCACGTCCTCCCCCTGGGAGCGGTCGCGCGGCGGCGGTCTGGGAGCCGGCTGCCCCCGTGCCGGCCCGACCGAGGTCTACCGCCGTTCAGTTACCGAACTACCACACAGTGTTCACGTGTACTGTACTACCCTTTTCGATCTTGGAGTTGGGCTGCGGGAACTGGGCTGTCACCCGGTCGGTCGGGTTGCCGAGCACGGCGAACCGGTCGATCTTCAGCCCACGCTGGCGCAGGACGTTCTCGGCGTCGCGGTAGGTCTTGCCGATCACTTTGGGGACGGTGACCTGAACGCCGCTGCTGTCACCGCCGCTGCCGTCACCGCCGCCGGTGGAGTCGGTTCCGTCGTCGGGCAAGGCGGCGACCGTCAGCGTCACGGTGCTCTTCGGCGCGATCGGCTGGCCGACGCCGGGGTCGGCGCCGATGACGTTGCCGGGGGTCGTGTCCTCGGTCACGGCCAGATCGCGCTGGACCGTCACGCCCGCGACGCCGAGGGCGTCGATCTCCGCCTTGGCCGCGTCGTAGGGCTTGCCGATGATGTCGGCCGGCATCTGCCTGGTGTCCGGCCCGCTCGACATGATCAGGGTGACGCCGTCGCTGGGCTTGAGCACCGTGTTGACGGCCGGGTTGGTGCCGATCACATGGCCGGCCGGGACGGTGTCGCTGGCCTGGTTGACCAGCCCGCCCACGGTGAGGTTGACCTCCTTGAGCCGGGCCGTGGCCTGGTCCTGCGTGAGGTTCGCGAGGTCCGGCACACCGACGGTCGCCGGCCCGGAACTCAGCCGCAGAGTGATCACCGCGCCCTTGTCGACCTTCGCACCGTCCTTGGGGTCCTGCTGGGCGACATGGCCGGCGGCCACGGTGGGGTTGGCGACCGGATCGAGGTAGGTCGGCCTGAGCCCGTGGTCCCGCAGCATCGCCTCGGCATCAGACTTGCTGAGGCTGGTCAGCAGCGGGACCTCGATCTTGTCGCTGGACAGCAGGCGCAGTGCGAGAAAGCCGAGCAGCAGGACCAGGACAGCCGCGCCGCCCACGGCGAACGGCGCGTACCGGCGCGCGCCTGAGCCGGGGCTGGCGGCACGGCGGCGCCCGTGCCCGGCGCCGAGGTAGCTGGTGGAGGTCGGGGTCGGTGGGGCGGCGGAACGGTAGAGCGCCCCGGTGCCGGGCTGGCTCGCCACGCCGCCCGCGTACGGCCGCCCGCCGGCGGCGTCGTGCTCCGCGATGCCCGCTCTCGGCTGTCTCGACTCCGCACCGGTGAACGGAACGGCGCCGTGCGGATCGTCGTAGTCGGCGTCGTAGTCGGTGGGCTGGAAGGGGCGGGTGTAGTCGGGCCCCGGGTCCTCGGGGGGCGGCCCCATCAGGCCGATCCGCTCGACCTCGCCGGTGAAGCCGGTCTGGTAGGCGTCCGGCGCGGGCAGGTACGGCCCGATGCGGTGCAGCTCGTCGAGCAGCGCCGCGCCGTCGGCGGGCCGGCGGGCCGGGTCGCGTGCCGTCGCCCGCAGCACGAGGCCGTCGAGCTCCGCCGGCACGCCCTCGACGACGGTGGACGGCGCCGGCACGTCGCCGTGGACGGACTGGTAGGCCATCGACATCGGGGTCGCGCCGCTGTGGGGAAGATGGCCGGTCAGCGACTCGAACAGCACGACCCCGGCGGCGTAGACGTCGCTACGGGTGTCGGCGGTGCCGAGGGTGACCTGCTCGGGCGCGAGGTACCCGACGGTGCCCATCACCACCCCGTCGGTGAGCGCCTGGGTGGGCTGGCCGAGCGGGCGGGCCAGGCCGAAGTCGGCGACCTTCACCTGGCCGTCGTCGCCGAGCAGGATGTTCTCGGGCTTGATGTCGCGGTGGATGATGCCCGCGTCGTGCGCGGCGGCGAGCGCCTCCATCACGGGCTCGATGATCTCGACGGCCTCGGCGACCGGCAGCCGCCCCCGGGCGCCCAGGTGCTGGCGCAACGACCGGCCGCGTACCAGCTCCATGACCAGGTAGTTGATCAGACCCGCCGGGGTGTGGTCGGAGCCCTGGTCGAGCACCGAGACGACCCGGGGGGTGTTCAGGCGCGCCACCGCCTTGGCCTCGCGGTGGAAACGGCCGACGAACTCCGGGTCGTGGTTGAGGTTGGGATGCATGACCTTGAGGGCGACGAGCCGGTCCAGCCGGTTGTCGTGTGCGACGTACACCGTCGCCATGCCGCCGACGGCGAGTCGTTCCTGCGCCGTATAGCGGCCGTCGAGAAGCCGACCTATGACGGGGTCGGCCACGGTGGCATCCACGGGAGACAGTTTACGATCGTCGCCGAACCATGCCGCTACCGGAGCCACGTGGAGTTAGCTCCGGATTCGACTGAGGGGCGGCGGCGAACGCAACGCCATGCCCGCGGACATGGCGTTGCCTATCGCCTTACCGGCCGATGCTCTTCGGTTGAATACCTGACCCTGCCGGTATGCGGCGATCGCGCTGCGCGGATCCGCCGCGGCGCACGGATACCGCCGCCCATCCGCCCCGGCCGGCGATGGGCGTGCCCCGGCACGTTCGAGTCGTCGCCGTCCGTGAGGATGAGATTCGCGGGACGTCGCCCGTCGGGGTGCCGCCCCCGATCCGCGGGCCCCCGGTCCGGCCGCCGCACGTGGGCGGCGTGCATCGATCCGGCTCGGTGGCGGTTGCGGGCCGGCTAGACTGGGGTCGCACCGGGGAGCCCGTGGACATGGGCTGAGAGGCCGGCCAGGAACACCGTCGGCGACCCGCATACCCGATCGCGGTCATGCGCGCGTGGGGAGGATGGTCATCATGTCGCAGGCTCCGTCAGGTCGCGCCGTTCCCGCGTCGGAGTGGTCCCGGCCGCCCGGCCCGGCGCTGTCCGGCGCCGTCGAGCCGGTCGAGAGTGATGAGCTCGTGATCGCCGGGCGGTCCTACGGCAGCCGCCTGCTGGTCGGGACGGGCAAGTTCGCGGCTCACGAGGTGATGCGCGACAGCCTGCTCGCCTCCGGCGCCGAGATCGTGACGGTCGCGCTGCGCCGGGTCGATCTCGACCGCGCCGGCGAGGGCGACGTGCTCGACTTCGTCCCGCCGGGGATGACGCTGCTGCCCAACACCTCCGGTGCGGCGGATGCGGCGGAGGCGTTGCGGCTGGCCCGCCTGGGCCGCGCCGCCACCGGCACCGGCCTGGTCAAGCTGGAGGTCACCCCGGACCCGCGGACGCTGGCCCCGGATCCGATCGAGACCCTGCGCGCCGCCGAGCTCATGGTCGCCGACGGCTTCACCGTCCTGCCGTACTGCTCGGCGGACCCGGTCCTGGCCCGCCGCCTGGAGGAGGCCGGCTGCGCCACGGTCATGCCGCTGGGTAGCTGGATCGGCTCGAACCGCGGGCTGCGCACCCGGGACGCGATCGAGGCGATCGTGGCGGGTGCGGGCGTGCCGGTGATCGTCGACGCCGGCCTCGGTGTGCCCTCCGACGCGGCGGAGGCCATGGAGATCGGCGCGGCAGCGGTGCTGGTCAACACGGCCATCGCGGTGGCGGCCGACCCGGTGCGGATGGCCCGGGCCTTCGCGCTGGCGACCGTCGCCGGGCGGCTGGGCCACCTGGCCGGGCAGGCGGGGACCGGGACGGCCACCGCGGCCTCCGCGTCCTCGCCGCTCACCGGCTTCCTCGGCGCTCTCGGCACCCCCGCGAACGGCAACGGCAGGGTGGCCGGGTGAGCGCGCCGCCGGGAGAGTTCGCCCGCGAGCTCGTCGCGCTGGACCTGTCCGGCCTGTCCGACCGGTCGCGGCGCGCGACGACGGCGGAGGTCGACGAGGTGCTGCGCCGGGTCCTGCCCGCCCCGGGCGGCCGGGGCGAGCCGGCGCCGGGGCGGGTCGGCCTCGACGAGCTGGCCGTCCTGCTCTCGCCGGCCGCGACGGGTCGGCTGGAGGAGCTCGCCCTCGCCGCCCGGACGACCACGCTGCGCCGCTTCGGCCGGGCCGTGCGACTGTTCGCCCCGCTGTACGTCTCGAACGCCTGCCTGTCGTCCTGCACCTACTGCGGCTTCGCCAAGGGTCTGCCGGTCGCGCGGCGCACGCTCAGCGTCGACGAGGTGGCGGCAGAGGGTCGGCTGCTGGCCGAGCGGGGCTTCCGCCACGTGCTGCTGGTCGCCGGGGAACACCGCATCGAGGTGTCCGCCGACTACCTCGTCGCCGTGGTGGAGCGGCTGCGGCCGATGTTCCCGTCGCTGTCGATCGAGACGCAGACCTGGTCGGACGACACCTACGCCCGGCTGGTGCGGGCCGGGCTGGAGGGCGTCGTCCACTACCAGGAGACCTACGACCGGGCCCGTTACGCCGAGGTGCACGTCGCGGGCTGGAAACGCGACTACGACCGCCGGCTGTCGTCGTTCGAGCGGGCCGCGGGCGCCGGGGCACGCCGGCTCGGGATCGGCGCGCTGCTCGGCCTCGCCCCGGACTGGCGGGCCGACGTGCTCGCTCTGGCCGCCCACGCCTCGTTCCTGTCGCGGCGGTACTGGCGGACCGAGGTGTCGGTCGCGCTGCCGCGGATCAAGCCCAGTGCCAGCGAGTTTCCGCCGGTTGTCGTCGTCTCCGACGCCGAGTTCGTGCAGGCGTACGCGGCCCTGCGGCTGTTCGAGCCCGACCTCGCGCTGACGCTGTCCACCCGGGAGCCGGCGGCGATGCGCGACGGCCTGGTCCGCATCGCCGTGACGACGATGAGCGCGGGTTCCTCCACCGAGCCCGGCGGCTACGGTTCGCCGGGTACCGCTCAGGAGCAGTTCTCGATCTCGGATGAGCGCCCGCCGGCCGAGGTCGCCGCGATGCTCGTCACGGCCGGCTACGAGCCGGTGTGGAAGGATGCCTTCCCCCTCGTCGACCCGCGGTGATGGCGGAACTCGACGCCGTCGGCGCAGAGCACTCCGCCCAAGGTCGTTCGGAACCCGGCCCGGCGGAGCCGGCCCGGACGATGCCGACACTAACGCGCTGTTCTGCGTGCGGACGGTGTCGACGCAATTCCCCTATGCGCGGTTTGAGGGTAGATGTGGCGCACTGTTCGTAATGTAGAGAGGGCATGCTCCGTCCTTCACGACCCGAATGACCGCGCGCGTCGGTAAGACCACTAGAGTGCCGGGCGTGCCTCGCATTCACCTGGTGTCGAACCTGCCCGGGGTGAACGCGCTCGGCGACCATCTGCGCGCAGCGGGTCTCGGCCCGACCTCGGCACGGTCGGCGGACGCGCTTCTCGTCCTCATCGATCGTCCCCTCGACCACGTCGAGCAGGAGCTGCTCGATCGCGCCCGGCAGTCCGTTCCGGTGCTGCTCGCCGGCCCGACCGTGCGCGCCCTGCCCGCCGACAGCCCGCTGGTGGAGGCCTCCGGCCTCATTCCCGGCCGGGCGACGCCCCCCTACGAGCTGCGGTTGCAGGCCGGGCCGCAGGGCGGCGCGATCATGGCCCGATCGGGTGACTTCCGTCCCCGGGAGAGCTGGGTCATCCCGGAGAAGGTCGCCGATGACGTCGAGCGGCTGGTGCTGATCCGCCACGAGATGGGTGACTATCCCGTCTGCACCTGGCGGCCGGCGACGGGGCTCGGCATGTTCACCCTGGGCACGGGTGCCGCCGTGCTCGGCGACGCGGCCTACCACCGGCTCGTCGGGCGGTGGCTGCGGCACTGCCTCGGCGTGCACGACGCGCCGCCGGTCGGCGTCGGCCTGCTCGGCACCCCCGACACCACCGCAGCCCACCACGCGGGCCTCGACGCGACCGAGGGGCTGGAGCTGACCGCCCTGTGCGACGGCGGCCCGGGTCGCGCTCCCGCGCACGCCGCAGGTCGCCTGCCCCGTCGGGTCGAGGACCCCGACGACCTGGTGAACGACCCCGAGCTCGGCGTGGTCGTCGTCGCCACCCCGACGCACACCCACCTCGAATGGGCCGGACGGGCGCTGGAGGCCGGCAAGCACGTGGTCGTGCAGGCGCCGCTGTGCCTGGCGACGTCCGATGCCGACCAGCTCGCCGAGCTCGCGGCCGAGCGTTCCCTGCTGCTCGCCGTCTACCCGGAGGGTCGGGCCGACCCCGGCTATCGCGCGCTGCGCGCGGCCGTCGGTCGTGGCGCGATCGGCGAGCCGCTGCGGCTGGAAGTGCACCGCGGCGGGCTGCGTCGACCCGTCGGGACCTGGCGCGATGACGAGCGGATCAGCGGCGGCCAGCTCTACGATCGCGGCGCCGCCGGCGTCGACCAGGTGCTCGCGCTCGTCGACGAGCCGGTCGAGTGGGTCAGCGCCGCGGAGCTCAAGCGGGTCTGGTACCATGTCAGCAACGCCGACCACAGCCGGCTGCTGCTGCGCTTCGCGAGCGGCGCGGAGGCACAGATCACCGTCTCCGACCTGACGGTGGCGGCCCGTCCGAGCCTCGAGGTGCTCGGCAGCGTGGGCACGCTGATCCTCGACGACGCCCCCGCCGCCGCGAACCTCGAGCCGCCTGACGGTGGGCCCGCGGTCACGGGCCGGCACGCCGGCCGCCGGGCCGCGCAGGACGACGACGCGGCCGGGGCGGCCTCGTTGCTGCTGGCCACCTACGACGGCGTCCGGACCCGCTATCCGCTGCCGGCGCCCGGGTCGGCCCGGGTCGGCACGGAGGTGTTCTACCGCGACCTCGCCGACAGCCTGGTCTCCGGTTGGCCTCTTGCGGGCTACGAGGTCGAGGCGGCCCGCCCGGTGGTTGCGGTGCTCGAGGCGGCGGTGCGTTCGGTGGCCACCGGCGGCGCGCAGGTCGTGCCGCTGTGATCAGGTCGCCGTGACCGTGCGCCGGCCCTGAACGTCTCCGGGACTGACGAGGTCACGGGTGGTGCGGACCCCGCCGGCACCCCACGACGCCGGTCCGGACTTAGGTGTTTACTGTTGACCATGGATTGGCTGACCCTGCCTGACGCCGCGACGCAGTTGCAGGTTCCCGTGACCCGAGTCCGGCAGATGGTGCGCGACCGAACGTTGCTGGCCCGGCGGGAGGGCGGCGTCCTACGGGTGCCGGCGGAGTTCATCGGCGACGGCGCGGTGGTCAAGGGCCTGCCCGGCCTGCTCACGCTCCTCGCCGACGCGGGGTTCACCGACGACGAGGCCCTCGACTGGCTTTTTCGGGAGGACCCGAGCCTGCCCGGCACCCCGATGCGGGCGCTCGTCGAGAACCGTGGCAAGGAGGTCAAGCGGCGAGCCCAGGCCCTCGCCTTCTGACCAGGCAGCGTGGTCGTGGGTCCTGCGGGGTCGTGGGTCCTGCGCGGTGCTGGGCTTCCGGGCTGTCGGGGGCTGCCGACTCCCGTAGGGTCGGGTCATGGTCGATCGCCCGCCGCCCGCCTCGGCGCCGGCGCCCACCCCGCCGACGGGACCTGCCCGGGCACAGATCGTCGTCAACGGCGCCGCCCGCGTGGTCGCGGACGGCCAGCCGCTGCCCGACCTGCTCGCCGAGCTCGGCCTGCGGCCCGGTTCGGTGGTCGTCGAACGCAACGGGGTGGCGATCACCCCGTCGGAGTTGTCCGGCATCCGGCTCGCGGATGGTGACACCTTGGAGATCGTGCGTGCCGTCGCCGGAGGATGAGTTGACCACAACGGGACCGACGCCGCCCGCCGACGCGGGGGACAGGCCGGCGGCAGCGGACAGGCCGGCGGCAGCGGACGGGGCGGTGCGGGCGGACCGGCTGCGGCGGCTCGCCGACGCCCGGCTGTATCTCTGCACGCCGCGGCGGGCCGAGTTCGGCCCGTTCCTCGACGCCGTGATCGGCCCCGCCGGCCGTGGTGGCGTCGACCTGGTGCAGCTTCGCGAGAAGAGCCTCGAATGGGCCGACGAGGTGCGCGGCCTGCGCGAGATCCAGGCGGCTGGCGCCGGCCGGGAGACCCTCGTCAGCGCCAACGACCGCGCCGATCTCGCCGCGTTCACCGGAGTCGACATCCTGCACGTCGGCCAGGACGACGTACCGCCTGCCTTCGCTCGCCGGCTGGTCGGTCCGGACGTCCTGATCGGCCAGTCGACGCACAGTCCCGAGCAGTTCCTGGCGGCTCTGGCCGATCCAGACGTCGACTACGTGTGCGTCGGTCCGGTGCACGCGACGCCGACCAAGCAGGGACGGCCACCGGTCGGGCTGGGGCTGCCCCGGCTCGCCGCCCGCCATGCCCCGCCGTTCGAACCGGGCGCGAAGCCCTGGTTCGTCACCGGCGGGGTCGGTCCGGACACCCTCGACGACATCCTCGCCACGGGGGCCCGCCGGGTGGTGGTGGTGCGAGCGTTGACCGCCGCCGAGGATCCCGCCGCCGCAGCCGCCGCGCTCGCCCGGCGGCTGCGTACCGCTTCCAGCGGCAGCGCGTGCGGCACCTGAGCTACCTCGCCGTCCTGGCCGGCTGCCTGCTCGGCACGGCGCCGCTCGAACTGTTCCTGGGTACCAGGGTCTACGCCCGTCCGCGTCGCCTGCTGCTGACGCTGCTGCCCGTCGTCGCGATCTTCGTCGGCTGGGACGTGTACGCCATCGCCGCCGGTCAGTGGAGCTTCGATCCGCGCGGCGTCACCGGCGTGCGGCTCCCCGGCCACCTGCCGCTGGACGAGCTGCTGTTCTTTCTCGTGGTTCCCGTCTGCGCGGTGATGACGCTGGAGGCCGTCCGCTCGGTGCGCGGCTGGCCGGCCGGTGACGAGCCGGACGACGATCCCGCCGGCGAGTCCGCCGACCTCGCCGACGCCGACGCAGACTCCGCCGCCGACGCAGACTCCGCCGCCGACCTCGACGCCGACCTCGATGCCGACGCTGACTCCGCCGCCAGCCTCGACGCCGGCCCCGGCTCCGGCGACCTCGAGGTGGCCAAGGCCCCGGGCGCGGCGGGCGGGCCAGGGGGCCCGGGGGGATGAGTTACACGGCGCTGGCGGTCCTCGGAGTCGCCGTGGCGGTCGCCGCGGACCTGTGGCTCCTGCGCACCCGGCTGCTGACCCGGCGGATCTTCTGGGTCTCGTATGGGATCATCGTCGTCTTCCAGTTGCTCGCCAACGGAATCCTGACCGGGTTCGGCATCGTCGTCTACGAGCCGGGCGCGATCGCGGGGCTGCGGATCGCGTACGCCCCGGTCGAGGATCTGCTGTTCGGCTTCGCACTCGTCACCCACACACTTACCTGGTGGGTCTGGTGGGGTCGTCGGCTGGACCGGTCACCCCGACGCCGCCCCGCCCCCGCCGAGCGCCACAAATAGCCACGTTGCGTTACATTTGCGAAACTGAATGAAATCTCTCCGCACTCCGTGACGGAAACGAGCGAATTGGCTCCCTGGAGGTCATCCATCGGCCTAATCTCGACCGTGATGACGCATGATGTTGCGGGGGGCCCAGGTTCCGCGGGGCGGCACCGTTCTCCCTGGGGTAAGCCGGGCAGGATTCTGCCCATCCGGTGGGGGCGCATCATCGCCGTAGTGGTTGCATTGGCGCTGGTGGTTGTGAGTCTGGTGCTGATCCGTGGTCGATTGGCCGGGGATGGCCGCGCCGCCGGGCCCGTCCACCGCTCCGGCGTCCCGACCGCCCCGTTCGCGCCGAGCGCGCAGAGACCCTCGGACGTGCTGACCGCGACCACGGCGACTCACCGACCGAGCTCGACTGCGGCCGCATCCTCGACCCCCGCGGTCGGCAGCGCCGCCGCGACCACGACCGCGCCGGCTCCGGCGATCGTCTCGCCGTCCGGCGCGCCCACCGGAGTCCGTTCGCGCGCCGCGGGGCGCAGCGGCGCCGCGGTCGTCCCGGTCGCACCGCGGCCCACCGGTTCGGTCCTCGCCGTGAGCGCGACGACCGTCGATCTCGGCCCGGTCGACTCGGTCTGGCGGCTCGACCTGCGCGGCGAGGGCACGGCACCGGTCGACGTCGCGGTCGGGGCGAGCCCCTCCTGGCTCGCCGTCGTCCCCGACCGTCCCCGCGTCAACCCGGGGGCGGACGTCCCCCTTGTGATCACGCTCGACCGGTCTGTGGCCCCGCCGGGGCCGGTCGACGTCACCGTGCCGGTCAACGCCCGCAACGGCGTGGGCGGTGCCGACGTGCGCATCACGGCCAGCGTCGACGGACCGCCGCGCATCCAATCGGTGACGGCCGCACCGGATCGGATCGTGCGGGCGGGCTGCCCGCCGGCGGCGGGCGTGGCGCGGTCGACGGTGACGGTGACGGCGCTCGACGAGACCGGCATCTTCGCCGTGGAACTGGCCGCAGTCCTGCCCGGCGGGCGGACGACGACCGAGTCGCTGAGCCTCGGCCAGGCCACGGGAGACCGCTCGACGTGGACCGGCACGCTGGCGTCGACGCAGGACCCCGGCACGATCAACTACACGGCCACCGTCACGGATCTGGAAGGTCGGCGCTCGCAGTCGTCGGGTTCGCTCGTCGTGCTGCCGTGCCCGTCCTGAGCCGGCGCCGCGGGGTGTCCCGCGCCGGTCAGCGGCCCGAAAGTGCGGCCCGAAAGTATGGTGCCGCCCGGCTCGGGGGGTGCCGGGCGGCGAATCCATCATCGCAGGAACGCCCCGGCTCGCCAAGACCTTGGCCGGTGTCCTCCACTGGCCCCTCGCTAACGTAGGCGAGTAAGGCCAGGTCAGGAGGGGCGTCGATCGGGCCGTTCCCCGGCCAGGTGGTGGCCATGGCCGCCGCCGGTGGTCGGACCCGTGGGTGTGTCGTCGAGCCCGGGTGTGTCGTCGGGGCCGGCTGCGGGTGTGGGCGGCCGGGGGCGCGCGAACAGCCGGGTCGCGGTGATGACGCCTGTGACGGCCGCCCCTGCGGAGACCGGGTCGGGCGGGGTCAGCCCGGGTCGTAGATGCTCCTCCACTCGCAGGTACTTGCGGCCGGCCCGCAGGTCCGCATCGTTGCGCAGCCGGACGATCAGCGGAAAGGCCGACAGGGCAGCGGTGTCGAACAGCCCCGTCGTGTAGACGAGCTGGACGCCCAGCCGGTCGGCGACGGCGAGCTGGAGGTCGAGGAGGTAGCCGGCGCTCGCCCGGCCGATCGGATTGTCGAGGAACAGCACGCCGGCATGCGGGGCCCGGAGCTGGCCGCGGTCGTTGGCCCGCAGGGCCGCCATCGTGCAGTACAGGATGATGGCGGCGGTGAGCTGCTGACCGCCGGAGAAGACATCACCCAGCTCGCTGACTCGCACCCGCTCGGTACGCAGGACTGCGTCCGGTTTGAGGATCTCGACCCGCACGCCACGGGGAAGCGCGGCGCGGACCCCGCGCAGCAGCAGCCCCATCCCGTCGCGGAGCACGGCGGCCGCGGCACGGGTGCCGCGTGCGTCGCCGGTCCCGACGCCGACGGCCACGCCCGGTCGGGGTCGGGTGGCCACCGCGGCGGCGGCCGTCTCGTCGACCACCCGGCCGAGGGCCTCCGTCAGCGCCCGGTCATCCGGCTCGGCGAACGTGATGCGCAGGAAGTCCTGACCCGACCAGTCGCCGAGCTGGTCGGGGAGGCGGGACAGGCGGCCGGCGGCACGCAGCGTGCCGAGCGCGGCGCGGACCATCCCCTCCAGGCGGGCGACGATCGCCTCGCGGTTGCGGCCGATGTGCGCGAGGTCGTCGTCGAGGCTGCGCAGCCGCGGCGCGAGGGCCTGCGCCCAGGCCGCCGCCCCGTCGGCCACGGCCTCGCGTCCTGCCCGCCGCATCTGACGGCGGGCGGGGCTGCGCACGGCGTCGAACCGGTCCTGCGCCGCCCAGGCGGTGACCACGTCGGCCGCCGTCCGCACGGCGCCGGCGGCCTGGCCGTAGCCGGCGGCCGCCTCCCGCCACGCGAGGCGCAGCCGATGGGAGCTCTCCCGAGCCTGGCGCGCGTCGCCCGTGAACGGGACGGCTACCGCGACCCCGTCGGCCGGCGCGGGATCGTCCATCGCCGGCCCGGCGAGCGCGGACGCGCCCCGTTCGCGCTCGCCGGCGCCGCCTGTTCCGGCGCTCGCCGGGCCCATGGTCGGCTGGGTCGCAGCGGGCAGGTCCGCGAGGCTCTCGGCGATGGCGGTGAAGGCGTCCAGTTCCTCGGTGTGCCGGGTGGAGCGCTCGACGAGGTCGTCGCGGACAGCGCGGGCCCGGGCGTGACCGTCCTCGGCGTGCTCGACCGCCGCGGTCGCGGCGCGCAGCAACTCCCCGGCGTGACCGAGATCCGTCGGGACCTGTTCCCCGGTGAGCGGCGCCACCCCGCGTCGCTGTACCTCCGCCGTGGCGGTGCGCAGTTCCTCGCGCAACGCGCCAAGCCGCTCGCGGGCGCCGTCGAGTTCGGCCCCGACCGCCGCGGCCGACCGGCGAGCCCGCGCCTCACCGGCCGCCCGGGTCGCGCTGTCTCCGCCGCTGACGCCCGCGAGAAGCTCGCGGGCCCGTACGCGCACGGCCGGCTCGAAGGCCTCGAGTGCCGCTCGGGCGGCGGCCTCCTCCCGGCGGGCCCGATCGACCTCGCCGCGCAGGTCCGCGCCGACCTCCACCTGCGCGTAGGTGCGGCTTGCGGCCTCGTAGGCCGCGCGCAGCACCGCCACGGGCGGTCTCGGCTCGTCGCCCGCGCTCGCCGTCGCCGCGGCATCGCCCGCACCGACGACGCTGCCGCTCTCCGCGCGGGCGGCCGCGGCGTTGCGGCGCGCCTCGTCCGCGCGCCGGACGGCCTCGGCGGCCGCCCGCCGCTGCGTCGCGGCGTGTTCCCGAGCTGCCCGGGCCTCGGCCAGCCGGTCCTCGGCGACCGCGGCGACCTGCTCGATCTCCCGCTCGGTCGCGGCCAGGTCGCCGACGGACCGAGCGAGCTGGTCCAGCGCGGTCGCCCGCGCGGCAGCCTCGGCGGCGGCCAGCCGCAGCGGTTCGACGTCGGCGAGCGCGCGCCGTGCCGCCTGCTCGGCTGCGGCCGCCTCCCGGCCGGCAGCGGCGAGCTCCGCCTCGGCGGCCGTCAGCGTCTCCCGGGCGGCCGTGAGCTGTGTCCCAAGCCGGTCGAGGTGTCCGGGGGGGTGGGTCCGCCGCCAGCCGGCGAGGGCTGCGGCGAGGTCACGGTCCGTCGCGATCCGGTCGGACAGCGCCGCGGCGAGCGTGGCGCGCTCGTCCTGGCGTGCACGGATGGTCTCCCGCTCGGTGGCGGCGGCCGCGGTGTCGTAGAGCGCCGGGTTCGGCCGGACCATCGTGATCCGTTCGCCGTCGATGACCGGGTCGGCGTCGTCGAGCAGGTCATCGACCCCACCCACGGCAACCACACTGTCGGGGAGCAGGGCGGCGGCGTCGAGTACCTCGCGGATCCGCGCGTGACCCGCCCGATCTGTGATGATCACCCCGTCGGCGAGGTGGGGCCGCGCCCGCAGGACCCGTTCGCGCCGTGCGGCCGGCACCGCATGCGCGAGATGGGACCAGCCGGCGACCGCGGCGATCCCGGCGGCCTGCAGGACGTCGACCGCCGCGGCGACCTCCTCGCGGGGTGGGCGCAGGCCGCCCCCGCCCAGCGCGCCGAGCAGGCGCCGGTCGGCGTCGGCGGCCACCGACAGAGCGAGCCGGCGCGCCTCCGCCGCGGCGACCGCCTCCGCCAGCCGTTCCCCGGCGGCCTCGGCGACCGCGTCGAGGATCCGGTGCGAGCCCGCGGCGGCCTCGTCGTCGCTGACGGTGGGGCTCGGGTCGGTGCCCCGGGACTCCCCGTCGGCGGCGCTGGCCTCCTGGTCGGCGGCGGCCGGCTCGTCCTCGTCCTCGCCCGCGACCTCGTCCGGTCCGCCCAGTCCGCTGGCCGGGCCCGCGTCGCCGAGCAGCTCCGCGAGTCGGCCGTCGGCGAGCAGCGCCGCCGCGCCGGCCCGTGCCTGGTCGAGCTGGCCGGTGAGCCGATCCAGGGCCGCGCCGGCCGAGACGACGCGGTGCTGGGCGGCGCGGGTCGCGGCGTCCGCCGGGCCGCGGTCCTGGGCGTGGGTGGCGTGGCGCAGCGCGTCACGCACGGCGGCGGCGGCCTGCTGAGCCTCGGCGCCGGCCCGCTGCGCCTGACGGGCGAGATCGGTGCCGCCGGGGGCGATCAGCCCGGCCCCGGCGGCGGCGGCCAGAGCGTCGAGCGCCGCCGCCCGTCGCTGGTGCAGGGCCTGTTCCCGGGCGCGCGCCTGCGCGGCCTCGTCGCTGGCGCGGCGGTCCGCGCGGTCCGCCGCGCCAGCGCGCCGGTCGTGCTCGCCGGCCTCGGCCTCCGCCTGCCGGGCCGCCTCGCCGGACGCCTCGGCCAGCCGGTTCAGGCCGAGCAGCAGGGCCCGCGCGGCGCCATCACGGTCGGCCAGCGCGGGCGCGGCGACGTCCTCCGCATCGGCGACGAGGCGGGTCAGCCGTTCCGCCTCGGCCGACGCCGCCGCAAGCCGTAACACGTCCTCGGTCGCCCGCCAGGCGTCGATCTCGGCGGCTGCGGCGCGGGCGTCGGTGACGAGCCGGTCCCGCTCCCGCTCGGCGTCGGCGAGGCGCAGCTCGGCGATCCGTCGGCGCAACGCGAGAACGGCGCCGTGCCGGCGCGACCGGGCCTCGTCGGCGTCGCGTTCCGCGTCGCGGGCGGCCTGCACCTGGGCGGCGAGCCCGGCCAGGGCGGCGGCGTCGCGGCGCACCCTGGCCCGCACGCCGTCGTGCAGGTCCGCGATGCGGGCCTGGGTGGCCGCGTAGCCCGCACCGGCGCTGGCACGCCGTTCGACCGCGTCGGCCAGCGGGGCGAGTCGCGCCAGCGCTCCCGCGACGAAGTCGCGCTCGGCGCCGAGCGCGGCCCGTTCGGCGAGCTTGGTCGCGTAACCGTCGACGACGTCGGCGATGCCCGCGGGGTCCTCGGGCGGGGTGACGGCGCGCAGCAGAAAGTCGACGAACTGCTCGTCGGAGCCGAACGAGAACGCCTCGGCCGCCTCGCCCTCGCCGGCGTTCATCGCCCGCTGGTAACGGAACAGCTCGGGATCGAGGCCGAGGGTATCCAGGTGTTCCCGCCAGGCGCCCTGGTGCGTCTCCCAGGTCAGGTCGAGCGCCGGGTCGGCCCCGTGGGCGTCGTGGAGCCGGCCCCGCAACCCGGCGAGGGTGACCTGGCGGCCTTCGGCGGTCAGCGGCAGAGAGGTGATCTCCAGGCTGCCGCCGGGGCGGAAGGAGTACCAGGCCTCGGTGAGTCGAGCGGCGTCGGCCGCGCCGCGGCCGCGCCACTCGCTCACCTTGCCGGTCACCACCCGGTGCCCGGTCACCGCGTGCTGCCACTCGCAGATGACGTGAGCGCAGTCGCCGGGCAGGACGAAGTTGTCCAGCACCCGCCCGTTGGAGGTGCCGACGACCTGCCGCCGACCGGGCAGCACCACCGAGAAGATCAGCTTGATCAGGACGCTCTTGCCGCCGCCGTTCTCCAGGAACAGCACCGAGGCGGGGGAGGGGCGCCGTGGCCGACCCGGCGCGACCGCCGTCCCCGCAGCCGCCGTCCCCGCGACCGCGGTCTCCGCAGCCGCCGTCCCTGGGTCGATCGCCGTGCCTGGGCCGACCGGGGCCACCGGCGACGGCGCGCTGGAAAGCGCGGGAACTGCGGGGAGGGCGGCGTCGCGGCGCTGGCGGGGCGTGACGGGGAACAGCCCGTCCTGGCGCGGCCCGGCGACCGGCGCGCCCACTCCCGAGAAGTCCAGCAGCACGTCACCGAAGCGGGCGCCCGGCGGCCCGATCGAGTGCAGCCGCACCCGCGACAACTCATACATCCGCGGCCTCTCCGGCCGGCGTCGTCTCCAGCAGGGCCGGCTCGTCGACGAGGACCCGCACGCTGCCGGCGCCGTCGGTGACCGTGACCACGCCGAGGGCCAGCAACTCCTCGAAGGCCGCATCCGCGGCCAGCTCGCGGACCTGGACCTGATAGCGGGGCGTGGTCCGGTACGTGCCGCCGGCCTCGTCGCCGACCGGAACCAGGCAGCCCGACTCGACGAGGAAGTTCATCGCCCGGGCGATAATTCCCGTCGTCGACCCGGCGAGGCGGCGCGCGTCGCGGGTGGTGCCGGTCGAGGTGCGCCGGGAGTAGAGGCGCCAGGCGGCCTCCAGCCGTGGCGCGTCGACCGGCGGATCGGTGTTCAGGTCGTCGGCGGTGCGTTCGGCCAGCAGCCGGCAGGTCTCCCGGACGAACGCGTCGACGCCGTGCACGCTGACCCGCCCGACGTAGGAGGCGTCGGCGAGGTCGGCCGGCCGCGGATAGGCGAGCGCGGCGACGGCGAGCTGGGCGAGGGCGTGCAGCAGCCGGTCGGCCGCGCGGTGCTCGCCGCCGGCGCGGCGGGCGTAGTCGCCGATCCGAACGGCGAAGGCCGAGTCGTCGGCGCCGGCCGGGACCAGACCTGCCCGCTCGGAGACGTCGAGCACGACCAGCCCGAGGCCGGCGGCGATCGCCTGGGTCAACGCGGCGAACTCCGCCTCCCGCAGGTAACGCCGGACCAGGTCGCGGTAGTCGGGGTCACGAGCCGGCACCAGCCGGGGCCGCAGGCCGAACGACACCAGCCGGGACGCCTCGTGGGCGTCGGCGCGCCGCCGCTCGGCCCCCCGCCCCCCGTCGCCCGGCCCGCCGTCGACCGGCCCGCCGTCGACCGGCCCGCCGTCGACCGGGTCGGCGTCGATCGACCCGCCGTCGATCGGGTCGGCGTCGATCGGGTCGCCCTGTGGGTCCGGGACGCCCGTGTCAGGTTCCCGGCTCATCGTGACCTCCTTCCCGCCGGCGCGGCCGCGCCGCCCGCAGCCTGCAGTTCTGTCAGGACTGAAGTGATACCAGCCGGGTCCGACGATTCCGCTTCGCCCTGCGGCCCCCGGGCGACCGCACCATCCGCGACGGCCGCGGCAGTGCCGGCCGTCCCCGCGATCGCCGCCGCGCTGGCCGTCTCCGCGCTGGCCGTCCCCGTGCTGGCCGTCCCCGTGCTGGCCGTCCCCGTGCTGGCCGTCTCCGTGCTGGGAGCCGCGACGATCCGGGCCCGGCCGACGAGCAGGTCGGCCCCGCCGAACTCCGGATCGTGCAGCGGCGTGCCGTCGTCGACGG
>NZ_JYFN01000046.1 GCF_000948395.1 Frankia torreyi | reverse complement strand
GCACCGGCGGTGTCGAGGGGGCTGGTGGTGTCCAGGCTCGCCCGGGCCGCGTCCAACGCCGCGAGCAGCCGAGCACCGTCGTCCGGAGAAAGAACCGCGCTCACCCGGAGCATGCCGTCGTCGTCGTACTGCCACGCCAGCCGCGGCGCCGACCGGCGGGTCCGCTCCTGCCCGCGGGCCTGCCGGGCACACCGGACCAGCCGCTCGATCTGCCCGGCGGTGCAGTACCGGGCATGGGTCAACCACACCCGCTCGGATTCCTCCTCCGCGATNCGCGTCACCGCCCGGACCTTCGCATACGACAGGGTGCCCGCGGCGAACGCGGCGCGGATCGCGGGCAGACGCTCCAACGCATGCCCGGTCGCCACATGCTCCCGCGCGGTCCGCAGGCCGATCCCGCACCGCCACGACAGCCAGTGCGCGCACGAGNCCATCCCCATCCCCGACCAGCCCTCCCGCCGATCGAACGCCGCCACCGCCAGCAGCCAGGCACACGTCGCCGCCGCGATCCGCCCCGCCCACCGGCAGATCACCTCCTCCACTCATGGAATGCGGCGGAACCTGAACCGGCCGGCAGCAGACCCGGAAACCGCGCGTGGAAGCCACCCGGGCAACCCAAAAGACGATCTTGATGTTCCGCGGAACCGGCACCGACCCGGGCCCCCAGCCAGAAGGCGAATGTTCGCGGGGGGACCGGGAACCAGCCGGAGCCAGGTGGCGGTGATCGGTCGCGTCGACTGGGTCAGTCGGTCGCGTCGACCTCGGTGGGTGTCGCGTCTGATCCTGCGCGGAGATGGCCGGCGCCGTCGAGGCTTCTGGTGTCGATCAGGTCGCGGACCCGGCGGACGAAGTCGGCCAGCGGCATGGACGTCTCCTGGCCGGACCGGTCCCGCACCGAGACGCTGCCCTCCTCGACCTCGCGCCGACCGACGACGACGATCAGCGGGATCTTGCGGGTGACCGCGGTGCGCACCCGGGCCGGGAGCCGGCCGTCGCTGGCATCGACGTCGACGCGCACGTCCGCGTCGAGCAGCGCCTGACTCACCGTCTCGGCATACTCGTCGAGCTCCGGCATGATCGGGATCACTCGGACCTGCTCCGGGGCCAGCCAGACCGGGAAGGCGCCGCCGAAGTGTTCGGTGAGGAACGCGACGAATCGCTCGTGCGAGCCCAGCGGCGCCCGGTGGATGACGACGACCTGCTTGTCGGTCCCGTCGGCGTCGTGGTACTTCAGGTCGAAGCGCTGCGGCGTGTAGAGGTCGACCTGGTTCGTCGAGGCGGCGAACTCCTTGCCGGTCACCGAGCGGATGATGAAGTCGACCTTCGGGCCGTAGTGCGCCGCGCCGCCGAGTTCCTCGACGTACGGGATGCCGGACTCGTCCATCGCCTCACGGGTGATCCGCTCGGCGTCCTCCCACATCTGCGCGTCGTCGTGGTACTTCGTCGTGTTCGCCGGGTCCCGCAGCGCGAGGACCATGTAGAAGTCGGTGATCCCGAGCGCCCGGTAGTACTCGTCATGCATCCGCATGACCTCGAGGAACTGCTCCTTGGCCTGGTCGCGGGTGCAGTAGATGTGGGCGTCGTTCTGGGTGAAGCCGCGGGCCCGCATCAGGCCGTGCAACTGGCCGCTGCGCTCGAACCGGTACACCGTCCCGTACTCGGCGATCTTGTAGGGGAGCTCGCGGTAGCTCTTCGGTCGGGCCTTGTACACCATGTGGTGGTGCGGGCAGTTCATCGGCTTGAGGTAGTAGTTCTCGCCCTCGATCTGGATCGGGGCGTAGAGGTCCTCGCTGTAGTACGGCAGATGCCCGGACAGGAAGTAGAGGTCCTCCTGGGTGATGTGCGGCGTGACGACCCGGCGGTAGCCGAGGCGCCGCTCGGTCTGGCGGGCCCAGCTCTCCAGCTCGTCGCGGATGATCGTCCCGTTGGGCAGCCACAGGGGCAGCCCCTTGCCGATCTCCGGGCTGAACGCGAACAGGTCGAGATCCTCGCCGATCCTGCGGTGGTCCCGCTTGGCGGCCTCCGCCAGCGCGGCCAGGTACTCCTTGAGCGCCGGCCGGGTCGGCCACGCGGTCCCGTAGATCCGCTGGAGCTGGGGGTTCTTCTCGTCACCGCGCCAGTAGGCGGCCGAGTTGCGCAGCAGTGCGAACGCGGAGATCAGATGGGTGGACGGCAGGTGCGGGCCGCGGCACAGATCGGTCCAGACGACCTCCCCGCTGCGCGGGTCGACGTTGTCGTACATCGTCAGCTCGCCGCTGCCGACCTCGGTGGCCGCCGCGCCCGACGCCTCCCCCTTGATGTCGACGAGCTCCAGCTTGAAGGGCTCGGCGGACAGCTCGTCGCGCGCCGCCTCCCGCGAGGTCAGCACGCGGCGGCGGAACCGCTGGCCCTGCTTGACGATCTCCTTCATCCGGGCCTGGATGCGTTCGAGGTCCTCGGCCTGGAACGGCTTGGGCACGTCGAAGTCGTAGTAGAAGCCGTTCTCGATCGGCGGCCCGATGCCGAGCCGGGCCTCGTCGAAGAGGTCCTGCACCGCCTGGGCCATCACGTGCGCCGTCGAGTGCCGCAGCACCGCGAGACCGTCCGGGCTCGACATCGGCACCGCCGTCACCTCGGTGTCCACCTCCGGCACCGCGGTGAGGTCGCGCAGCGTGCCGCCAGCGTCGCGGACGACCACGATCGCGTTCGGGCCTGACATCGTCAGGCCGGCGGCCTTCACCGCCTCCGCAAAGCTGCTACCGGCTGGAGCGGACACTCGCTCCTCGGGCACCGCGGGCATACGTGCCGACATGGCCGCCTCTCAAGATCCTCAATGCTCTGCCTTCCTCCGATTGATCGTAGTCGCCCGCGCCAGACGCGCCGACGCACCCGCCCGGGCGCCGGACGTTCCTTCGGGGGGCCTCATCCGGGGCGCTCTTCACCGAATTGCCCGCCCTGCGGTCCGAACCCGGTAGCGCGCTCCCGGGTGGCAGAGCGTGATTCCGAAAACTGATATTCCCGCTTCGGGGCGGAGTCGCCGGAAATCCTCTCGGGAGAACCCGGATATTGATCGCGGAATCAGCCGTGGACTGAAGATCTAAGCCGTCGCAATCCCGCACGCATCGTCCACCCGGCCGTGACGCCGGCCCGGGAATGCGGCTCGCCGGGGCGCCTTCGCCGCGCGGGGCGCACCGGGACCTGGTGCAGGCAGGCCTCCGAGGCTGGCGGCCCACCGCCGTGAAACGCCGACGAGGTCGCACGGCCCCTGGCTCGGCACGGCCCCTGGATCGGCACGGCCCCTGGATCGGCGCGGGGGCTCGGCGGGCCGTACCCGTCCAGGCGCCGATACCAGTCCGCGCCGGGGTCGGGCGACGGGCGGCCGCTGACCATGGCATCCGCCTGCCGTCGCCCACCCGCCGACGCGCCGGGCGCCTCGGCAGCGAATGTGTTCGCATTGGTCCGCGGTCACGAAGTGCTACGGATGGCGACCTCTAATCTTTGTCGCGGCGCAGGTCAACGCTTTCCTTTAGTTGCCGGCATGGCTGTGTCGCTGCGCTGCGTAAACCTTTGCCGGGCGTCGTAGATGCGCCGGGTTGCCGTCCGAGGCGGCGATGATCCGGCGGAACATCCGGCCAGATGCGAAGACTACACGTTCAGGTCAGAAGCCCTTGTCCGGGGCGACTCCGTGATTTACCCTCGTTGGGCGGCTGCTTTTGCACAGCCTATGCTTGGAGGGCTCATGGCTGAACTCCGCCCGCTTCCTCTCTTTGCCGGCCCATTCACCACGCTCGACGGCCGGTACTCCGCCTTCGCGGACGGAAAGGTCCTACGAGTGGGCCTGAAGATGAACACCCCGCCGACCTGCAACTGGAAATGCCCCTATTGTTATGCGGGTGATCCGGAACTGCACGGACGCCCCCGTCAACCCACGGTCATGACGGCGAGCGAGTCGGGGTCAGTGCCCCTGCACCGCGACCCGACCTGGGAAGGGCGGATGGAGGGCTGGCTCGAGCAGGCGATCGCGCTCGGCCTGCAGGCGGTGACGGTGAACGGCACGTTCGAACCGCTTGCCGCGCCGTCCTGGCAGGACACGATCTCCTTTCTGCAACGGCGGGGCATCGCGGTCACGCTCGTCACCAACGGGGGGCTGCTGACGCCGGAGTCGATCGACTGGATCGTCGCCAGCGGCGTCAACCTGCTGACGAAGCTGAACGTGCCGGTGGTGGCGCCCGACGATCCCCGCCGCGCGCGACTCGCCGAGGTGCAGAAGTACCTGTCCGGTCTGCCGCGGGACGCCGAGACCGTCTACGCCGAGCAGGTCGCGCTGATCGAGTGTCTCGTGGCCGCCGGCCTGACGACGACGGACGAGCCCGGCCGGACCAGGCTCGGCGTCGAGTCGGTCATCGCCCGCGACAACCTGGAGTTCCTCCCGGAGCTGGTGGCCCAGTTGCGCGAGCGGAACATCTACTCGCACATCGAGCTCAGCAAGCTGCAGGGCTTCGCCCGGACCAACCCCCACCTGGTGATCCGCCGGGCCGAGATCTCCGAGCTGTTCGAGACCGTCCGCCGCCAGGACGAGGCGATGGGCTACGAGCCGTACCAGGCCAAGCCGCCCTGCCTGGCAGGCGCCTGCTACGAGAACCTGTACCGCCTCGACCTGCATGCGGACGGTGCGGTCAGGCCGTGCCCGGGGATCGAGACGACGATCGGGGACCTCAACCGGCAGCCGCTGGCCGAGGTGCTCGGCAGTCCCGCGCTCGCCGTCATCCGCAACCTCGACGACCATATCCAGGGGGACTGCCGGGACTGCGACCTGCTCGCCACCCGGCAGTGTTACGGCGGCTGCCGGGGCACCGCCTATCAGGCGATGGCGAACTCGGGGCGCGGCGAGTACGAACGCTGGACCGCGTCCGATCCGTCCTGTTGGCGGGTGCAACGGGTGCTCGACGACGGCACGCTCGCGCAGGACGTCCTCGACCGCTCGCTGACCACGGAGGAGATCGCACGGCTGCGGAGGCCCGATCTGGTCGAGACGAGCACGGCCGGCGAGGTGGCGCCGTGAGCCGGCCGCTGATCTCCGCCGACTCGCACCTCTGCGAGCCGCCCGAGCTGTGGACATCCCGGCTACCGCGGCGGTACCAGGAGCGGGCGCCCCGGGTGGTGAACCTCGACGGGCGGCCGGGAGAGTACTTCGTCTGCGAGGACATCCAACCGCGCAGCGTGTACGCGGCCAGCGCCGCCGGCGTGCCGTCCGAGGAGCTCCCCCGCCGGGCGGCCCTGGGCTTCGCCGCCGCACCACCGTCGGTGTGGGATCCGCGGGCGCGGCTCGCCGAGCAGGACGTCGACGGCGTCGCCGCAGAGGTCCTGTTCCCGACCTTCGCGGACCTGCTCTTCGGCTGCCAGGACGCCGAGTTCCGCCGCGCCTGCCTGCACGCCTACAACGACTTCGTCGCCGAGTACTGCGCCGTCGACCCGAACCGACTCGTCGGCACCGCCCTGGTGGACGACGCCGACCCCGGGCTCGCGGCGGAGGAGGTCACCCGGGCGGCGGGTCTGGGCCTGCGCGGCGTCGTGTTACGCGCGGACCCGGATCGGTCCTACGCAGACGCCTCCTTCGACCCGGTGTGGGAGACCGCCGTCGGCCTCGACCTCCCGGTGGTGATTCACCGGGGCGCCGTCCGGCGGGACATCACGATCGACGTCCACGGCGCGCTGCTCGATTACGTCATGATCCCGGCCCAGGCCCAGCGCGCGCTCACCGCGCTCGTCTTCGGCGGTGTCTGGGAGCGGTATCCGGGGCTGCGACTGATCCTCTGCGAGTTCGACCTGCTGTGGATCCCGCATTTCCTGCAGCGGCTGGAGCACGCCGACCACCGGTTCGGACGCTCCTTCGGCGTCGACCTGTCCCGGCCGGCCCTCGACCAGGTGACCGACGGCGTCTGGGTCACGTTCCAGCATGAGACCGACGAGGTCCCCCGGATCCTGCCGAACTGGTCGGCGGAGCGGCTGATGTGGGCCTCGGACTACCCGCACGCGGACTCCACCTGGCCGCACTCGGTGGGCAAGGTCGCCGAGCTGCGCGCGGCGGTCGGGCCCGACACCACGACGATGCTCACGCACGACACGGTGTCCCGGCTGTTCGGGCTGCGCCTGCCGGCGCCCGCCCCGTCCGCCCCGCCTGCCCCGCCCGCCCCGCTCGAGGCGGCGCGCCCATGAGCGACCGGATCGCCACGGCCGGGCTCGACGTCGAGCGCTACCGTGCCGAGGGGCTCGTCATCGCCCCCGAGCCGATGCCGGCCGACGTCCTCGACCAGGTGCGGTCGGACCTCGGCGACTATCTGTGCGATGACCCGAGCGACGTCCCCGACTTCGTGCCTGATCTGATGGCGAGCGGGTTCGGCCTGCGTTACGGCAGCCATCCGGTGCTGCTGGACGCGGTGTCGGCCGTGCTCGGCGACGACGTCCTGCTCTGGGCCTGCGGGATGTTCGGCAAGCCGGCGCGGATCGGCAAGCCGACGCCGTGGCACCAGGACGGTCACTACTGGCCCATCCGGCCGCTGGCCACGTGCACGGTGTGGCTGGCGCTGGACCGGTCCGGCCCGCACAACGGCGGACTGCGCTACGTCGCCGGTTCGCACCGGGCGCGGGCGCTGCTCGGGCACCAGCGCTCCGACGGGCGGGACGCCACCCTGAACCAGCGGCTGGAGCTCGACGAGCCGCAGCGTGCCGCCGTGCGCGTCGCCGAGCTGGAACCGGGTCACTTCTCGCTGCACGACGTCCATCTCGTGCACGGATCGTCCGCCAACGTGTCCGGAGCGCGCCGCGCCGGGATCACCTTCCGGTACATGCCTACGACCTCGTACTACGACCGCGACCTGGCCCGCCGCCAGCACCGCGAGCTCGGCGTCCCGGACATCTCCGGGCGGGTGCTCTACCGGGTCCGCGGCGTGGATCGCACCGGCCGCAACGACACGGTGGACGCGACGGCCGGACCGTGGGCCGCCACGCCCGTGCCGCCCGTGCCACCCGCGCCAGGGAGACCGACATGAGAGTCGCCTTCGTGAACGTCAACGCCAAGCAGGACGCGATCCTTGGCCGGGAGCTGACGTTCTACGAGAACAAGTGCAGCATCGAGCTGGGCACCCTCTACCTGGAGGCCAACGTCGCGTGGCGGCCGGAAGACCGCACGCTCCAGGTGAACCTGCTGCATCTGCTCAGCCGGGGCGAGGACTGGCGTTCGGCGCTCGGCCGGTTCGCGCCCGACGTCGTGGCGCTCAGCGCGTTGACCTACTATGCGCCGGAGCTGGCCTTCGTGGCCGGCTGGGCCAAGGCGGAGCTCGGCAGTGTCGTGGTTGTCGGCGGCCCGCACGCGACGGCGATCGGCCGGGGCGTGCTCGACGACGGCAACATCGACTACGCCCTGGTGGGGGAGGGCGAAGCCGGGTTCGGTGACCTGCTCGACCTGATCCGCGGCGGGGACCTGATCCGCGGTAGGGACGGTGGCGCGCCGCGCACGGACATCGGTGGCCTCGTCTACCGCGAGCCGGACGGGACCGTCCGGGCGAATCCGCGCGGTGTGGTGCCGGACCTCGACGCGCTCGCGACCCCGACGCTCGCGCAGCTGGACCCGACCCCCTTCGCCGGTTACACCTCGCTGCTCAACCTCAAGGTGCGGTACATGCCGATCGTCACCACGCGGGGCTGCCCGTACCAGTGCGTGTACTGCCACGACATCATGGGGAAGTCCGTGCGGTACCGGTCGGCGGCGGCGGTGGTGGCGGAGGTCGACTACTGGCATGAGGCCGCCGGCGTCGACACGTTTCTCGTCTACGACGACATCTTCAACATCCACCGCGGTCGGGTGCGGGAGATCTTCGCCGAGTTCGCCAGGCGGCCCGGGCTGCGGTTCGCCTTCCCCAACGGCCTGCGCGCGGACCTGTTGACCGAGGACATCGTCGACCTGCTGCTCGAGGGCGGCACGTTCTACGCGATGGTCGCGGTGGAATCAGGTGACCAGCGGGTGCAACAGGTGATCAAGAAGCGGCTGAACCTCGACCGCACCCGCCGGATGATCGAGTACATGGGCAACGCGGGCGTGATTCTCGGCTCGTTCAACATCTTCGGCTTCCCGTCCGAGACCGAGGCGGACATCGAGCGGACGATCGAGTTCAACGCGTCGACCACAGGGCTGAGCAAGGCGAACTTCTTCGTGCTGTCCCCGCACGAGGGCACCGAGGTCTGGGACATGGCGATCGACCAGGGCTATGAGCCGCCCCGCGGTGGTGCCGGCCAGGGCTATTTCAGCGCGCCCGAGAGTTCGCCGACGGCGGAGGTCCCCTGGGACCGCCTGGAGGAGTTGCGCCGGGAGGCGTACAGCCGCTTCTACCTGACGCCGGCACGGGTGCGGAAGGTCCTCACCGATACCGCGCGGAACATGACCCCGCAGGAGAAGCACACCTTTCACAGCGTCGACTACTCGTTCGTGCTCAGGCAGTTCCTCGACGTCGACTCGCTCGATGCGCTGCCGCGCGGCGAAACCGCCGAACTCCTCCACGACCTCCTGCCCGCCGGCGTGCTGTCCGGCTACTGAGCGCCCGTGACGAACCGGATGCGTTTCTGCGCCCAGCGGCCGAGGTCCTCGGCGGTGGCGAAGTCGGCCGCCGCGACCATGACGTGGACCGTGCAGTGGTCCGAGCGCGGCGCGCGGCGGATGTAGGTGCCCGGGTGCTCGTAGACGCAGACCTCCACGACGTCCGGGTGCGACCGCACCTCGTCGAGCCCCTCGATCGCCCGCAACATCCCTTCGTCGGCGAACAAGCCGAACGTCATCACCGCATGGCGCGGCCGGTCCGGGTCCCGCGGACCCGGGTCCGGGTCCGGCGCCGGGCGCCCGCTTGGCGCCGGCGCGCCGGTGGCGATCCGGACCATCGTCTCGACGAGGTCGACGCCGTGGGCGAGCCGGGCCGACCGGAAGATCGGGCCGCCGCCCATCCGCGCCGCGACCTCGAGCAGCACCGGTCCGGTGTCCGTCGTGCGCATCTCGGCGTGGAACACGCAGTCCCGCAGGCCGAGCGCGCGCACGGCGCCCGCCGCCACGTCGTCCACCCGGGCCAGCAGGTCCGCCGGAAGCCGGGAGGGCGACGACCACAGCACCTCCTCGAAGAAGGGGCCGTCCGCCGGCAGCGGCTTGTCGTGGCGGGCCAGCACCCGCACCTCACCACCGACGACGCTGCCCTCGACGCTCACCTCGCCGACCGGCAGGTCGAGGGAGCTGGCGAACCGCCGCCGCCCGCGGATGAGCTGCTCGACGAGCAGGCGAGGCGCCGCGCCGCCGCGGAAGGTGGCGTGCACCAGCGGGTCGCCGGCGACGACCCGGGCGCCGCCGCGGAGCACGTCGTCGAACGCGGCGGCCAGCTCGGCCGGGTCGTGCACCGTCCAGACGAACAGGCTGCCGCCGGCGAGCAGCGGCTTGAGCACCACCGGATAGCCGATGTCCGCGGCGATCGCCAGCGCCTCGTCGAGCCGCTCGGCGGTCCCGAACCGTACCGTCGGCAGACCGTGCTCGGCGAAGGCCGCCCGCATCCGGGACTTGTCCCGGGCCCTCTCCAACACGTCCAACGGCGTGAACGGCAGGCCCAGCTCCGCGGCCACGGCCGAGCAGAACGCCAGACCCGTCTCCGACAGCGAGACGATGCCGTCCGCGGCACCCCCGCGGCGGGCGAGCAGGTCCCGCGTGGTGCGGATCGCGGCCGGCGCGTCGAGCCGGTCGATCCGCACCACGTCGGCCAGGAGTTCGTCGGCCCAGGATGGGACATCGGTGTCGTCCTCGGCGAGCAGGACGACGCGCGGGTGGAGTTCGGCGAGACGGGTAAGCGCCGGCCGGCGCGGCTCGTTGAGGGGGCTGTAGACGAGGAGCGAGCC
Organism: Frankia torreyi; assembly: GCF_000948395.1. Lineage (GTDB taxonomy): Bacteria > Actinomycetota > Actinomycetes > Frankiales > Frankiaceae > Frankia > Frankia torreyi. The sequence goes on along the minus strand of NZ_JYFN01000046.1, from coordinate 46,432 downwards.
CTCAGTCATCCCGGCGCGCGGTGCAGGCATAGAAGTTGCGGGTGAAGACGAACTCGTCGCGCTCGGCCCCCGCGGCCAGTTCGGCGAGCCACCGGTCGGCCTCCGCAGCGGCGAAACCGGCGGTGACGACCCAGTCCCGGATCCGGGTGAAAAATGCCCGGTCGAAGGTCCGATCAATACGGACCGTCGAGTGGAAGCCGGTGACGGTGAAACCGGCGTCCCGCAGCAGCGAGGGCAGCTTTCGGCCGATCCAGCCGTCCTGCCAGAAGTCGGTCGCCGCGTCGAGGATCCGGCGGCTGAGGTCCCGGTCGCCCGGGTGGATCACGGCGCTGCCGAAATCCTGGTCGAGCACCGCCGCCGTCCCGCCGCGACGGGTGAGCCGGTGCATCTCCCGGAGGATGCCGGCGGGGTCGGCGGCATGCACCAGCACGGTCGCGGTCGTCGCGAGATCGAACTGCTCGTCGGGCAGCGGTACCTGCGTTCCGTCGGCGGCGAATATCTCGAATTGGTCGAAACGTTCGGCCGCCCGCTTGGCGAGATAGGCACTGCGGTCGATGCCGACGGCCCGCTCGACGCGGTCAGCGCCCAGGTGGCCGACAAGCCGGTCGAGAACCTGCCCGGTACCGCAGCCGACCTCGAGGACCGTTTTCGCCTCCCGCGGCAGCAGATCGAAGAACCAGTCGAGAACGGCGGGATAATAATTCCCGGCGATCCGTTCGAGAAGAATGCTCTCCTCGAAAGCTGGATCTGACCCCGAGTCGATGGTGTCGAACGGGTCGACGTTGCGTTCGATCGAGACTGTCACTACTGCGCTCCCGGGGTCCGAAGGGCACTGAGCGAACGGGTCGTGGCAAGAGAGAATCGGCGACGTGACCAACGTGACCAACGTGACCGACGTCGTGGACAGCGCGTCGGCCCCGCGCTGAGCGAGCACCTCGTCGACGCCGTCCTCTCGACCACGATTTCCGGGCCGCTGCGCGCCGTCAAGCTCGACCGTCGGCGCTGATAGGCAAGATGAACCTTTGACTGTATTTTGTCGATGCGCGGTGATAATCCTGTTATCGCATGAACTGTGAACTGTGAACTGCGGCGCGGAGCGGGCCCCGGTGGATGGGTCGCGGGCACCGCCGCTCCGGCCCTGGGTCGACAGCCGCGTGGCACCATCGGGGTGGATGGCGGGGTTCGTCCGTAGGGCGATCTGAGGGGGACGGGTGGAGACTCTGCGGATCGAGCTGTTCGGCCATTTTCGAGTCACGGTGGGTGATCGGGCGGTCCCGGATGGGGCCTGGTCGCAGCGCAGGCCGGCGGCGCTCGTCAAGCTGCTCGCGCTGGCACCCGGGCATCGCCTGCGCCGGGATCAGGTGATGGACGTCCTGTGGCCGGAGCTGGACCCGGCCGCAGCCGGCCGCAACCTGCGCAAGGCTCTGCATGCGGCCCGCCGCGCGCTCGACGGCGAACAGGGTGCGGACCTCATCGCGTCGGTCGGTGACCTTTTGTGCCTGCCGTCGGACCGCCTGTCGGTCGATGTGGACGAGTACCGGTCGGCCGCCGCGACCGCGCGGCGCACCCGGGCCGTCGACGCTCACGCCGGCGCGATCGAGCTCTACCGGGACGGGCTGCTGCCGGAGGACGTCTACGAGGACTGGGCGGTCGCGCCGCGCGATGCCCTGCGCGACGACTGGCTGGCGCTGATGGCGGAGTTCGCCGAGCTGCTCGAGACGCGCGGGGACCTCAACGACGCCGCCCGGACCGTGCAGCGCCTCGTCGCCGCGGATCCGTTGAGTGAGGACAACCACGCCTGGCTGATGCGGCTGTATTCCGCCGCCGGGCGCCGTGGCGAGGCCCGGCGGCAGTACCAGCGGCTGTGCGACGTGCTCGACGCCGAGCTGGGGATCGAACCGAGCCCGTCGACGCAGCGGTTGTACGAGGAGATCCGCAGCAACCTCGCGGCCGAGCCGGAGCAGGCGATCGAGGTCTGGGAGCGGGTCGGGGACCTGCGTGCCCAGTCGGGCGACGCCGCGGCGACGATCACGGCGTACGAGCGGGCGCTGCGGGCCGGACCCGACGCGGCGACGGCCATCCGCCTGCACCGCAAGGGTGCGGCCGCGCTGGTGATGCAGCAGCAGCTCGACGCGGCCGAGACGCACCTGGACGCGGCCGACCGGCTCGGGCCGGACGCCGTCGACCAGGGCCGGCTGGCCGGCGTGCGGGCGGGTGTGATGCGGGAACGCGGCGACTTCGCCGCCGCCCGCCGGCTGGCCGACCGGGCGCACCAGGTGGCCGTGGCGCACGGCGACGCCGACGCCGTCGCCGAGGCGCTCGAGGAACAGGCGATCCTGGCGCACATCCAGGGCACCTGGCGCACGGCGCTGCAGGTCCAGATGCCGCGGCTCGCGGCCGTGGACCTGGGCGGCCGGGTCAGCCGGTTCTTCGAGATCAACCACTGCATCGGGCAGTACCAGCTCTACGAGGACGCCCTCGCCGACGATGTCGAGCAGTACGCGCGCGAGACGCTGGCGCTGGCCGAGCGGGCGGACGCGGTGGCGGTGCAGGCGTTCGCCTGGTGTCTGCTCGGCGAGTCGCTGCTGTTGCGCGGCCACTGGGACGCCGCGGCCGCCTGCCTGGACCGAAGCTGCGAGCTGTACGCGCCGATGGGCAGCCGGTCCGTCGCGCTGCCCTGGCTGCGCCGGGCCGAACTCGCGATCTGTACGGGTGCCCTCGACGAGGTCGTGCCCTACCTCAAGCGGGCGTCCGCCATCGCGGCGGTCACCCCGCTGGCCCGGCACGCCTGGGGGCGGTTGCACGCCACGGCGGCGCTGGCGGCGCTCGAGCGGGACGATCTTGACGGCGCCGTCGAGTCGGTGCGGGCGGCGTCGCGCACCGCGGCCCGCTACGGCGACTGCGCCAGCTGCGGCCTGTTGCTCAACCCGGTCGGCGCGGAGACGCTGGCGCGGGCCGGCGACGCCGCGGGAGCGCGGGCCTTCGCCGAGGCGGCCCGGCGGGCGGCGTCGTTCCACGACAGCATGGCCTGGACGGCCATGGCCGAGTCGGCGGCCGGTAGTGCCGCGGCGGCCGCGGGCGACCCGGTCGAGGCCCGCGCGGGGTTCGAGACGGCCGCCGCGCTGTACGAGAAGGCCGGGCAGCCGTTCTGGGCCGCCCGCTCACGCCGCCAGGCCGCCGCCGTCTGAGGACCGCCCCGGAGACGGCCGGCGAACCTGGTCCGCGGTGACCGGCTCAGTGGCCTGTCCACCCGCGGCCGAACCAGCGGCGGATCCGGGTCGAACCGAACTCGGACCTGTCCGCCGCGTACAGCGCGGAGGGATCGTGGCGGGCGGGCACCTGAACGGGGTCGAGGTGACCCCGACGACGACCCGCCCGCCGTCGAACCGGTCCAGCGCGGCGCGCGTCGCGAACGCCCCGGCCACCGGGTAGAACTCGGGCCCGGCCTCGACCAGGCCCGGCGTCGCCGAGCTCCTCGGACAGTCGGGTCGTCAGCTCCAGGCCGCTGCTGTGACTCAGGCGGTCGGCTGCGGGACGATGCGGATGTAGGGCTTCGGCTCGTTCCAGGTGCCGAAGATCTCCTTGGCCTGGTCGTTGGAGACCGAGCCGGCGATGACGACGTCGTCGCCCTGCTTCCAGTTCACCGGGGTGGCGACCTTGTGCTTCGCGGTGAGCTGCAGGGAGTCGATGACCCGCAGGACCTCGTCGAAGTTGCGCCCGGTCGTCATCGGGTAGACCAGGATCAGCTTGATCTTCTTGTCCGGGCCGATGACGAAGACGTTGCGCACGGTCTGGTTGTCCGCGGCCGTGCGGTCCGACGGGTCACCGCTGACGTCGGCGCCGAGCATGCCGTACGCCTTGGAGATCGCGAAGTCGGCGTCGCCGATCAGCGGGTAGTTGGGCGCGGTGCCCTGGGTCTCCTCGATGTCCTTGGCCCAGGCGTCGTGCAGCTCGATCGGGTCCACCGAGAGGCCGATGATCTTGACGTTGCGGCGGTCGAACTCGGGCTTGATCGACGCGACATAGCCAAGCTCGGTGGTGCAGATCGGGGTGAAGTTCTTCGGGTGCGAGAACAGCACCGCCCACGAGTCGCCGATCCACTCGTGGAACTTGATCGGGCCCTCCGTGGTCGCCGCCACGAAGTCGGGTGCGGTGTCACCGATCGTCAGGGACATTACTCACTCCGTTCACAGAGGAAGCTCGGCGAGGGATGCCGAGGTAGTGCGTCGTGAAGGACTCTACGGACACGGCGTTCCCTGGACGTTCCCTTGCCACGCAGGCGTCCACCGGGGCCCGCCGCCGGTGGCGCGAGCGAGTGCGGCCCGGGCGATCGTGCGATCCGCATCACTCGAGCGGTAAATACTACTAAACCGATCGGCTTTGCCCATATATGCTGCCACCCGGTCCCACCGGGCTACGCCCGCCCGTCCCGAACCAGGAGTTCGTCATGCAGCGCACTGGCACGTGTCGAGTCTCAGCCGAGGCCGTGGGGACCCGCGCATCGTGACGGTTCAGGACTCCCGGTGCGCGCCGGGCGAGCTCGGGCGTGACCCGGCGGCGAACGAGAACCTGGCGGTGAGTGGTGACCCGGCGGTCGCGGACCGGGCGGCTCTCGCCACGCCGTTCGAGCTCACCGATCTGAGTCGTCGGCGCAACGCCCCCGGACGGCGCGCCGGACTGCGCCGGGTTCGTTGGCTGTTGCGCGGCCTGGTGCCGGCCGCCCTCCTGATCGCCTGGCAGTGGAGCACCTCCGCCGGGCTCGTCCCGCCGACGACGCTGGCGAGCCCGAAGAGCGTGTTCGAGGCCGCCCGCGACCTCATCGCCGACGGTGAGCTGCAGACGGCCCTGCGGGTGTCGACCGGGCGGGCCCTGGCCGGGCTGGTCATCGGCGCCGGCATCGGGGTCGCGGCGGGCCTCGTCGCCGGGCTGTGGAAGCTGGGCGAGGAGCTCGTGGACTCGACGCTGCAGATGCTGCGGACGGTCCCGTTCATCGCGCTGATTCCGCTGTTCGTCGTCTGGTTCGGCATCGGCGACACCCCGAAGATCGTGCTGATCGCGGTTGCCTGCGTCTTCCCCGTCTACCTCAACACCTTCGCCGGAGTGCGCGGGGTGGACCGCCGGCTGATCGAGGTCGGCCGGGTCTTCGGGCTGAGCAGAACGAGGATGATCACCCGCCTCGTCCTACCGAACGCGCTCCCGTCGGTGCTGGTCGGCATCAGGTACGCCATGGGGATCTCGCTGCTCGCGCTGGTGGCGGCGGAGCAGATCAACGCCTCCTCCGGGCTGGGCGCACTGGTGATGAACGCGTCCAACCAGATCCGGACGGACATCGTGATCGTCGGGGTCGTCGTGTACGCGCTGCTCGGTCTGCTCGTCGACCTCGTCGTCCGGCTCCTCGAGCGGCTGCTCCTGCCCTGGCGACCGACGATCGTGAAGTCCTGACCATGACGACCCCCGCCGGCACGACCCCCGCACCGGCGCAGCCGGCCGTCGTCATGCGCGACGTCGGCAAGGCGTTCGCGGCCCGGCGGATCCTGGACGACTTCGCCCTCACGATCGCCAGGGGCGAGTTCGTCGCGCTGCTCGGCCGCTCCGGCAGTGGTAAGACGACCCTGCTGCGGATCCTCGCCGAGCTCGACACCGTCGACGAGGGAACGGTCCTGGCGCCCCGCAACCGCTCGGTGGTCTTCCAGGAGCCCCGGCTGATCCCGTCGGAGCGGGTCTGGCGCAACGTGCTGCTCGGGCTTCCCCGCCGGGAATCGACCCTCGCCAGGGCGCAGGAGGCCCTCGCCGAGGTGAACCTCGCCGACCATGCCAGGGCCTGGCCGCACACGCTGTCGGGGGGCGAGGCGCAGCGGGTCGCCCTGGCGCGCGCCCTGGTGCACCGTCCGGACCTGCTCCTGCTCGACGAGCCGTTCGCCGCGCTCGACGCGCTGACCCGCCTGCGCACGCAGGCCCTGGTGCACGAGCTGTGGCACCGGCACCGGCCGGCCGTCCTGCTGGTCACCCACGACGTCGACGAGGCGTTGCGGCTGGCCGACCGCGTCGTCGTCCTCACCGACGGCAAGGTCGGTCTGGACCTGCGCGTCGACCTGCCTCGACCGCGCGAGGGCACCGGGTCGCGCTTCGGTGACCTGCGCTCACAGCTACTTGCCGAGCTGGGCGTCGCACGCCCGTCATCCCCGGCCTGAAGCCCACCGGCTCGGCCACCCCACCAACACCTCGGGAACGCATCCATGAAGATCGGAAGATTCGGTCGGCTCCGCCTGGCCGCCCCGCTGCTCGCGCTGGCCGTGGCCGCCGCCGCCTGCGGATCGGACGGCGGCAGCAGCGGCAGCGGTAGCAGCAGCGGCAGCAAAGCGGCAGCGCAGAACGACCTCAGCGGCGTGACCCTGACCTTCGCGACCCAGTCGCCGTACGTGAAGGCGGCTTTCGCGAAGTCCGGCGTGCTCCAGGGCGCCCCGTACAAGGTCCAGTTCGCGCAGTTCAACGCCGCGACGGTCACGACCGCGCTGACGACCGGGAAGGTCGACATCGGTCAGCTCAGCGACTTCGCCCTCATCCTGGCCCAGGCCAACGCCCAGCCCGCGTGGCCGGCGAACGACCCCCCGATCCAGGGGGTCCTGGCGACCCAGCCCGCCGACGACACCAACTACCCGCCGATCGTGACCCTGCGCGGCAAGAACTCGGGAATCGAGCGCCTCGCCGACCTCCGCGGGAAGAAGTTCGCCTACTCCCCGGGCGCGACCTCCGAGCTGCAGTACCTGCTGACCCTGAAGCAGGCCGGGCTCACGCCCGCGGACGTCAAGCCCGTCCAGCTCGACTCGACGGTGGGCGCCACCGCGCTGGCCCAGGGTGACGTCGACGCGTGGGCCGGGTCGCCGGCCCGCGCCGGCGCCGCGCTGGACGCGGGCGCGCAGGTCCTGACCACCACCAAGCAGACCGGCGCCCTCGGGCTGGGCGTGCTCGTCGCGTCGCGGGGCGCGCTGAAGGACCAGCGGAAGAACGCGGCGATCCGGGACTTCGTGGGCCGCTCCGTGGCCTACGAGCTGTGGAACATCACCCAGCCGGACCAGTCGGCGCAGGTCTGGGTCGACGCGGCGAAGCTCACCCCGGCCAAGGCCAGGTCCACCGCCATCGCCAACCGGCAGGTTCCGCACGTCCTCGACGCCGCGCTGCTCGACCGCATCCAGCACAACACCGCCGACGTCGCCTACTCCGGCGGCCTGATCAAGCGGGCGGTCAACATCCGCGACCACTACTACACCGGCTTCAACGACACGGTCGCGCAGAAGCTCAAGGAACTGGACGTCACGGCGAAGGTCGACGCGGCCGTCGCGGCGGCCCGTCCCTGACCGCGCGGCGCCCGCCGCGACCACCCCCGGCCGACCGCCTGGAACCCATCCCCGGGTGCATTCCCGTGTCCCGGATGACGAACGAGAAGGGCCGATGACCGACACGAGCGCCTTCAGGCTGGGCTTCTTCACCCGGGCGGCGATCCGCTCCGACGCGCGCCAGGCCTACGCGGATGCCCACGAACTGTTCGTCGCCGCCGACGAGCTGGGTTTCGACTCGGGCTGGGTCGCGCAGCACCACCTGCCGACGTCGACCCATCCCCTCGGCGGGCTGCCCTCGCCGTGGACGTTCCTCGCGAACGTGGCGGCCTCGACCCGGCACATCCGGCTCGGGACGGCGGTCAACGTGCTGCCGCTGGAGGACCCGGTGCGACTGGCCGAGGACGTCGCCGTCGTGGACATCCTGTCCGGCGGGCGGGTCGAGCTCGGCCTGGGCAGCGGCTCGGACCAGCGTGCCTACCGGGCCCTCGGGCGCGACTTCGGCCGCAAGCGGGAGATCCACGCGCAGCATCGCGAGCTCCTGCGCCGGGCGTTGAGCGGCCGGCCGTTGACCGAGGACGGCGCGGTGCTGACGCCGTGCGCGCCCGAGGTGGCCGAGGCCCGGATCTGGCAGGGGGCGCACAGTGGCGAGACCGCCGAGCAGGTGGGCCGGGAGGGCCTGAACCTCCTGCTCGACCAGACCGCCATCGGTTTCCCGGACCGTCCCGGCACGGTGCACCGGGGCTGGGCGGACCGGTACCGCGCCGCCCTGCCCGCGGGTGTCGGGTCCGCGGGTGTCGGGTCCGCGGGTGTCGGGTCTGCGGGTGTCGGGCGGCGGGTGGCCGTGTGCCGGGCGGTCTTCCCCGCCGCGGACCGGGCCACCGCGCTGGCGCACCTGTCGGACGGGCTGTTCCCGGCCTTCGCCAACATCAAGGCCTCCGGCGCGTTCCCGGACGTCGGCGAGGACACGATCGACAACGTCCTGTCGACCCTGCACATCTTCTGCGGGCATCCGGACGAGGTGATCGAAGGGCTGGCGGCCGAGCCGGTGCTGGGCGTGGCGACGGATCTGCTGGTGCAGTTCGAACCCGGCCGGCCGTCGCTGGACGCCGCCCTGGAGGCGCTGCGGCTGATCGCGACGCAGGTGGCGCCCGCGCTGGGTTGGCGACCCCACCGCCCCGCCGCCGTGGCCCGGTGACGGGCTCGTCGGCCGGGGTCGTCGCCCCGCGCGAGCTCCATGCCCGGCTGCGGGCCCGCCAGGACCTCGTGGTGGTGGACGTGGGTACCCGCGACGAGTTCGCCGCGGGTCATCTCTCGGTCGCCACGCACGTTCCCCTCGACCACCTCGAACCTCGGCTGCCCCTGCTGGCGCCCCGGCCGACGGTGCCCGTGGTGGTCGTCGGAACGCGCGAGGAGACGGTCATGCGGGCCGTACCCCGGATGGCCGCGCTGGGATACACCGATGTCAGCGTGCTCGACGGCGGCCTCGCCGGCTGGCGGGCGGCGGGCGGCGAGCTGTTCACCGGATACAACACGGTCAGCCGGGCCCTGGGCGAGGTCGCGTTGCGCCGGCTCGGCACGCCGAGGGTCTCCGCGACCGAACTGCGCGCCGGCCTCGACGCGGGGGAGGACAGCGCGGGGGAGGACGTGGTCCTTCTCGACACCCGCACGGCCGAGGAGTTCGAGTACACGGCCATCCCGACCGCCCGCAACACGCCGGGGGTCGAGCTGGTACGCCGGGCGTACGCGGCGGTCCGGTCGCCACACACCCGGGTCGTGGTGACCTGCGCCGGCCGGACCCGTGGGATCATCGGCGCGCAGACCCTGATCGACGCCGGGTTCCCCAACCCGGTCGCCGTCCTGGACGGCGGCCTGGCCGCGTGGAGCCTCGCCGGCTACCCGTCGGTGGCCGGTTCGACCGCCCCGCTGCCCGTGCCCGAGCCGGCGCAGGAGGCCCGGGCGGGGGAGTCGGCGCGGGCGCTCGCCGCCCGCACCGGGGTGTTGGAGATCTCCGCCGCCGAGCTGAGCGGGTTCGTCGCGGCGGCGGCCGATCGGACGCTGTATCTGCTTGACGTCCGTACGCAGGCCGAGTTCGTCGCCGGTCACCTGCGGGGAAGCCGGTGGGCGCCGGGCGGCCAGCTCATCCAGGCGACGGACGAGTACGTGGCCAGCCGCGGTGCCCGAGTGGTCCTCGTCGATGACGGCTACGGCACGCGGGGATTCACGACCGGCGTGTGGCTGGCCAGGATGGGCCTGCCCGACGTTGCGGTGCATCTCCTCGACCTCGATCGCCGGTCCCCGGACCTGCCGCGTCCCGACGTCCGGCGTCCCGACCTGCCGCGTCCCGATGTCCGGTACTTCGACCTTCTGCGCCAGGATGTCGTCGGATCCGACGTACTCGTGTGCGGTCCCGAGACCGTCCCCCTGCCCGAGGTCCCGACGGTGAGCGCCCCGGCGTTGCGGGAGCTGCTCGACGGCGGCGCCGCGGTCGTCGTCGACGTCGAGCCGCCGTCGGCGGCCGGGTGGCTGCTCGCGCGGCCCTACATCCCGGGATCGTGGGTGACGACGCGCTCGGCGCTGGCGGCGTGGCCTGGCCTCCCCGCGGGCGAACCATTCCTCGTGGTCACCTCCGGCGACGGCACGCTGGCCCGCTGGGCGACCGCCGATCTGCGCGCCGCGGGCCGAGGGAGCGCCGCGGCGCTCGACGGCGGCACCCGGGCGTGGCGCGAGGCGGGCCTGCCGACCGCCACCGACTCGGCCCAGCAGCCCGCTGATCCAGGCAAGCCGCTCGTGCTCCCGCCGCCCCCCACCCGCCAGCAGCGCGCCCGCCTGCACGAGGACTACATCGTCTGGTGCGCCGCCCTGGAGGAGCAACTGCGTCGCGACGGCATCGTGTCGTTCCCGGTCGGCGTCGCGGCGGTCGACGCCGGGGCCCGCGCTCTCGGAAAGGAGGTGGCGCGATGACCGACGCACCGCGCCAGCTTCACCTCAATCTCGTGCTGCTCGCGGACGGCGCGCATGTCGCCGGCTGGCGGTACAACAACAGCCCCGACTCGTTCACCGACATCGACCACTTCGTCGAGCTGGCGCGGATCGCCGAGCGCGGCACGTTCGACGCGCTGTTCCGCGGCGACAACCACGGCGCCATCCACAGCGAGCACGGCCGGCGCAACTGGCACGCGCTCGAACCGGTCTCGCTGCTCGCCGCGATCAGCCAGCGCACCGAGCGCATCGGGCTGATCGGTACCCGTTCGGCGATCTTCGGCACGCCGTTCGAGGTCGCCCGCCAGTTCGCCTCCCTCGACCACATCACCGCCGGCCGGGCGGGCTGGAACATCGTCACGAGCTGGGCGCCCGAGACCGCCACGGCCTTCGGGGTGGGCGCGGAGCCCGCCGAGGAGGAGCGCTACCGGTGGGCGGGCGAGTTCGTCGAGGCGGTCCTGCGCCTGTGGGAGAGCCTCGAGCCGGACGCGGTGGTCGCCGACCTGGCGACCGGACGGTTCCTCGACGAGGCGAAGGTCCACGAGGTCGACGTCCGCGGCCGGTACTTCCCCGTGCGGGCCACCCTCGGCTCGCCCCGCACGCCCCAGGGCAGGCCCGTGCTGTTCCAGGCCGGCGCGTCCCCGCGGCACCGGCAGTACGCCGCGCGCTGGGCGGACGGGCTGTTCACGGTCCAGCGCACGCTCGTCGGCGCGCGCAGCTTCTACGCCGACGTGAAGGCGCTCGCCGCCGGCCACGGCCGGCGTCCCGAGGACGTGCTGGTGCTGCCCGGGCTCGAGGTCACTGTGGGCTCCACCGAACAGGAGGCCCGTGCCCGCCGGGACGGGCTCAACGAGTTGTACGGCATGGAGCACCTGGTGGAAAAGCTCGCCGAGCGGTTGTTCGTCCCGCCGGACCTGCTGAAGCCGGATGCCCCGCTGCCGTACGAGCAGGTCGAGTCGTTCACCCCGCCGTCGCGGGCCAGGCCGTTTCGCGACCAGGTCCTCGCGCACGCCCGCGTGCGGAACCTGACGGTGCGGGAACTGATCGCGGACAACCCCGGCGGCCACCTGTCGATCGTGGGCAGCCCGGAGCAGATCGCCGACCACCTTCAGACGTGGTTCGTCGAACGGGGCGCCGACGGCTTCAACATCTTCGTCGACACCGCGCCCGAGGGCCTGGAACTGTTCGTCGACCACGTTGTGCCGATCCTGCGTCGGCGCGGGATCTTCCGCCACGAGTATCCCGGCCGGACCCTGCGCGACATCCTCGGTGTCGGCGCGCCGGGCCCGGCTTAGTGGAAGGCCCGGCTTAGTGGAAGGCCGGCCTGGCGGAAGGCCCGGTCTAGAAGAAGGCGCCCGGGGGCGGCAGTGTTCCGTTCAGTTCATGGTCGCCGATCAGGCGCAGTTTGTAGGAACGAGGATTGTGCGAGGCGAGGGTGCGGATGTTGCGCCAGTGCCGGTCGAGCTGCGGTCCGCGGCGCACGCTGGTGGCGCTGCCGGCGTCGAACAGCAGCGACGCGGTGTCGGTGCCGATCCGGTCGACGATCGTCTTCGCCTTCGCCGCGGCGAACATCGCCCGTGTCCGGGCGTCGTCGGCGTGACCGTCGCCGTGGCCGAGCGCCTCGTGCGCGGCCGCGAGTGCGACGGCGGCGGTGGCCACGATCGATGTCGCGGCGAAGCTGTTCGCCGCGATCTCCCCGACTGTCTCCTGCACCGTCGGCTCGTGCCGGGGTTCCTCGACCAGGCCGTGGCGGAAGTTGCGGGAGCGCCGCGAGACGAGCTCGAGGACGTCGAGCCGCACGTTCTCGACGATGCCGGCGATGATGGTCGTCAGGTAGAGCTGGGAGAAGGTCGGGCTCAACGCCCGTCCCGGGTCGGTCGCGTCGCCGAACGAGAGGAGCTCGGTCGCGTGGACGCGGACATCGTGGAACTCCGTGGTGCCCGAACCGGTGAAACGCTGGCCCATGCCATCCCAGTCGTCGAGGTGCACGACACCCTCGCGGTGGGCGGGAACGATCGCGCTGACCAGCGCGTCGTCCTCGGCTACGGCGATCACCACGATCCGGTCCGCGTAGATGTTGCCGGTGCTGTAGTACTTGCTTCCCGCGAGCAGGTAGCCGTCCCCGTCCCGGACCAGCTTCGTCGAGGTGCCGATGACGCCCGCCCGAGGGGTGGACAACTCGCTTGCCGCCGACCCGAACAGCTCACCGGCGACGACCCGGTCGAGCCAGCTGTCGCGCGTCTTACCGGGCGGCTGGCGCAGGAGTGACTCCACAAAGCCGAAGTGGTTACGCAGTGCCTGGGCCAGGTTGGGGTCGGCCGTGCCGAGCCGGCGCACGACATCGAAGAAGGCGGCCAGGCCGAGCCCCCGCCCACCGGCGGCGACCGGCACCCGCAGCGTGCCAACTCCCCACCGGCGCAGCAGGTCCATCTCCGCGAAGGGCGGCCGGTCATGGGTCTCCCGCTCGGCCGCCCCGGTGGCAATCTCGGCCAGCAGGTTCTCGAGACCCGCAAGCGGCGCCCCGGCGGCCGGCGCCGCCGCGGTCGGTGCTGCTGGACCAGGACTCATCGCATGTCTCCCGTCTGCCCAGCGTAAATCCTACTATGCCGATCGGTTTTAGCGATTATCGCCGAAGTGGCGTCGAACTCCTAGAATGTCGACGACGGGCCGCAGGTGCGTCGCATGATCCCGACCCGATGCAGGCGGCATGAAGATTTCGGCGCGAACCGACTACGCGCTGCGAGCGGTCATCGAGCTCGCGGCCGCCCACCCACAACGTCGCTCGGCGCCGGAGATCGCCGAGCAACAGCAGATCCCCCGCCAGTTCCTCGACAGCGTGCTCGGCGACCTGCGCCGAGCCGGCCTCGTGGCGAGCCAGCGCGGGGTCGGGGGCGGGTTCTGGCTGTGCCGGCCCGGGGATGAGATCACCCTGGCCGATGTCATCCAGGCGGCGGACGGGCCGGTGACCACCGTGCGCGGCGAGCTTCCGCAGGATCTCGCCTACGAGGGGACGGCGGTGCCCCTGCAGAAGGTCTGGATCGCCATGCGCGCCGGCCTCACCAGACTGCTGGAGTCGGTGACGGTCGCTGACGTTGCCCGGGACCAGCTTCCCGCCGAGGTGATCGACACCGCCGCGAGCCGGTCGGCCTGGCGGTAGCGCCCCGAAGCCGAGGCCGAAGCCGAAGCCGAGGCCGTCCCCGGGCCTAGCTGTCGAGATATTCGAGAATGTCGGAGACGTCGGGCTGCGGATGGCTTTCGCCGGCGGTCACGTGGACTTCCAGGACGTTTCCCGGCGGCGGGGCGGGAGCCGGGATGCGGTCGTTGAACGCGGCCAGCGGCAGCACGGCGCGGTTGAAGTCGAGCACCGTCGTGTTGTCGTCGTCGGGCGCGGGAATCCGCAGAAAGCGGAACGGGAAACGGTTCCGTCGCGACAGGTCGACGAACACGGCGTGTAGCTCGCCCTGCAGCAGCGGACTCACCGCGAGCCCCGTCGTGCCGCCGTCCGGCAGGCTGAACTCGACCCGGCCGACCAGGGTGAGCGTCATCGTGCCGGACTTGGTGCTGGGCACCTCGACCGGGACGCTGGAACCATCGGGCCAGGGCTGGAAGACGGCGGGAACCACCCAGTCCGGATGCGGCTCGAAGACCTCCATCGCACCGTGCGAGACCCGGATCGCGCCCTCCTCGACCTGGCTGAGGCCCAGGCCGTACGTGCCCTCCTGGCCGAGCAGCGTCTTCTGCTGGTCGGTGAGACCGGCATAGGAACCCAGGCCGCGCAGCGGGGTGTCGAGAACCACCCGACGCAGCGCGCCCGGCGCCGACCGGCTGCCGGTCCCGGTCAGCGCGCCGAGCGGGTTGGCCCACGCATCGAGCGGGTTGACCCACGAAAGACCGGCGACATCGGACGAGGTGGCCGAACGGTACGCCCGACCGCGACACAGGCTGGAAAGCGGGCCAAACGGGGCGGTGAGTGCCTCCACTCGCCGGGCATGCCAGCGTTCCCACTCTTCGGTGAATCCCATGACCGGTCTCGCCCTCGTCGCATCGGTACAGTTCAGCCTATGTGAGGTGGCTGGCAGCCGGGGCACCAGAACAGGTTGCGGCCGGCCAGGCGGGTGGTCAGCACCGTGGTGGCGCAGATCAGGCAGGGCTGGCCGGCGCGGCGGTAGACGTAGACCTCGCCGCCGTGGTCGTCGACCCGAGGGGGGCGGCCCATCGCCTCGGGGGTGTGCTCGGGGCGCACGGTGTCGATCCGGCCCGTCCGCACCCCGTCGGCCATCAGCGTGACCAGGTCGGCCCAGATGGCCGTCCACTGCCGCCGGGCCAGGTCCCGTCCGGGCAGCAGTGGGTCGAGGCCGGCCCGGAACAGCACCTCGGCCCGGTAGATGTTGCCCGGGCCGGCCACGACCGTCTGGTCGAGCAGGAGGATGGCGATCGGGGTGCGGCTGCGTTCGATCCGTCGCCAGGCCAGGTCCGGGTCGGCGTCGCCGCGCAGCGGATCGGGGCCGAGCCGGTCGCGCAGCGTCTTCACCCCGCCGGGTTCCAGCAGCTCGCAGGCGTTGGGACCGCGCAGGTCGGCGTATCCGGCGTCCGCGGTGAGCCGCAGCCGGACGGCACCGGTCGGCACGGGAGCGGGCAGGGGGCCGAAGGCGTAGGTGCCGTAGATGCCGAGGTGCACATGCAGGATCTGGTCGTGGTCGAACCGCAGGAGCAGATGCTTGCCGTGTGCCTCGGCGTCGGTGAGCAGCCGGCCGTCCAGCCGGCGCGCTCCCTCGGCGAAACGGCCCTGGGGGCTTGCCACGGCCACCGGCCGGCCGGCGAACATCCGCTGGTGAACCGCGGCCAACCTGTGCACAGTGTGACCTTCGGGCATAGTCGGGCGATCGTACTGCCGCGGAGGGGGTACCCCATACTCCGACGAGCGGCCCGGCGGACCCTCGGGTGGCCGCCCGCCGTGAACCGGATGCCGGTTGCGAGGGGACCATGCGAGCACCTAGTCGGGTACGGGCTGACGCGTTGGCCGAGGCGTGCGTGGCCGCGGGGGACCTGCCGCTGCCGGGGGGCGGCCGGACGCTCGAACGCTGGACGGCGCTGGCGGCGCTCGCGGCGGACGATCTGGTGCTCGCGCGGCTCGCCGAGGCGCACGCCGACGCGGTGGCCATCGTCGCCGAGCTCGCGGGAGAACCGCTGCCGCCGGGGTCCCGCTGGGGGGTCTGGGCGGCGGAGGATCCCACCGGTGTACTGACCGCCGTCCCGCTCGAGGAGCAGGGGACGGGCTGGCTGCTCGACGGGGCCAAGGTCTGGTGTTCGGGCGCGACCCTGCTGACCCACGCCCTGGTCACTGCCCGCCACGGACAGTCTCGCCAGCTCCTCGCGGTCGCGCTGAACGCCCCGGGGATCACCGTCGCCGCCGACGACTGGGCCGCCCCCGGCATGAAGGCGGCCGACACCCGGCGGGTCCGCTTCGACCGGGTTCCCGCCCGCGCCGTCGGCGGGCCGGACGAATACCTGCGCCGTCCCGGGTTCTGGATCGGCGGGATCGGCGTCGCGGCCTGCTGGTACGGGGGTGCTGCCGCCGTGGCCGCGCCGTTGCGGGAGCGGGTCGGCGGCCGCGGGGACGACCCGCACGCGGCGGCCCATCTCGGCGCCGTCGACGTCGCGCTCGGTGGCGCCCGCGATGTGCTGCGGGCGGCGGCGGTCGCGGTCGACGGCCGTCCCGACGCGGATCACGCGCGTCTCGCCCGGCGGGCACGGGCGACGGTGGCGGGGGCGGCGGCCGAGGTGATCCGCCGGGTCGATCGGGCGCTCGGGCCGGGGCCGCGCGCCCGCGACCGCCGGCATGCCGCTCGCGTCGCCGACCTGGAGGTCTACCTCCTTCAGGAGCACGCCGAACGGGACCTGGCCGATCTCGGCGCCGCCGTCGTTGCCGCGGCCGAGCCCGGCTGGTCGCTGTGACTCGCGAGCGGCGTCCCCGCTGCCGTCCCCGCTGCCGTCCCCGCTGCCGTCCCTGCTGTCGTCCTTGCTGTCGTTGCCGACCGGAACCCGGGTACACAGCGGGAAGCCGGGCCGCGAGGGTTCACGGAGGGTTCGATGACGCTGCCGCCGCAGTACTTCGACGAGATGTACGCGGGCGACGGCGACCCGTGGGGCTTCGCCGACCGCTGGTACGAGCGGCGGAAGCGGGCGCTCACCGTCGCCCTGCTCCCCGACGACCGCTATGCGACCGGCTATGAGCCGGGCTGCTCGATCGGCCTGCTGACCCGCGATCTCGCCGGCCGCTGCGGGCGGCTGCTGGCGACCGATGTGGCGCCCGCCGCGGTGTCGGCCGCCACCCGCCAGACCGCCGACCTGCCGAACGTGCGCGTCGAGGTGGCGCGGCTGCCGGGGGACTGGCCCACGCGGACCTTCGAGCTCGTGGTGCTCTCCGAGGTGGGTTACTACTTCGACCGGGCCGACGCCCGCCTCGTTGCCGCCCGTGCCACCGCCTCGGCGGGCACGCTCGTCGCCGTCCACTGGCGGCATCCCGTCGAGGACTACCTGTGCGGGGGCGACGAGGTGCATGCGCTGCTCGGGGAGGCCGCCGCCGGTGCGGGACTGACGCGCCTCGTGCACCATCTCGAAGACGATCTGGTGGCGGACGTCTGGGCGCGCGACGCCCGCTCGGTCGCCGCGCGGACGGGCCTGCGGTGAAGCGGGTCAGCCTGCTGTGAACCGAATCAGCAGGGTTGGCGTCGTGGTCCCGGCCCATGACGAGCAGGATCTGATCGGGGCCTGCCTGGACGCGTTGGGCGAGGCGGTCCACCATCCGGGTCTGCGTGGCGTCGACGTCGCGGTGCTGGTCGTGCTCGACGACTGCGGCGACGAGTCCGCCCGGCACTGCCGGACGCGCGCCGTGCCGACCCTCGCCGTGCGCGAGCGGAACGTGGGCAGGGCCCGGTCGCGCGGGTTCGCGCACCTGATCTCCCGGGTGGCGGCGGGCATGCCGGCAATCCATCCACGCGCGGTGTGGCTCGCGACCACCGACGCGGACAGCCAGGTCTCCCCCGACTGGATCACGACTCAGGTGGAGTTCGCGCGCGACGGCGCGGATGCGGTGTTCGGCGTGGTCGACATCGACGACTGGGACGGCTTTCCCGCCCCCGCTCAGCGACGTTTCCTGCGGCATTACCGTGGGATGGAACCTGCAGACTCGAGTCGGCACCGGCATGCGCACGGCGCCAACCTGGGCATCCGCCTGGATGCCTACAACCGGGTCGGCGGCATCCCCCCGCTTTCCGTCGGCGAGGACAACGCCCTGGCCGCGAACCTGCACCGCCATCTCGACCTGCGCGTCCTGCATACGACCGCGGTGCGGGTCACCACCAGCGCGCGCCGCGACTCCCGTGTCGACGGCGGATTCGCCCACGTCCTGAGCGGCTTCGAGCAGCCGGGGGACCCGCGCCGGCAGGTTTCCGCCCGCCCGCGGTCCTAGCACTCGCGGTCCTAGCACTCGCGGTCCCAGCACTCGCGGTCCCAGCACTACGGTCCCAGGATTCCCAGCTCGGGAGCGGTCCTAGGATTCTCGGCTCGGGAGGAGACGAGGCTCGAGGCCGAGGCGGTGGACGATCGCGCGATCCTCGTCGGCGATCATCTGCCGGGTGATCTTGGCGTTGTGGATGAGCCGCGAGCCGTGGAAGGTGCCCGGGTAGAGGTGCAGCTCGGTGGGCACCCCGGCCTGGACGAGCCGTTGCGCGTAGGCGAGGCCCTCGTCGCGCAGCGGGTCGAACTCGCAGACCGAGACGAACGCGGGCGGCAGGCCCGACAGGTCCGCCGCGCGCGCCGGCGCCGCGTAGGGCGGCACGACCGCGTCGGGGGCGCCGGCGCGGTCGGCGAGGTAGTAGCGCCAGGTGAGCGCGACCTTTCCGCTGTCCCACATCGGGGTGTCCGTGAGCGTGCGCATCGACACGGTGTCGAGACGGTCGTCGAGTTTGGGAGCGGTGAGAAACTGGAAGCAGAGGGCGGGGCCCCCGCGATCGCGGCTGAGCAGGGTCAGCGCGGCGGCGAGGCACGCACCCGCGCTGCCGCCGGCGACGGCGATGCGCGCCGGATCCACGCCCAGGCTCGGCCGGGCCTCGCGGGCCAGCCAGGTGAGCGCGGCGTAACAGTCGTCGACCGCGGCCGGGTAGGGATGCTCGGGCGCGAGCCGGTAGTCGACGCTGACCACCACACAACCCAGCTCCGCGAACCGGAGTGCCTCGGAGTGCGCCATGTCGAGATCGCCGAGAATGAAACCGCCGCCGTGCAGGAAGAGCACCGCCGGACAGTCGGCCGGCGCCGCGACGGGACGGTAGATCCGCACCCGGACGTCCGGCGCCCCCGCCGGTCCCGGGATCGTCCGCTCGCTGATCGAGACCATACCGCCGGAATCGGGCTGCGGCGCTGCCGCGGTGAGCTCCCGTATCAGCGCGCGGGCCTGTGCGACGTCGGCGATCGGCACGTCGACCAGAAGCGCAATCCACGGCGCGATTTCCGGGTCGATGGCGTAGCGCACCGGCGATCCTCCCGTCCGTGAGCTGGCACCCGGGGGCTGGGGCCTCGGGTCATCGTTGAGCGCGGGCTTGTTTCGTGTCCAGCGGCGATCGCTCGCCCGCGCGCCTTGCCGGCGCCCGCGCGCCTGCCCACGGTCGTAGTCTCCTGGCATGGAGGGGCTGATCCTGCGGCTGGCGGACCTGGATGAGGGCGCGCTGGGCGCGGTGCGGATCATCGCCTTCTTCGACGGCTTCGTCGAGCACCGGGCCAGCCTGGAGGCCGTGCTGTCGGCCACCGCCCAGTTCGCCGGGTGCGAGGTCGGCCTCGCCGGTGGTTCGGTGCCGCCGTTGGCGGTGCGGGCTGGTGGGGGAGTCCCGTCCGCCGGCGACCCGCCCGACGGTGTGGCCCGGGCGCCGGTTGGCGATGACCGGTGGGTGTGGCTCGCGCGGCCGGGACAGCCGCTCGCGCAGGATCGGATGCTCCTGGACCGGCTGGCGCACGCGGTTCGGGCGCTGTCCCCTCGGCCGCGGCTCGACCATCCCGGGACCGGAGATCCGGCGCTGCTGGAACTGGTGCTCGGCGCGGGCGCTGATGATGCCGGCCGGGCGCGTGCCCTGCGGCTGCTCGGCATCGAGCCGACCTGCCCGGTCACGGTCTACGCCGTCCGCTCGCCCGATCCCGCGGCCGGCGCCGAGTTCCTGGCCGGGCTGCATCCATGGGTGCGCGCCGTGCGGATCGGCGACGTGCGCGCGGTGGTCGGTCGGGAGGCACCCGCCGACGAGCCGACGATCCCGACCGGCGTGCAGGTGGGCCGGTCCGCGCCGGTGCCGGCTTCGGCGGCGCAGCGGGCGTGGCGCGGCGCCCGCACGGCGTTGCGGTTCACCGGCTCGGGGCTGCCGGCCGGGCTGACCACGCTCGCCGGGGGGTCGGCGCTGGTCACCGAGGAGAGCCTCGGCGTCTGGCGGGCCATCGCCGAGCAGGTGCCCGGGGAACGGCTCGCCGCCTCGCCGGACGTGGCGGCGCTGCGGCGGCTCGGCGCCGAGCCGCAGGGCCCGCAGACGCTGGCCATGCTCGTCGCCGTCGGCGCCACCGCCTCGCTGCGGCAGGCCGCGGCCGTGCTGTACGTGCACCACAGCACCCTGATCGCGCGCCTGACCAAGGCCGAGCGCGTCCTGGGTTTCTCCATCGACACCCCGGCGGGCCGGACCCGGCTGACGGCCGCACTGATCATCCGGGCCCTCTGCGCCGATCTCGACGACCTTCCGACCTGAGCCGACCGGACCGGGCCCGACCGGACCGGGCCCGACCGGACCGGGCCCGACCGGACGGGGCCCGACCGGACTGGACTGGGCCCGACCGGACCCCCTTCGGCTTACAGGTCCCCGCTCGCGCGGACTACACCTACTCGACCGGCGAGAGCACTCGCTCCGGGCAGGCCGCGGCACCGAGCCGGGCAGCCTCCTCCAGGCCAGGTGGCACGTCCAGCTGTGCCACCGCGCCGATGAAACCCTCGTCGTCGAGCGCATAGACCTCCGGGGCCTTCGCATGACATTGCGCGTGGCCATGGCAGAACTCGTTGCTGACCGACACCTTCATCTGAGTCCCTCTCAGCTCGATGGTCATCACGCAGTGCGTGATGAGAAAGCCGGACGTGGTGCTGGGAAGCTGTATCCGACCGCGCAGCTCATCCCGGTGCGACCGCCTACCAGATCCGGAACGGGTTCGAGATCCTGCGGCGTTCCAGGCGTCGCGTAAGGCGCCACGGGACCGCGGCCGCTGGCTCAGTCACGGTAGGCAGGCATACCCACGCCTTCGCGCGGCCCGGGAGTGAAGCGAACCGGAAGGTGCTTTACCGCGTAGACGTCGCCCGCGTCCGCAAGGCGCTCGATGGGAGCCGCGACATGCACGTCCGGCAGCCGACGCAACAGTTCGGTAATCATCACGCGGAACATGGCCCGCGCGAAGTTCGATCCCAGGCAGCGGTGGACACCCAGCGCGAAGGCCATGTGCCGATTCGTGCCGCGATCAAGATCGATTTCGTGCGGGCATTCGAAGGCGCTGGGATCGCGGTTGGCCGCCGCGAACATCAACATGACCCGGTCGCCCTTCTTGAGCTGGCGGCCGTGGAACTCCGCGTCCCGGGTGACGACTCGGGTGAGGCCCTGCACCGGGGTGTCATGGCGCAGGAACTCCTCCGTCGCGCTCTCCAGGACGGCCGGGTCCTCGAGGAGCCGGCGGCGCAGTGCAGGATCGGCGTCGATGCGCAGGAAGGCATTGCCGGTGAGGCCTGCCGTGGTGTCCATGCCGCCGAGCAGGAGCAGCACGACGATGCCGGCAAGCTCCTCGTCGGAAAGCTTCGCTCCGTCGATCTCCGCCTCCATGAGATCGCTGAGCACGCCCTTGCCCCGGTGGAGCCGGCGCTGGGCGATCTCCTGGGCGATCGTGCCGTAGATGTTGGCCGCGGACTGGGCGGACCGCTCCGGGGCATAGGCACGGTCATGGATGAGAGAGTGCAGCCAGTCGATCCAGTCCGGCCAGCGGCTCTCGTCGAAGTCGAGGAGCTGCAGCGTCCACCGGGCCGGAAGCGGGGTGAAGAGCTGCTCGGCGAGGTCGGCTTCGCCGCTCTCGATGAAGGCGTCGATCAACTCGGTGGCCGTGCGCCGCAGGGCCGGCTCCCGTTGTTCCGCCTCCTTGGGCGAGAGGTAGGGAAGCAGTAACTTCCGGTACTTCTGCAGCATTGGCGGGTCGATGTCGATCGGAATGAAAGACGTCTCGATCGGCAGGGCCGGAATAGCTTTGCTCATATGGTTGCTGAAGAGATCCGAGTCTCGACAGGCGTCGAACACGGCCGCATACGAGGTGACGAGCCAGTAGCCGCCCCAGGCCGATGACTTGGCCACGGGGCAACGGTTCTGGAGATCCGTCATAATCTCGTAGTTGTGTTCCCGGAATCTTGCGCTNTGATGGTCCAGGTCGGTGTCGCTAAATCCTGCTTCGTCTACGGTGGTCACGGGTCGGCCTCTCGTTTCGTGATTATGATATGACGGCCGGGCCGATCTACCGCATTTCCGGCGCTGTTTCAGCGTGTCGGTGATCGGTAGCAACGGCAAGCCTGTCGGCCTGTTCCGCCAGCCTGCGGTGGGACGCAGTCAAGCGTGATGAGCGCAGTGGGAATGACGGGAAAGTCGCCGGCGTTCCGGATAGCTGCCGCCGCAGTCACCGAGCGCCGTCCGATGTTCAGTGGCACCGACTTATCCCTAGAGTGCGTACACGAGAACGTTGCGTCCCGCCGCGCCGGCTCTCGACCCGGCTCGGGAAACGGCTGCCGGGTTTCTTGGGGGGATGGCGAGGTCGGTGAAACACTTCTGGTCGGGCACCTCGTCGCGCGCGACAAAGGCGATGTGCGGCGACCATGTCTACAGAACGGTTCGCGCTGACGGCCGCGACCAGATCATCGTCGGGAGCGGACCGGCTGGCGGCGCGGCCGGCGGGCCGGCTCGGGAGCCGTCGGGTATCGGCTGCGGGCGCCTGTTCTCGACGCGACCGGACGGTGCCCTCTGGGGCAAGGCGGACGATCGTCAGGGTGGGCGTTCTCCGTCGTGATGCAACGCCACCGTGCCTGTGTGTCACTGGTTACCCAGCGCGACCGCGGCCTGGCCGCCGGGGAGGCCTGGATCGGGGCGACGCGCGGCCCTGATCTGGTCAGACGACGGGGGGCTCCACCCTTTCTCCTGGACTGGGGCACGCCGACCACTGCCCGGCATGCCGCGCCCGCATCCGCACGGCGGCCCGACGACTCGGTGGTGGCTGTGCTCGACGATGCGAGACTGTGGTCTGCGACACGCTGGTAGGCTAGCCTTATTGAGTCAATAGAGTCAATAAAGTTCTATTCGATCTTCCTTGAAAGGATTGAGTATCCGATCGATCGCATTGAGTGACTTCGGGAACCCTGTAGGCATCGGCGGCTCCTCGACGGCCCCGGCGCACAACATCTTGATCCTGGGAGTCCTCCCACCATCGGCCATTAGGGGCCACCAGGGGCACGCTCGTGTGGACGAGGCCGGGAGCGGGTCGTCCCGCCGTCACGCTGGAGGCGCGCTGTCGGACTGGACGAACGCAGTCGGACTGGAGGCACGCCGTCAGGCTGGAGGCACGCCGTCGGACTGGAGGCACGCCGTCAGACTGGACGAACGCAGTCGGACTGGAGGCACGCAGTGGGGAACAGGTTCGAGACGCCCGCGAAGATCCTCGATGCAGCGTTGGGGTGCATAGCGGCTCGCGGCCCGGCCAAGATGTCCCTGCGCGATGTTTCCGCGGCTGCGGAGGTCTCCCGTGGCACGCTCTACCGGTACTTCAAGACCAAGGGTGAGCTGCTCACCGCCATCAGCGACCACGTCCGGCGGGGGGNCGGCGCCGCGCTCGACGAAGCGGTCGCCGGGCAGCCGGTCGCCTCCGGTCGCCTCCGCGCGATCGCCGACGCCATCATGCACTACGGAGACGACCATCCCGAGGTTTCCCGAGTCATCGAAGCGGAGCCCGCCTTCGCGCTGGAGTTCATCCGCGGCATCTTCCCGACCTTCGTGGCCCAGGTGACGGAACTCCTCGAGCCCGTGTTCGACGATCTTGGCATCGTCCAGGAAGGCACGGTGAGACGGGAGGTCCTGGCGGAGCTTCTGCTGCGAGCCACGAGCTCGCTGTATCTGATCCCGTCCCCCAACCCCGACGAGATGACCGACGCGGTCGTGACCCTGTGGGCTTCTGTCGCCGCGCCCGCGAAGGTCGGCGATCCCGGCCCGGAAGACGACGCCTGACCTGACTCGGAGGTTCTCCATCCAGGGAATGTCTCGGCGGCTCGGAGAGGGGTGATGTCACCAGACGGATACTCCAGGGCGCAGTCTCGGTCGGACGAGGCTGCGAGCACCGAAATCCTTCACCGCCGGGGTTCGGCAGTTCCTGCGTGCCTGCCTTCCAACTCCCGGGCCCGGCCGGTGGACCCGGCCAGCAGACGACGTCCCGCCTTGGCCGGAAGTGGCGACTGTTCAAATAGCCGTCCCGCCGATCCCGCGGTGACCAAAGCGGGATTGCGGTTCGGCATGCCCGAAATATCCGCCGGGGGCGATCGATCGCTCCGGCGCGCGACGGACTTTCGTACAAAGAGGCCGATCGTCCTCGTGTGCGAATCCGGGCCTACACGTAGACATAGTGTCAGATGCGCTGTAACTTTCCTCGACGCACCCGCCCCGTCAGGACGGGTCTTCGATGGCGAGGGAGTCTGATCGGCGATGACGACGGTGTCTGAGGCGGTGTCCGTGCAGGGCGAGCTTCGCTTTCTGATCGACGGGAAACTCGGCGAGTCGGTGGCGGGCGGCCGCTACGACAACATCAACCCGGCCACCGAGGAGGTCCTCGGTCAGACGACCGACGCCACGGCGGCGGACATGGACCGGGCCATCGCGGCGGCGCGCCGCGCGTTCGACGAGTCGTCGTGGTCGACGGACCGGGAGCTGCGCAAGCGGTGCCTGGCCCAGTTGCAGGCCGCGCTGGAGGACGAGAAGGAGGCGCTGCGCGCGGAGCTCATCGCCGAGGCGGGCGCCCCGGTCGCGGTGACGCACTTCGCGCAGCTCGACTGGCCGCTGGCGGACGGCCTGCGCGGGCCGCTGGAGCTGATCGACACCTTCCCGTGGGAGCGCACGCTGCCCGACACGAACCTGTTCGGACCCAGCCACCGCGCGGTCTGGAAGGAGCCGGTGGGGGTGGTCGCGGCGATCGTGCCGTGGAACTACCCGTTCGAGGTGACGATCAACAAGCTCGGCCCGATCCTGGCGACCGGCAACACGGTGGTGCTCAAGCCCGCGCCGGACACGCCCTGGAACGCCACCCGGATCGGCCGCCTCGTCGCGGAGCGGACGGACATCCCGGCGGGCGTCGTGAACGTGGTCCCGACCTCGGACAACGCGGTGGCCGAGCTGCTGGTGACCGATCCCCGGGTGGACATGGTGTCGTTCACCGGGTCGACCGGGGTCGGCCGGCGCATCGTCGAACTGTCCGCCGGGACGATGAAGCGGACGCTGTTGGAGCTCGGCGGCAAGTCCGCGATGATCGTGCTCGACGACGCCGACCTCCCCTCGGTGCTGCCCGGGGCCGGGCTCGGGGCGTGCCTGCACGCCGGGCAGGGCTGCGCGATGACGACGCGGATCCTGCTGCCCCGCTCCGTCTACGACCAGGGCCTCGAGATCCTCACCGAGGTGTTCCGCCAGCTTCCCTACGGCGACCCCAACGACCCGGCGAACCTCTCCGGCCCGCAGATCAACGCCCGCCAGCGCGACCGGGTGCTGGACTACATCGAGATCGGCAAGGCCGAGGGCGCGCGGGTCGTCGCCGGCGGCGGCCGTCCGGCGCACCTGCCGACCGGCTACTACGTCGAGCCGACGCTGCTCGCGGACGTGGACAACGGCATGCGGGTGGCTCGCGAGGAGATCTTCGGCCCGGTGGCCGCCGTGATCCCCTTCGACGACGAGGTGGACGCCGTGCGGATCGCCAACGACAGCCCGTACGGCCTGTCCGGCGGAGTGTTCTCCGCCTCGCTTGACCGCGGCCTGGCCGTCGCCCGCCGGATCCGCACGGGAAGCATCAACGTCAACGGGGGCAACTTCTACGGCTCGAACGGCCCCTACGGCGGCTACAAGCTGTCGGGCAACGGCCGCCAGGGCGGCATCGAGGGCTTCGAGCAGCACCTGGAGAGCAAGTCCGTCGGCTACGCCGGCTGAGCTGCCCACATCCGGGCTGCTGATCCTCCGGGCCGCCGGCTGTACGGGCCGCAGTTCGTCTGGGCCGCCCACACCCGGGCCGCTGTTCGCCGGTCCGGCGATTGCCCGGACCGCTCATGCCCGGACCGCTCATGCCCGGACCACCGTTATCCGGACAGTCCACCACCTGATCGCACGCACGAACAGAGGAGCAGGACAATGCCAGGTCGCCTCGAGGGCAAGGTCGCCTTCATCACGGGTGCGGCGCGCGGGCAGGGCCGCAGCCACGCGGTTCGCCTGGCGCAGGAGGGCGCCGACATCATCGCCATCGACATCGTCGAGCAGATCGAGTCGAACCCCTACCCGCTGTCCACCCCGGAGGACCTCGCCGAAACCGTCACCCTGGTCGAGAAGCTCGGTCGGCGCATCATCGCCACCAAGGCCGACGTCCGTGAGCGCGACCAGCTCCGCGAGGCGGTCAACAAGGGCGTCGCCGAGCTCGGCCGCCTCGACATCGTCGTCGCGAACGCCGGCATCCTGCCGATGGCGATGGGCGACCCCCAGGCCACCGACTTCATCGACGCCGTCGACGTCGACCTCATCGGCGTGCTGAACGCCGTCGCGGTCAGCGTCCCGCACCTGCCGGACCGCAGCTCCATCATCGTCACCGGCTCGACCGCGGCCATGTTGCCCAACACCACCGACAACCCCGCGATGGGCCCAGGCAGCGCCGGCTACGGCTGGTCGAAGAAGATCCTCATCGGCTACGTCGAGGAGATGGCGCTCCACCTGGCCTCGAAGTTCATCCGGGTCAACGCCATCCACCCGACCAACGTCAACACCCACCTGCTCCACAACGATGGGCTGTACGCGCAGTTCCGGCCGGACCTGGAGAACCCGACCCGGGAGGACGTCGAGCCCGCGTTCGTCGCGTTCCAGGCGATGCCGATCCCCTACGTCGAGCCGGTTGACATCTCCAACCTGGTGCTGTTCCTCGCCTCGGACGAGTCCCGGTACATCACCGGCCAGCAGATCCGGGTCGATGCCGGCTCCCTGCTCAAGTTCCCGAACGGTCCCACAGGCTGATCTTCGCCGAGCCTCGTGGAAGGCAGTGCTCGGGCCGCGTCGAAGTGCTCGCCGAGCACCGCCTCCCACGAGGTTCCAACGTTCGACTCCGGGGCCGCTCACTGGTCTGCCGGGGGGCCGAGGAGGGTTTCGAGGGGCTGGGTGTAGGGGTTTCGGCGGGGTCTTTGGGTCGGGTCGACCCAGAGAGGTGCGAGGAACTCGGGTCGGCGGTCGGCGCCGAGTCGGACGGTCCAGCCGTGGTGGTGGAGGAAGCGGTGGTGCCAGCCGCAGACGAGCACGAGGTTGTCCAGGCAGGTGGCGCCGTTGTCGGTCCAATGCCGAATGTGGTGCGCCTGGCACCAGCTCGGCGGCCTGGTGCAACCGGGGAACGCGCAGCAGCGGTCGCGGGCGACCAGGGCGCGGCGCAGGTCGGCCGGGACGGTGCGTTGTGTGCGGCCGACGTCGAGGGGGACGCTGTCCGGGTTGAGGACGATGCGGCTGACCTCGGCGTCGCAGGCCAGGCGGCGTAGCACGGAGCGGGGTAGCGGCTGGCCCCAGCTCGTGGACGCGGCCGGCCCGCCGCGGCCGACCAGTGTCGCCCAGGGGACGGTGACGGTCAGGTGGGGGCGCACACCGCCGGAGACGGGTACCGATGAGGCGTCGAGGGCGCGGTGCAGAAGCTCGACGAGCGCGTCGGCTCGGCGGCGGGCGGGGCTGCGAGGGTCGGGCGTGCCATCGACGGCGGGGCTGGGGGCGGCCAGGCTGTCGAGGGCGGTGCGCAGGAGAGCGGCGCCCTCGGCATCAAGTTCACCGCTGATCCGGGTCATCCCGTCGGACAGGTCGGTGATCGACAGGTGGCGGCGCGACGCCGGATCGTCTCCATCGGCACCACCGCCGACGTTGCCGCCGTCGGGATTATGATCATTTCCGCCGTCGCCGTCGCCGTCGCCACTACTACCGCTGTTGTTGTCGGCGGGGTCGGGGCTGTCGCCGCCAGGGCTGGTGTCGACGTCGGTAAGCCGTTCGCGGATGTGGCGGCCGAGGAGGGCGAGATCGGCGGGGTTGAAGGTGTCCGCGCACCGGAGCAGGAGCGCTTCGGCTTCACGTCGTGTGCCGACGTCCACTCCGCGGGGTAGGGCGCGCAGCGCCGCGTGGATCGCGAAGGCCTGGTCGACGCTGATGGTGCCGGCGGTCAGGGCAGGGCCGGTAGCGGTGAGGTCGCCGTCGACTGCCAGGGCGAGACCGAGTAGCCGCTGGGCCTCGGCGGGGCGGATCCGCAGCCGGGCGCGCAGGAGCGCAGCGGTGCTGGTGGCACCCTCGCGTTGAGCGCTGCCGCGGCCGTGCAGCTCACGGATCAACCCCAGACGCAGCGCGGCGAGCCGGGCCAACAAAGCCGAGCAGTCCAGCACCGCGCTGTCCAGGTCGCCATCAGACAGGGACCAGCCGGGCATGTCCACCGCCTGCCCGGCCAGCTCGTCGAGCCCGGACAGCGCGGCAAGCAGCCGTGGACAACCCGTCCGGTCAGTGCCGAAGGCGGAAGCCGGGACGGCGTCGGGGCCGGGGTCGGGGGTGGCGGCGAGGTCGGAATCGGGACCGGGGGTGGAGTCTGCGTCGGCGATGGGGTCGGGGTCGGCGATGGGGTCGGGGTCGGGGTGGGAGTCGGCGTAGGGGTCGGGAACCGGGCTGGGAGCTTCGCGGCCGGGGCTGGGGCCGTGCGTGTTCATGAGTCAACGGTAGATCCCGGACGCTTGAAAGTCGAACGTATGTTCGTATCCGTGAGCGATGTGGGGAAGCGGCCCGCCGCATGCCGCCGGCCCGTCCATGTCCCCAAGGCTGCGACTGCCTGCGGAGAGTGGGGCGGGCGACGAGAAGATCCCCAGCGCACTCGTCGCCGGGTACGGCCGCTGCGACTGCCAGTGAACAGTGGCGCCGGGCGGCGAGGGGCCGGTGCAGATCGCGGGCCGGGACGGCGATTGCGGGTGGGGCGGCGGCTGACGGTGGGGCGGCGGCTGAGGGTGAGGTGGGGCCGCGCCGGCGGCGAAGCGTTCGGTCCGGGGTGCGCCGGGTTCCGCGCGATCGTCGGTAATGTGGATACGGATTTCCGACATCCGGCGGATAATCGTCGGGGTTGGGAGGGTGACAACGCACGCCATCCCGACTCCGACCAAAAGGAGCGTGCCTGTCAAGAAGAGCGTTACCCCATGGTGGGGTGCCGTCCACGGTCGAAGTCCCGTAATGTCGGGCACACAGCATCGTGAATGAGTGATTCCAGGAAAGCCCCGAAACGGGTTCCGGCGAAATACCCAGCCTTTCCGGGGGCGTTCCGGCGGCAGCCCAGGTCGTTTCCCCGACCGGGGCCGCGCGTGGCGATCGCTCGCGAAGCCACCGATGCTGACGTGTCGCGGCTCGGTGGAGGCAGGTCGGGTCGCGGCGTCCCTCGCCGTAAAGGACGTGACCATGACAGTGATGGCCAGGTGGCGGACCCGCCGCCGACGGATCGCGACGACAACGGTGGCCGCGCTGCTGACCGTGACCGCCGCCGGGGTGGCCCAGATCGCGACCAGCTCGGCCGCCGAGGCCGCCACCCCCTCGGCCGCCAGTCCCACAGTGACCGGGCCCGTCACCGGCGGTAAGGGCGTTCCCGTGCTGGGCGCCACCGCCTTCGACTTAGGGAAGGTCGGGTACCGGCAGTCCGAGTACTTCCTCGCCGGCTCCGCGACGGCCTACCAGGCGTCGGGCACGCTGGGATCGGACGGCAAGTGGACCGTGACCCCGGCCGCCACGGCGCCCTACACGACCCGGATCGTGGTCAACCGCCCGGTCGACGCGAAGAAGTTCAACGGCACCGTCGTCGTCGAATGGCTCAACGTCTCCGCCGGCTACGACGGAGCCCCGGACTGGACCGCCGCCCACAACCAGCTCATCCGGGACGGCTACGCCTGGGTCGGGGTGTCCGCGCAGGCGGTCGGGCTCAACGCGACGAAGAACGCCGACCCGGACCGCTACCAGGCGCTGTCCCACCCCGGTGACAGCTATTCGTACGACATCTTCTCCCAGGTCGGCCAGGCGGTGCGGAAGTCGGCCGGCACGGTCCTCGGCGGGCTGGCGCCGAAGAAGGTGCTCGGCGACGGCGAGTCGCAGTCGGCCTTCCGGCTGACGACCTACGTCAACGCCATCCACCCGCTCGTAAACGTTTATGACGGGTATCTGCTGCACAGCCGCGCCGGCACCGCGAGTGCGCTGTCCCAGGCCCCGGAGCGCCCCGACATCGCCGCGCCGGCGGTCGTCCGGATCCGACCTGACCTCGCCGTCCCGGTCCTGACCTTCCAGACCGAGACGGACCTGCCGACCGGCCTGCTCGGCTACGTCGACGCCCGCCAGGACGACACCAACCGGTTCCGCCTGTGGGAGGTCGCGGGGACCGCCCACGCCGACGCGTACACCATCGGCATCGGGGCCACGGACGTCGGCGACGGACAGGGCAGCGTCGCCGCGTTCAACGCGCTGCGCAACCCGCCGACCGGGGCCGCCGGCTTCTCCTGCGCCAAGCCGATCAACGCCGGCGAGCAGCAGTACGTCCTGCAGGCCGCGTTCTCGCAGCTCAACCGCTGGGTCACCACCGGGCAGGCGCCGTCGAAGGCACCGCGGCTGCAGATCGCGAACAACGCCTACGTTCTCGACGCCAACGGTAACGTGAAGGGCGGCATCCGCACCCCCGCGGTCGACGCTCCGGTGGCGAAGCTCTCCGGGCTCGGTCAGGACACCGGTTCCTCCCCGTTCTGCGCCCTGTTCGGCACCACCGTCCCGTTCACCCCGGCGCAGCTGCACGCCCTGTACCCGTCGCACGGCGCCTTCGTCGCCGCCTGGACGAAGGCTACGACCAGCGCCGTGAACGCCGGCTTCATCCTGCCGGCCGACGCGAAGCCGCTCGTGGCGGCGGCGGCGTCATCCACCGTGCCCGAGTGACGGTCGTTCCCGCGTGACGGTTGCCGACTGCACCTGACCGCCGCAGACCGCCGACCGCCCATCCCCGGCGCGTGGGGATGGGCGGTCGGCGCGGGCGACCTGTGATCCCGCCGGACGGAAGCCGGGTGGCAGTCAGCTGCCGCCGGCGGGGTCCCGGCCACGCCGGGTGAAGGACTGCGCCGCATCCGCGGCGCGGCGCAGTGGAGGTCCCCACGGGCGGGTATCGGTTCCACCCGCAGTACCGCATATGCGCGCCCGAGCCAGGACCCGGACCGGGTGACTGTCGCCGAGGGTGGTCCGGGCATGGCCGGGCTGGTGATGTCGAGGGTCACCTCCGGCTCGGGGGGCCCGCTGCTTGTCTCCTGCCGCATCCATCGGGACAGCTTCAGCAACGCGTCGCCCTCTGGCCGCGTGTGCTCCGAGGTCGTGGCGAACAGCAGGTCCGCTCCCACCGCGGTCAGGTGAATTTCGACGCCGTCGTGGTCGGCGAGTACCCCGTCGACCACGACCGCGAGCCGTGCGGTCTCCAGAAGAACCGCGTAGCAGTCGACGCCGATCGGGACCGGCACCGCTGGCAGCTTGCCCGGTGACTCGCTCATCGCCGACCCTCTCCATCGGCTTCGCCGGTTCCCCGAATCCGGCGTGCCGCCCGAGCCGCAGTGCGCAGCGCCGAACCGTCGAGGACGGTCCGGCCGGTCTGCCCGGCGGCGCGAACGGTGCAGAGTACATCGCCGGAGCGCGGAATTGGCGCGGCCCAGACCCAACCGTGCGATCTTCGCCGGTCTGTGGTGTAGATGCCACTGAAGGGCGACAGATCGAGAGTGAGATCCGGCTCTGTTGGCCGAAGCGCGCATTGCACCAGAACGGCCGCCGGTCCGCGGGTGGACCAGACCGGAGCACCCGGCGTGGCGTCTTCCCGCCCCGCTCGCGCTGCGGGCTCCTCGTCGGCGCTCAGGAACCGGGTGATTGCCGGACCCACCGCGAAGAACCCGGCCATGAACCCGGCTGCCTGCGCCTGCACCCCATGCAGCACGACCACAAGATCCAGCGTCTCGATCAGCCGCTCATAGACGTGGATGCCACCGGGAATGACCTGGGGGTCGGGGAACGCCGGAGCCCGGCCGGCGCCTGTTTGCGCTTTGTCGGTCAACGGCAGTAGATGCTGACGGTGTTCGAGTAGTCCGTGGCCGAGGAGCTTCCAGAATCACCGGAACCGAAGCCTGCGACCTCGGTGCGCCACTGCTGGGGGCTGCTTGACCCGATGCACAGCCGGCTCGCCTCGGCGCTGATCACTCCGACACCGCCACGTGCGGTGCCGACCAGGCCCACTCGTTCCCAGACATTGCTGGAATCGTTCCAGTGCTTGACATAGACGGTGATGCCCTGGGCCGCGATCGGGCCGGAGCACTTCTGTTCGCCGTATCCGTAGATCGTTCCACCGGCATAGGTCGGATCGCTGGGGTAGATGGTGCAGGTCCATTCGATCGCCTGGGTGGATGCGCCTGATGCGGTTGCGCCTGATGCGGTTGTGCCCGATGCGGTTGTGCCCGATGCGGTTGTGCCCGCGACCGGACCTCCCGCCCGGTAGGAGTGGGTACCGGCAGCCCGCAGATCGAAGCCGACGGGAGGAGGGGCGGGCTGGGCGGCCTGGACGGGCGCGGCGCCCAGCGCGGTGCCGATCCTCACACCGAGCGCGCCGACTGTCCCCACCGCGCGGCGCGAGGGGCTCGGGAAGCTACGCATCTTTCTCCTTCGGAATGTTTGTGAATACGTGAAGTGTGAAGTGAAAGGAAGCGCAATGTGATGCGCGTCGGCGCGTCATGGTTCGCCGTGAGCTGACGCGCCGTAGGTATAGGTGGTGGTGCGGTCGGTCGGGCCGAAGAACGCCACGACCTCGGCAATGCGGCTTTCATCTGCCGAGAGGGTGATCACGTCGAGTCCCTCAAGCACGCGATGGCCGTTGGGAAGACACATGGCCCACTCGAAACGTCCGTAACCGTGATGGAGATCGATCGCACTGATCCGAACTGGCCGCAGGGTCGGGTAACTGCGGGCGATCCGGCCGAGGAGCTCGGCGACCGCAGGTCTGCCCTGCGCCTGTCCGATCGGGTTGGTATAGCGTACGTCCGGGGTGCAGCTGGCCGTCAGCGCCGCTTCCCGGCGTAGCGGATTTGTTTCAGTCCAGGCCGAAAGTAGGGTGCCGACGAGATCGACCCCGGACCGGGGAGTCCTGGTCAGGTCGGGGAGGTCGCCTGGACGGTCCCCATCGTGGGCGGGTACGGGAGGGATCATCGAGGCGTGAACCTCCGCGCGGCCTCGGCCCGTTGCAGTTTGCCAGACGGGGTTTTCGGGATGGATCCTGGCGAGAGGACGACCACCGCGTGTGGCATAATTCCCAGCGCGGCCTGGACCTCATCGAGAACCAAGGTGCGAACGCGTTCGGGATCGTCCGTTCGGCTTTCGACTGCAATGGCGAGACCTTCGCCGTCTCCCAACGGCCCCCGGCGCGCGAAGCCGAAGGCGACCGCGTTGCCCGGCCGCACTCCCGGCACCCGGGCTGCCGCTCGCTCGACTTCGTCCGGGTAGATGTTGCGTCCAGCGAGGATGACAACGTCCTTCATGCGGCCCGTGACCGCGAGTTCGCCGCCGGCCTGGTAACCCAGATCTCCGGTGCGGAGCCAACCCTCGGGGAGGAATCGCGCCGAGGTCGTCTCGGCGTCACCACGGTAGCCGGCCGTCACCGAAGTCCCACGGACTTGAATTTCGCCGACCTGGCGTTCGGGTATCGGGCGACCGGTCGTTTGATCGACAATCCTTGCTTCGAGCCCTTGGACCGGACTGCCGAGCAGAGGTATGCGTCGGACGCGGCCGGCCGGCGGCGGCGTCCTGCCCTCGTTGCTGACGCTGATCCCCGGCCTGGCGGGGGCTCCCGGTGCGGCGCCATCAGGCATCGGTACCGCTATTCCGTGCCGTTCGAGATCCTCCGCGCCCACCACGTCGCAGCGCAGTCCGTGGCCAACAGGAGAGATTGCCACGGCGACCGTCGCCTCGGCCATCCCATAGGCGGGTACGAACGTCGCGGGGTCGAGTCCGTGTCTGCTCCCTGCCGCGGTGAAGGCGTCCACAACGTCGGGGTCTATGAGTTCCCCACCGGACAGCGCGCAGCGCAGTGACGACAGGTCGAGTGTGGGGCCGGTGGCGAGCAAGCGGGCTGCGAGAGCGTATGCGGCGTTTGGACCGACGGTCGCGGTGGCCCGATGGCGGTCCACCCGTCGCATCCACTCGGCGGGTCTGGCCAGGAAGTCGGCCGGGCTGGACAGAATGACGTCACATCGTCCGCAGGTCAGAGGCATCAGAAGGCTCCCAACCAGCCCCATGTCGTGGGATAGCGGCAGCCAGGACAGCATTCGGCCATGGATGGACTCGTGCCCGGTGGCCCGCTTGATCGCGTCGATGTTGGCGGCAAGATTTGCATAGCTGATCTGCACAATCTTCGCGGCGCCGGTCGTCCCGCTCGTCAGTTGGAGGATAGCCGGGTCGTCGTCGGAGCCGGCGGGGACCATGGTGATGGGTTCGGGTCCGGCCAGCGCTGTGGACAGCACCCCGGGCAGGTCGGTAACAACGCGTCCGGGGCGGGTCAGCCCATCGATTGCGCCGGTCCACGGGTCGCCGACGAGGACAACTGGCTCGCCGAGGTAGTCCAGCCGGGCGCGGGTAGCCGCAAGGTAGCCGGCCGGGGTCGTGGCACGGGCCGGCGACGGCAGAAAGGTGACACTGGTGCCGGCAAGCCAGCCTGCGAGGGCAGCCACGACCGCGGGCCGCGACGTCGGCGCCAGAATGCCCAGGGGATGGCCTGAGCCGGCGCCGATCTCCTGCAGCGCTGCGGACAGTCGTAGGGCGTCGTCGTACAACTTCGACCATTCGACCCGCTGCACATCCGTGCCGTCGAGAAACGTCACCGAGCCGGACTGGTTGGCGGCTCGTTCGATCGCCTCGATTAGATATGTCAACTATCGTCCCGATCCGCCGGGCCAGCCGGAGATCCGGCCGGGGGTCGTTTGCGAGGGTTCTTTGCCGGCCGGCCTACCGTGAGCCGGCCCGGTCCCGGTACACGGCGAGGATCAGCCGATCCCAGTAACGGCCTTGGTAGTACTCATGATCGACCAATCTGCCCTCCGTCCGCAGCCCGTTTCCCAGAGCGCTTGCGAACTGTGGCAGGTTAAATTCCGGGAGCTCAAAGTAAAGTTTACGAAAAGGCCAGACATCGAAGACGTATCGGATGAACAAACGGACCGGCTCGATCGCTATTCCTGATCCTGTGTAGCGGCCGCTGACCGCGGCGCCCACGTAGGCGTGTCCAAGTGCAAAGTCCGGGTTGTAGCAAATTACATTGCCGACAGGTTCGCCAGTCTCAACTGACTCCACCAGGAACTGGGAGAGCATTCCTTGCCAAAGTTCCTGCTCGAACTGTGCGTAGCTGGGGACCGAACCTCGATACCGCCACCGGAACCCGGTCTCCGGCGAGATCGCGAGTTCGTAGAGGAACGGGGTTGACGCTGGGAGAAGCGGCGCGAGCCTGAAGTACCGTCCGCTACGCTGCGGCGGCCGAGGCGGCGTCGGGTCCGCGAGGCCCCGGCCGCCCTGCATCGCGGCGGTCGGCGGCGGAACGCGCTGATCAATGCGCAAACCGGCCGGGTCCGTGACCTCTCCACCATTTGGGGCTCCGGAACCCGTGTCCGGTGACTGCACGGTGAACGGCCCGTTCGGGAAGCGTATCCGCGATGCGGTCGACGGCGCCAACATATCGGGGAACGGGGGTTGCGTCTCGGGTGTCACCGGCTCGGGCCGGTGCGATCCGGCTAGGCACTGGTCATAGAGCTCGCCGACCGTACCGATGCGCAACCAGGCCCGTTCCGACAGGTCGACGCCCAGCCCGGATATCGCGGCGTGCAGCTCGAGCAGCGCGAACGAGTCGAGTCCCAGGTCCGCGCCGAGGCGGGCGCCGGAATCAGCCTGTTCGGCGTCGACTCCCGCATGGCGGGCGACGAAGGCTGCGAAATCCTTTTCAGCGAGCATGACCCTCCGACCCATCGGACAGGCAGCAGGACACGAACAACATCTACTGTCAGGCAGACCGCACATGGACATGTCCGGATGAACCGCCGGTAAAGTTCGGGCGACCCTACGGGGGTTGCCCGACCATGGAGGGGTGTAGTCGGATGAGTACCGTCCGGAGTCGCTGAGCATAACAGCCTGTATGCCAACGAAGGCAACGAATTGATGAGAAATTGTGAGGGCTGGAACGCGGACGCAGCCTGGCTCGTCTGGATCCATCCCGTAGGCCCTGAGCCGTCGGCGCGGATGACCCCGTCCAGGGTTTGTTCAGGGTCCCGGCAAGCTTGCTGGGTAGCGGCTCATGGGCCGTGCCGGGGGTTTCTGGTGAGACTGGGTCGTGGTGGGTTGCGGATTGGACCCCGAAACAAGACGGGTACGACCCCCAGGCGATCATGAAGGTTTCTCTGCCATCCTGATCGTCCCGAGGTGCCATGCCCGCCGCACCGAAGGAGCACGCGAGGCGATCCCGTTGTGCCTGCGCTCCCCAGTGCGAGGTGTTCCCGGTGAACCCGTCGCGTTGATGGGCGCCCGCCGCACCTGAGCACCGCCGACCGCCGAACCGCCCATCCCCCAGCGCCAGTGGGGATGGGCGGTTCGGCCATCCGAGGATGGGGTCTCGCTCTCAGCCGAGGCGGTCCCACGCGGCGCGTTCGGCGCCGGCGGGGTCGTCCTCGATGCGCGTGGGGACGTCGAACAACATGGTGGCGCGTTCGGGCAGGGAGTACGGCGGCCAGGGGAGGTCCGGCCCGGCGGCGGGCCGGCCGTCGCGGGCGAAGGCGACCCAGGCGTCGCCCATCCGCGCCGCGAGCGCGCGGCGGCCGTCGGAGTCCTCGGCGTCCGCGCCGAGGGCGGCGGCCGTGGCGGTGTCCACCGTGTCGAAGAAGAACGGGACGTCGAGACCGTGCGACGCCCGCAGCGACGGGTCGAGCGGGGTCTCCCAGTCGAACCGGTACATGTACACCGCCGCCCGACCCGCGGCCAGACGGGCCTGCGCCAGCCGGATGGCGGGCAGCCGCACGTGACCGTCCGTCGCCACCGCCACCCGCACTCGGTCCGCGCTCAGCTCCGGCCGGGCGGACTGGTAGGCCTCGACCACCCTGACGATGTCGGATCCGAAGGCGTTGACCAGGTGGGCGAGCTCCGCCTCCGCCCGGGGACCGGGGCGGCCCATCGTGGCCAACGGCAGGAACATGCTGTACTCGTCGCGGGTCGTCCCGATGAGCAGCGGGACGTCGGGGGCCAGGCCCGCACGGACCGCCGCGAGCGGCTGAGCAGTGATGATCTTCCCGTCGGGGACGGGGTAGAGGCCGTTGTCGATGCCGCCCATCGCGGCGGCGGCGTCCACCAGCCGCTGCGCCGGCAGCGTCAGCACCTGCGCGGCCTGGTCGGGACGCAGGCCCAGCAGGTCGAGCGCCCGCGCGGTGACGGACCGGGCGTGGGCGGGGTCGGTGCCCCGCAGGCCGAACCACCCACTCATGATCACGGCACGGTGGAACAGGCCGTGGGCGGACGGCATCGCCAGCAGGGTCGCGACCTTGGAGCCGCCCCCGGACTCGCCGGAGATCGTGACGTTGCCGGGATCCCCACCGAAAGCCGCGATGTTGTTCCGGACCCACTCCAGCGCCTGCACCAGGTCGAGTGCTCCGGCGGCACCCGATGCCGCGAACTGTTCGCCCAGCAGGTCGGCCAGGTACAGGTAGCCCAGGATGCCGAGCCGGTGGTTGACCGTGACCACGACGGCGTCCCGGCGGGCGAGGGCCGCGCCGTCATAGACGGGCCAGGACGCCGAACCGGTCGCGTGCCCCCCGCCGTGGAAGTAGACGATCACCGGCCGGCGGGCGCCGTCGGCCGCCGGGGTCCACACGTTCAGCACCAGGCAGTCCTCGGACATCGAGGGCTCGGGGATGCCGCCGAAGACCGCCAACGCCCCGGCCGCCGCCGCGGGCACCGTGGGCTGGGGGCTGGAGGGGCCGACGGCCAGCGCGTCGCGGACGCCGGTCCACGGCCGCATGGGCGCCGGCGGCCGGAACCGGCGCTCGCCGCCGGTCGGCGCGCCGTACGGGATGCCGAGAAAGGCCAGCACACCCGCGTCGACACGCCGGCCGCGCAGGCGTCCCGCCGAGGTCGCGACGATCGGCCCAGGGTCGCCCGCCCCCGCCGCGCCGTGCGCCCCCGCCGCGTAGTCCGCCCTGCCCGTCTGGTCCGACCCCACCGTGTCATCCACCTCGACCGCGTCGTCCATTTCCGGACCGTATCCGGGCGGATGCGCCGGCGCTCGGGCGAGCTAGCCCGCGGACACCCGGGCGTGGAGCTCGCGGATCGCCCGGCGGGGATCGTCGTCCACCCGGGACACGGCGTCGAAGATCATGGTGGCGCGCCCGTCGAGCGTGTATGGCGACCAGGTGGGCAGCCCGGGGTGGTCCGGAACGCCCTCCTGGGCGAAACGCACGAACGCCTCGCTGATCGCGCGGGCCACATTCGCGTTCTCGGGCCGCTCACCGGCCATCGGGGTGAGCGGGTAGTTGTCGAACACGAACGGGATTTCACCGCCGTGGGTGGCCCCGAGAATCCCGCCGAGGGCGGGTGTGGCGAAATCGAAACGGTAGACGTAAACGGGGGCGCCGGCCGCGGCGATCTTCCGTTGGGCCCAGTCGATCCCGCCCCACCACATCACC
This sequence comes from Frankia torreyi, assembly GCF_000948395.1. Classification (GTDB taxonomy): domain Bacteria; phylum Actinomycetota; class Actinomycetes; order Frankiales; family Frankiaceae; genus Frankia; species Frankia torreyi. Next base: position 8,041 of record NZ_JYFN01000046.1, on the reverse strand, counting down.
CGGTCGGTCACGAAGGCACACGCCAGCTCGCTCGGCGTCGCGTCCGGCCGCTCCGCCCGGTAGGCGCGCACGAACTCCGGCCCCGCGGCGCCGAACATGCCGCCGGCCAGCGTGGCCAGGCCGGCGTCGTCGAGGGAGCCGAACCACGGCATCCCCAACATGATCATCTTCATGTCGTCCCGGGTCGACCCGACGAGGACGGGGACGTCGGCGCCCAGCGGCGAGGCCTGCGGATCCATCGGGTGGGCGGGCAGGACGTGGCCGTCGACAACCGCCTGGAAGGGCATGAACTGCTCGCTGCCGGCGGCCCCGGCGAGCCCGGAGTCGATCGGTACCCCGATCGACTCCGCCTCCTTGATCAGCAGCTCGGCCGGCACGTCGTGCAGCTTCGCCACGTCGGCGGGGGCGATCCCGAGCCGGCCGAGCAGCTCCTCGGCGTTCGCGGTCGCCACGTCCGCCGGGCAGGAGCGGATCAGCGGGCCGCTCATCACCGCCGCCCGGTGGAACAGACCCTTCGCCGCCGGCATGCCCAGCAGGATGGAGGTCTTCGACGCGCCGCCCGAGTCGCCGAACACCAGTACCCGGTTCGGGTCGCCACCGAAGCCGGCGATGTTCTCGCGCACCCACCGCAGGGCGAGCACGATGTCGAGCATGCCGGCGTTGCCCGCGTCGCGGTAGCGGTCCCCGGCCAGCTCGCCGAGGTGCAGGAAGCCGAGCGGCCCCAGCCGGTGGTTGATCGTGACGACCACGGCGTCGCCCCGGGCGGCCAGGGCGGTGCCGTCGTAGAGCGGCCAGGAGCCCGAGCCCGTGCTGAAGGCGCCGCCGTGCAGCCACACGAGCACGGCGCGGGCGCGCTGCTGGTCGACGCCGCCGGTCCAGACGTTGAGCACCAGGCAGTCCTCGTCCTGGGCCGGTTCGTCCCCGGCCAGGCCGTGCAGGAACGTCAGGAACGGCGCCATCCGTGCGGTCGCGGCGGGATCGGCCGCGCCGCCGCCGCCCGCCTCGGCCGGGCGTGCCTGCGGCGCGGTCGGACCGTAGGATAAAGCGTCGCGAACGCCCGTCCACGGCTCGGGCGGGCGGGCCGGTTGGAACCGGTTCGCGCCGGCGACGGATCCGCCGTACGGAATTCCCTTGAAAACGTGCACGCCCGCTGGTGTCGTCGTGCCGCGAATCCGGCCGCTCGACGTTTCGATGACGATATCCGGCATGATCGGTCCTTTCTCGCGTGGGCCCGTTCCCGGGCGCGAGTGAGGTAGCTCGATGCACCGGAAATTAGGCGCCGACCGAAGGCGTGTCAACACTGTTCACCGAGTCCGGTAGCGACCGGTTGACGTGGTCGAGGCCACTCTGAAACGCTGCCCGGTACCCGCACGCGGGCCGCGGGTACCGGGCGGGGCCGTGGGCGTCGGCGCGGGGCTGGGCTGGGCTGGCCCGAGGGCAACAGAGGACGGAGCTGTCTGATGGGCGCGAGCGAGCTGTCCGGGAACGTCGATTCCGCACCGTTAGCCCGCTGCGCGGCGGCGGGGGCCTGACGGGGATGGCCGAGCCCATCGCTGCATCCGTTCCATCCACGGCATCCGTTCCATCCACGGCATCCGAGTGGTCCACGGCGGCCCCTGGTCTGGGCCAGGCCGGCCGGCTTGCCGGGCGGGTCGCCGTCGTCACCGGTGCGGGCCAGGGCTTGGGCCGGGGGATCGCCGAGGCGCTGGCCGACGAGGGCGCCGCGGTGGCCCTGCTCGGCCGCACCGAGTCGAAGGTGGTCGCGGCGGCCGAGGAGCTGTCGGGCAAGGGTGCCCGGGTGCTGGCGGTGCGCTGCGACGTGGCCGACCGGGCCGACGCGCAGGCCGCGGTCGCGGCGACGCTGGCCGCGTTCGGCGGGGTCGACATCCTCATCAACAACGCCCAGGGCGGGAACAACACCGTCCGCATCCCCACGGTCGACGCCACCGATGCCCAGCTCCTCGAATCCTTCGAGACCGGCCCGCTGGGCAGCGTGCACATGATGCAGGCCTGCTTCGCGGCGTTGCGGGACTCCGGCCACGGCGCCGTCGTCAACTTCGGGTCCGGGATCGGGGTGCGCGGCGCGCCCGGCCTGCTCGGATACGCGATGGCGAAGGAGGCCATCGGCGGCCTGACGAAGGTCACCGCCATCGAGTGGGGCCGCTACGGGATCCGGGTGAACCAGGTCTGCCCGGCCGCCTGGTCGCCGGCGGCTGAGGAGTACATGAAGCAGAGCCCCGAGCGCTGGGAGCTGCAGCGCCGCCAGACTCCGCTGCGTCGGCTCGGCGACCCCTACGCCGACATCGGCCGAGCGATCGTCGGCCTGGTCAGCGACGACATGCAGTACCTGACCGGGGCGACGCTCATGCTCGACGGTGGCCAGGTCCTGCTGCGCTGAACCGACCACGAACATTCCGCGGTAACGGCCGGTCGCGGCGCGCGAGAAGGATTGCGACGCCCCTGGCCAGTACGGACCGGAAGGAGACGGCGATGCCGGACAACCTGGTGGGCAAGACGGCGATCGTGACCGGCGGTAGCAGTGGCATCGGCCTGGCCAGCGTCGAGGCGTTCGTCGCCGAGGGCGCGCACGTGGTCATCGGCGACATCCAGGACGAGCGCGGCCGGGCCGCCGCCGAGCGGCTCGGCGACGCCGCGCTCTACGTCCACGCGGACGTCTCCGACGACGATCAGGTCGCCAACCTGGTCGACACCGCGGTGCGGCACTTCGGCGGCCTGGACATCATGTTCAACAACGCCAGCGGCGCCGGCGATCAGGCCGGGTTCGTCGACCTCGAGCCGGACGGGCTCGACCGGTCGCTGCGCCTCATCGTCGGCTCGGCCGTCTCCGGGCACCGCCACGCCGCCCGCGTGTTCATCGAGCAGGGCCGTGGCGGCTCGATCATCACCACGAGCAGCGGTTCGGGGCTGCGTGGGGGCCTGGGCCAGCCGAGCTACACGATCGGCAAGCATGCCGTCATCGGCGTGGTGCGCCATGCCGCAGCCGAGCTCGGCCGGCACGGCATCCGCTCCAACGCGATCTGCCCCGGCATCACGATGACGCCCGTGATGGGCATGGGCATCGCCCGGGACCGCCGGCCAGCCTTCATGGAACACCTCGCCGAGGCGCTGCGCGACGAGCAGCCGGCCGGCCGGGTCGGGCAGCCCGAGGACATCGCCGCAGCCGTGGTGTTCCTGGCCAGCGACCTGTCCCGGTTCGTCAACGGGGTGATCCTGCCGGTCGACGGCGGCGCCGACGCGGTGAGCCTGGGGCGCTACTCCGAGATCACCACCGCCGTCCGGGCGGACTTCGGCGGCCGCTGAGGCAGCCCTCACGGGCGCGTCACGGGGCCGGCTGCGCGCCGGTGCGCAGCCGGCCCCGCGGCGGGCTGGGGTGATGCGGGTCAGGTCACGACGATCCGCACGGAGGCGACGTTCGGAATGCGGCGGTGCACGGCGTCGCGGTCGCCGTCGCGGTGCGACCACACCCGGGCGGTCGCGAACCGGGTGCCCGGCGTCGGGTAGGTGTGCGTCCTGGTCAGACTCACGGCCGTGGGGGTGCCGACGACGTCGGCCGGGTCGGCGAACGAACCCGAGCCGTCGAGGTCCCACTCGACCGCGACGATCGTGCCGGCCCCCGGCGGCACCTCGGCGTCCACCCGCAGGGTCACCGCCGTGCCGGCCGGCACCTCGGCCCGCTCGCCGCCGTCCACCGTCGCCGAGACCACCGGCTGGATGCCGCCGCGCTCGGCCGCCCTCGCCGGCAGCACGACCCGCCCGTCGCGGAACTCGTAGTGCGATCCGGCCGGCTCGACCCCCTGCTCCACCCAGGCGACCAGGTCGAGCAGGCTCTGCTCGATGACGGGCAGGTAGTCGATGAGCCAGGTCGAGGTGGCCCGGTCGGGCGCCGAGGGCAGGTACGCCGGCGGGATGTGCTCGGCGTTCTCGGTCCAGCGCAGGCGGAACCGCTCGCCGGCCGCCTCGGGGCCCCGCACGGCGCGCACCGCCGCCTCGTAGACCAGCCCCTGCGGCGGCCACAGCGAGGCGTCGTGGGTGTGGTGCACCCACAGCAGCTTCCCCTCGTACTGGCCCGAGTAGGCCACGCCCATCAGCGGCGACATCGTGGGCACCCGGTTCTGCGGGTAGATCGGGCGGCCGTCGGGGCGCAGGAAGTCGAACGCCGGCTCGTCCATCAGGTGGTGGCGGTAGTAGTAGCAGAACGCCAGGAACCGGCGGTTGTCCACGTGGATCTCGTCGCCGACCTCGACGTCGCGGAAGCGTAGCAGGTTGGCCTCGGCGACGCCGTCGGCGCTGAGCAGGTCGCCGGCGTGGCCCATGCAGTAGAGCTGGCGCCCCTTGGCCTTTCCGCTGAGCAGTTGCAGGCCCGCGCCGAGGCGGTAGCCGTCGCCGAGACCCTCGACCTCGATCGCCATGGGCAGATCGGGCCCCGCGCTCATCAGCGACGCCATCACCCGCAGACCGCCGTATTCCGGTCCGGCGTAGGCGGGGTCGGTCAGCAGCTCGCCTCCGGTGACGACCCGGCTCACCGTCGTGGTCACGTCGAGGAGGTCGTCGGCGACGGCGTCCGGCGCGTCGTGGCCGACGTAGCCGGGCTTCGTCCAGAAGGACGTGAAGTAGTCGGCGTCCTCGCTGGCGAGCCGGTCGGCGATGGACGACCACAGCCAGATCTGCCCCATCGGCGAGAAGATCATGAACTCGTCGCCGCGGGGGTAGCCGAGCTGGTAGAGGTTGGCGAGCTCCTCGCGCTGGTGCGTGGTCAGCCCGGCGTAGGGGTCGCCGCTGCCGCCCGGCCGCATCGCGTCGACGACCCCGGCGGCCTGGCGGCGCAGCAGGCGCTGCACGTTGAACATGGACGCGAAGGCCATCACCTGCGCGCCCTTCATGAGCGTGGTGACGCCGTGCGCGGCGATCTCGCCGCCGCCCATGAACGGCAGCGCGCCGTCGTAGACGCCGGTGCCGTACTCCAGGCACAGCGGCGAGCGCCGCCCGCCGCCGCTGCCGCCCCAGACGTAGGCGTGGTGGGGCGGGGCGCCGTAGATCTGGGCGGCGACGTGCTTGGAGAACCGGGCGGTCTCGACGCTGGCGCGGTGGCCGTAGAGGGTGGGGTCGTCGCCGCCGCGGGGGTCGATGTCGTCGCCGATGTGGCCGGAGTTCGACTCGACCATGTAGCCGCCGAGCCGGGAGATGAGGACCAGCCCGCCGATCACGTCGCCCATCGGGCCGCCGAAGGCGTCCTCGTGGCCCGCGTGGGCCCCCTCGAGCGGGTGGAACAGGCGGCCGTCGTAGGAGTCCTCGGTGGGGAAGTAGAAGGTGAAGCGGGTGTCGGTGTCCTGAAAACCACCGTGCACGTGGCGATGGGGTAAGGGGCTCTCGCGCCAGACGTCCGAGTCGATGTAGGGCGAGCCGAAGAATGAGTCTGCGGGAATGTAGGAGGCTACCTCGATCTTTCCGTCCACGTCCATGACAGCAGTCATCCTCCACGCGTTTGGTGGGGCACTGGGAATGCCGGCCGCAGCCGTCGCCGGGCGACCGGTGCGGGCGCAGCGTACGTCCGCGGCGACCGCCAAGTCAACGACGTTCACCTGCTCGGGTAGGCGGGTCGGACGGGCACCGACGAGTGCCTCAGGAAAGCGCGGTGCGACCTCCGGAAGGGCCATGGACATCAGCCATCCGGGCGGTACCGTCCTCGCATGACGACCACTTCGGGTATCCCGGCTCCCCAGCCCAACGGCAACGTCGGCTTATCGTCCGAACGCCCCTCGCCGCCGCGGTTGGAAACCCGCGACCTGTCGGTCGGCTACGGGTCCACCCCGGTGGTGCACGACCTGAATCTGGTCCTGCGGCCCGGGGAGGTCGTGGCGCTGCTCGGGGTCAACGGCGCGGGCAAGACGACCACGGTCCGGGCGCTGGCGGGGGAGCTGCGGCCGCTGCGCGGGGAGGTGCTGCTCGACGGGCGCCGCACGACCGCGCCGCTGCACCGGCGCGCCCGCGGCGGGTTGCGCTACATCACCGAGGAACGGTCGGTGTTCATGGAGCTGTCCGCGGCCGACAACCTGCGCCTGGGCGGGGGCGAGCGCGATCGGTGCCTGGAGCTGTTCCCGGAGCTGGCGCCGCTGCTGCCCCGCCGGGCGGCCCTGCTCTCCGGCGGCGAGCAGCAGATGCTCACCCTGGCGCGCGCGCTCGCGGCCGACCCCCGGGTGCTGCTCGCCGACGAGCTTTCGCTCGGGCTCGCGCCGCTGGTCCTCGAGCGCCTGCTGCTGGCCGTGCGCGCGGCGGCGGACCGGGGCGGCGCGGTGCTCCTGGTCGAGCAGCATGTCCGGGACGCCCTCGAGGTCGCGGACCGCGCGTACGTGCTCAGCCATGGGCGGGTGGTGCTGGAGGGCGAGGCCCGTGAGCTGCGCGGCCGCATCGGCGAGATCGAGCGGACCTACCTGTCGAGCGCCGAGCTGGCGACCGACTGAGCCCTCGTCCGGCGGCGGGCCTGGCACTTTGGTGAGGTGAACACTGTTGACAGCGCGGCGGGGTGAGGGCAGGGTGAGCGGACTCGATCTATGAGGTGAGTCACATGGGACAGCGATTGGTCCTCGTCTCCGCCGACGGTCACACCGGAGCTCCCCCGCAGGCCTACCGCGACTACATCGAGCCGGAGTTCCTCGGCGATCTCGACCGCCTGACGGCGGAGAACGACGAGTGGCTGGCCGTCGTGATCACCGCCGGCGGCTCGTCCGACGAGACCCTCGAGGTGATCGACGGCCGGCAGGCGATCCGCACCGGCGGCGAGCTCGGCGCGTTCGACCTGGACCGGCGGGTACGTGAGCTCGACGCCGAGGGCATCGCCGGCGAGCTGCTGCTGTCGGGCCACCAGATGTGCACGCTGCCGTTCTTCGGCGTCGTGAACANCCCCTNCCCGCCGCGGCTGCGCGCGGCCGGCACCCGGGCCTACCACCGCTGGCTGGCGGACGCGATGACCACCGCGCCCGGCCGGTTCTACGGCATCGCGGAGGCGGGGCCGTGCCTGGACCTGGCGGCGACCGTCGCCGAGCTGGCCTGGGTGGCCGAGCACGGATTCGTCGGTGTCCTGTTGCCCGGCATGGTCGCCGACCCCGCGCTGCCGCCGCTGCACGACCCGTACTACGACCCGTTCTGGGCGGCCTGCGCCCGCCTCGGGCTGGTGGTGACCGTGCACGCCGGCTGGGGCGGGGTCCAGGGCCAGTTCCAGGCGTTCCTGCGGCAGGTGCACGAGGCGATGGGCGGGACCGGCGAGATCGACCTGAACCTGCAGCAGCGGCTGCGGGAGCAGATGGACGCCCGCGCCGACTCGCCCCTGCAGCTCGACCTGGGGCCGCGGCGGGCCATGTGGCAGCTCATGCTGGGTGGGGTGTTCGACCGCTTCCCGGACCTGCGCCTGGCCCTGACCGAGGTGCGGGCCGACTGGCTGCCGGCGACCCTGCGGCGCCTCGACGAACGCGCCGCCCGCCTGGGCGGCGCCCTGAAGCGGACGCCGAGCGAGTACTTCCGGCTGCACTGCGTGGCGATTCCCTCCTCGCCCCACCGCGCCGAGATCGAGATGCGGCACGAGATCGGCGTGGGGCGGCTGCTGTTCGGCGTGGACTTCCCGCATCCGGAGGGGACCTGGCCCAACACCCGCGACTGGATCCGCGCCGCCTTCGCCGGCGTGCCCGAGGGGGAGGCCCGGGCGATCCTCGGCGAGAACGCCGTCGACGTCTTCGGTCTCGACCGGGCGGCGCTGGCCCGCGCGGCCGCCCGCATCGGCCCGCGGCCCGAGGAGGTGCTCGGCGAGCACGAGGTCGACCCGCGTCTGCTCGCGCACTTCCACAAGCGCTCCGGGTACGCCCGCCCGGCCGAGGACGTCGACCTGGCCGCCGTGGACCACGCCTGGGACGACGACCTCGTCGCCCTCGCTCACGGCGACTGACCACCCCCAGCCGCTTCAGCCGCCCCGACCGCCCCCAGCCGTCTCCAGCCGCTTCAGCCGCTTTCAGTCGCCCCAGCCCCTGCCCCG
>NZ_JYFN01000045.1 GCF_000948395.1 Frankia torreyi | reverse complement strand
ATCAACACGATGGTCGATCAGCTCTCGGGGTTCGCCGACGAGGTGACCCGGGTGGCCCGGGAGGTCGGTACCGACGGGCGGCTCGGTGGGCAGGCGGACGTCAAGGGCGTCTCGGGTACGTGGCGTGACCTCACCGAGTCGGTGAACGTCATGGCCGGCAACCTNACCNNCCAGGTCCGGTCGATCGCNCAGGTNNCNACGGCGGTNGCNNNNGGNGACCTGTCGCAGAAGATCNNNGTNGACGCCCGNGGNGAGATCCTNGAGCTCAAGNNNACNATCAACACGATGGTCGATCAGCTCTCGGGGTTCGCCGACGAGGTGACGCGGGTGGCCCGGGAGGTCGGTACCCAGGGCAACCTCGGCGGTCAGGCCAACGTCCGCGGCGTGTCGGGAACCTGGAAGGACCTCACCGACAACGTCAACGTGATGGCCTCGAACCTGACGGCGCAGGTCCGGTCCATCGCGCAGGTCGCCACCGGCGTCGCCCGCGGCGACCTGTCCCAGAAGATCACGGTGGAGGCGAAGGGCGAGGTCGCCGCCCTGGCGTCCACGATCAACACGATGGTCGACACGCTCGGCGCCTTCGCCGACGAGGTGACGCGGGTGGCCCGCGAGGTCGGTACGGACGGCCGCCTGGGCGGTCAGGCGAGCGTGAAGGGGGTGTCCGGCACCTGGAAGGACCTCACCGACAACGTCAACTTCATGGCGAACAACCTGACCAGCCAGGTCCGCAACATCGCCCAGGTCACGACGGCGGTCGCCCGGGGCGATCTGACCCGCAAGATCGACGTCGACGCCCGCGGGGAGATCCTCGAGCTGAAGACGACCATCAACACGATGGTCGACCAGTTGTCCTCGTTCGCGGCCGAGGTGACGCGGGTGGCCCGCGAGGTGGGCACGGACGGCATCCTCGGCGGCCAGGCCGAGGTGGAGGGCCTCTCGGGCACCTGGAAGCGCCTCACCGAGAACGTCAACGAGCTGGCCGGGAACCTCACCCGGCAGGTCCGGGCCATCGCCGCCGTCACCAGCGCCGTCGCCACCGGTGACCTGACCAGGTCGATCGACGTCGATGCCCAGGGCGAGGTCGCCGAGCTCAAGGACAACATCAACGCGATGGTCCGCTCGCTGCGCGAGACGACCCGCGCGAACCAGGAACAGGACTGGCTGAAGACCAGCCTCGCCCACATCGGCGGGCTGATGCAGGGACATCGCGACCTGCAGACCGTCGCCCAGCTCGTCATCGACGAGCTGACGCCGATGGTCGACGCCCAGTACGGCACCTTCCTGCTCGCCGAGTCGGGGGTGGAACGGCCGGCGCTCAACCTGATCGCGAGCTACGGCTACCAGGCTCCCCGGGACGTTCCGCGCCGGTTCGACTTCGGGCAGTCCCTCGTCGGGCAGGCCGCGCGGACGAAGCGGACGATCGTCGTCGCGAACACGCCCGCCGACTATCTGCAGATCGCCTCGAGCCTCGGGCAGTCGGCTCCGGTCGCCCTGATCGTGCTGCCGATCCTGTTCGAGGACCAGGTGCTCGGCGTCATCGAGCTCGCCTCCTTCAGCCCCTTCACGCAGGTCCACCACGACTTCCTGAACCTGCTCACGGAGACCATCGGCGTCAACGTCAACACGATCATCGCGAACGCCCGCACCGACGCCCTGCTGGACGAGTCCCAGCGGCTCGCGTCCGAGCTGCGGGCGCGGTCCGAGGAACTGCAGTCCCGGCAGGAGGACCTCCAGCTCTCCAACGCCGAGCTGGAGGAGAAGGCCACCCTGCTGGCCCGGCAGAACCACGACATCGAGGTCAAGAACTTCGAGATCGAGCAGGCCCGTCAGGAGCTGGAGGAGCGGGCCCGCCAGCTCGCCCTCGCCTCGAAGTACAAGTCGGAGTTCCTGGCGAACATGTCGCACGAGCTCCGCACACCCCTGAACAGCCTGCTGATCCTGGCCCGGCTGCTGGCGCAGAACCCCACCCGCAACCTGTCACCGAAGCAGGTCGAGTACGCGCACGTCATCCATTCCGCGGGTTCGGATCTGCTGCAGCTCATCAACGACATCCTCGATCTGTCCAAGGTCGAGGCCGGGAAGATGGACATCCACGTCGAGGAGGTCGCCCTGGCCGACATCGTCGACGACGTCCAGGCCACCTTCTCGCCGATCACCGCGGAGAAGGGCCTGCGCTTCACCGTCGCAATGGCGCCCGACCTCCCCGCCCGGCTGCGCACCGATCGTCACCTGGTCGCGCAGGTGCTGCGCAACCTGCTGTCCAACGCGGTGAAGTTCACCGAGCAGGGCAGCGTCGACCTGGCCATCACGTCGTCCGGCGCCAGCGGGGGGGCAGCGGGGCAGTCCGTGCTGTTCTCGGTGTCCGACACCGGCATCGGGATCGCGGGGGAGAACCTGGAACGCATCTTCGGGGCGTTCCAGCAGGGCGACGGCACCACCAGCCGCCGCTACGGCGGCACCGGCCTCGGTCTGTCGATCTGTCGCGAGGTGGCGACGCTGCTGGGCGGGGAGATCCAGGCTCGCAGCGAGTTCGGGCGGGGCAGCACCTTCACCCTCCGGCTGCCGATGGCCCCGGCCGTGACGACACCGCCCGACGGCCCCCAACCCTCCGCCGAACGGCTGGCCCCGGCCCCCGTTCCCCCCTCCCCGTGGGCTGCGCTCCCCGACGGGGCGCCGTTGGACGTGGCGCCGCCGCCGGTGGACGTGGCATCGCCGGTGGACGGCGCGGCGCCGATGGACGAGGCGAAGCCGGGGCTCCACCTGGTGACCGCGAGTGCACCGGTGGCGCCGGTGGCGGTCCCCGTCGATCCGGACCCGTCCCTGGCGCGGGAGGTGGCTGCCGCCCCCGGGATCGCCGGGCGCACCGTGCTGGTGGTCGACGACGATGTGCGCAACGTCTTCGCCATCACCAGCATCCTCGACCTCTACGGGCTGCGGGTGATCCACGCCGCCGACGGGCGGATGGGCATCGACGCGCTGCAGTCCAACCCGGGCATCGACCTCGTGCTGATGGACGTGATGATGCCCGAGATGGACGGCTACGCCACCACCACCGCCATCCGGGCCATGCCTCAGTTCGCCGATCTGCCGATCATCGCCGTCACCGCCAAGGCGATGCCGGACGACCGGCAGAAGTGCCTCGACGCCGGGGCCACCGACTACGTCACCAAGCCCGTGGACATCGAGGAGCTCCTCGCCTGCATCCGGGCCGGCCTCGCCCCCGGTAGGCAACCTCGGTAAGCAGGGCGTTCGATGCCGGCCGTCGTCTGCCGGCTGCCGGCTGTCGGCTGTCGGCCGTCGGCGGGACGGCTCCCCTCAGGCGGCGCGGGGGACGACGGGCTCGGTCCGGCCGCGGCGCGCCGCCGAGCGCACCGGGCCGGGCAGCGCCAGGCGGGTGATCTGTCGCCAGACGCTCGCCGTCTGCCGGGGCAGCGAGCCGGTGGTGTAGGGCAGGCCGAAGCGCTCACACAGCTCGCGCACCCGCGGGGCGATCTGTGCGTAGCGGTTGCTGGGCAGGTCGGGGAAGAGGTGGTGCTCGATCTGGTGGCTGAGATTGCCGGACAGGAGATGGAGGAGCGCCGGGCCGCTGATGTTGGCGGAGCCGAGGAGCTGTCGCAGGTACCACTCGCCCCGGCTCTCCTCGGCGATCTCCTCCTCGGTGAAGGTCCGGGTGCCCGCCGGGAAGTGGCCACAGACGATGATGGTGTGCGCCCAGACGTTGCGGGTGACGTTCGCGGTGAGGTTGCCCAGCAGGACGGGGAGGAACGCCGGACCGCCGAGCAGGGGGAACGCCACGTAGTCCTTGAGCCCCTGGCGGGCGGACTTGCGCAGCGTCTGCCCGAGCTGGCTCGCGGTCTCGCCCCAGTCCTTCTCGCCCCGCCACGCCTTGTCGATCTCCGCGTCGTAGATCGCGATCCCGTGTTCGAAGACGGCCGCGAGACCCAGGTTGTACAGGGGCTGGGCCAGGTACACGGGGTGCCAGGGCTGCTCGGGGGAGACCCGCAGCATGCCGTACCCGAGGTCCCGATCCCGGCCGAGTACGTTCGTGTACGTGTGGTGGGCGTAGTTGTGGGAGTGCCTCCACTGCTCGGCGGGTGAGGCGAAATCCCATTCCCAGGTGGTGGAGTGGATGTCCGGGTCACGCATCCAGTCCCACTGGCCGTGCAGGACGTTGTGCCCGATCTCCATGTTCTCGAGGATCTTGGCGACGGCGAGCATCGTCGTACCGGCCAGCCACGCCGGTGGCACGAGGGACGCGAACATGACCGCTCGGCCGCCGACCTCGAGCCTGCGCTGGAGGGCGATCACCCGTCGGATGTAGCGGGCGTCGCCCTCGCCGCGGCTCGCGATGACCTCCGCCCGCAGCCGGTCGAGCTCCCGGCCGAACTCCTCGATGTCTCGGGTACTGAGATGCGTGGGCGCTGGCATCCGCGTTCTCCTCACAGGTCCGGTTCAGCTCACAGGTCCGGTTCGGCTCACAGGTCCGGTTCGGCTCACAGGTCCGGTTCGGCTCACAGGTCCGGTTCGGCTCACAGGTCGAGCTCGACGTCGCCGACGGCGGTGGACACGCAGGTCTGGATGACGTCGCCCGGGTCGCCGTGCTCCTCGCCGGTGCGCAGGTCCCGGATCCGGCCGCTGGCCAGGCGGGCCAGGCAGGTGCGGCAGACGCCCATGCGGCAGCCGCTCGGCATGGCGACGTCCGCCTCCTCGCCCGCCACCAGTAGGGGCGTGCCCGCGTCGGCGAGCGCTTCCCGTCCGCTGCGGACGAAGCGCACCCGCCCGCCGGGCCCGGCGGACGGGCGCGCCACCGGCTGGAACCGTTCCGTCCGCAGCCGGTCGGCGAGGCCGGCCGCCCGCCAGTACGCCTCCGCGTCGTCGAGCAGTCCCCGCGGCCCGCAGACCCACGCCGGCCGATCCGGCAGATCGGCGCAGGTGGCGGCCAGGTCCGCCATCGTCGGCCGCCGCGCCCGCCGGCCGGGGCGGGAGCGGGTGTGGTGCTCGTGCAGGCGGAGGCCGGGGGTCCGGGCCGCCATCCGGCGCAGTTCGTCGCCGAAGATGACCGCCGGCCCGTCGGGCGCGATGTGCGCGAGGAAGACGTCCGGCCGGTCCCCGGCGAGGGCGAGGCCGCGCAGCATCGACATCACCGGGGTGATGCCGCTGCCGGCGGTCACGAACAGCAACCGGGGCGGCAGGTCCGCCGGCAGCACGAACTGGCCCGTCGGCTGGCCGAGCCGGACGATCTCGCCGGGACGCAGCCGGTGGACGACGTGGTGGGACACGAACCCGCCGGGAGCGGCCTTCACGGTGATGGTGACGAGCCCGTCCGGGCGGCCGGGCGGGGACGACAGCGAGAACGTCCGCCAGTGCCACACGCCATCGATGTTCACGCCGACGCCGACGTGCTGGCCGGCGAGGTGTCGCCGCCAGCCGCGACCGGGCCGCAGGACGACGGTCGAGGCGTCCGGGGTCTCCGGTACCACCTCTTCGACCCGGCCGGANAAGTGCCGCCGCGACCACAGCGGGTTCACCATGGCCCGGTAGTCGTCCGGCGTCAGCGGGCTCGTCAGGACGCCCGCCGCCGCGGTCAGCATCGGCCTGACGGTCAGCATCGGCCTGATAGTCAACATCGATTGAATCACCTCGCCGGCGGCCATACCGGACCAGACGTCTTTCCGAAGAGAATCCCGGTGATTCCGAGCGGGGGCACAGCGACTTCGGGTCGGCTCGACGGCAGGCTACACCGCAGCCGTGGGCCGTCGATTCGATCAATGTGCGGCGTGGCGCCGTCGGCGGCCGCAGGCATCGTCATTCCCGGGGAATTTCCCACGGTCGGTGACGTGCCTGCGGCTCGCGGGTCCGGAGCCGCGCCCGACCTGAATAGTCCGGCACCGCGGCCGGCGGTCCGCCGGGACGATTTCCGGTGGTCATGCGTGGTCGGCTCTACGGTGGGAATCAGGGTGCTGACCTGTGGTCCAGAAGTGAGGGACGGATCCCGCCAGACGGGACGACCCTGACGAGACGGGGGTGGGAACTGTGATCGATCAACGGGCTGCGGACCGAAGGACGCAGTCGCGGTCAGCCGGTATTCCGTGGTACGCACTTCTCGCCGTAGGTGTGGCTTTCACCCTGTTCGCGCTGGCGATCCCGCAGTTCGACATGCATTCCCTGAAGAGGATCGCGGTGGTGCTGGGGATCGTCCTGCTGCTGGGCGCGGCCAGCGAGGTGCTGGCCGCGGGGGCGACCGCCCGGGACTGGCGGTGGTCCCACCTGCTGCTCGCCGCGCTGTTCGTGGTGGGCGGGATCGTGGCGCTGGTCTGGCCGGATCCCACCTTCAAGGTGGTGGCTCGGACGGTGGCCTGGTTCTTCCTGATCAAGGGTGTGTACGACATCATCAACTCGTTCGCGGCCCGGCGCTCCGAGCAGCACGCCGAGGCCGAGGCGGACGGGCGGGCGCCGGCGCAGTGGTGGATGCCGCTCGTCGTCGGCGCGCTGGAGATCGGGGTCGCGTTCTGGGCGGTGGGCTACCCGCGGGACTCGCGGTCGCTGCTGGCCCTGTGGGTCGGGCTCGCCGCTCTCGCACTCGGCCTGACCAAGATCGCCATGGCTCTGCGGCTACGGGGAGTCCGGGCGCCCGCGCCCCTGGACAGCCTGCACCTGGACGACCTGACGACCGCCGGCTTCGGCGGCAGGGCGGTCGCGGAGGGCGGACGCCTGGAAGGGGGCCGCGCCCAGCGGGCGACGACGACCAGCGACCGCTACCCGACCGGCGACCGGTAGACGATCGGCGACCGGTAGGTGACTGACGATAGACCGGCCCGCTGGCGGCCTCAGGCGGTGGGGCCGCCGGCGAGTACCGACCAGCCGGCGTCGACGCGTAGGACCGTTCCGGTCGCCGGGCGCAGGGCGGGGTCGAGGGCCAACCCGACGGCGGCGGCGACGTCCGCCGGTTCCAGGATGCGGTGCAGCACCGAGTTGTCCGCCAGCGCCTTCTCGCGTTCCGCGTTGAGGACCGCTGCGGTGGCCTCGGTGCGCACGGCGCCGGGCGCGACGGTCAGGACGCTGATCCCGTCGCGGGCCGTCTCCGCGGCGACGTGGCGGGCGAAGGTGGCCAGCGCCGCCTTCGCCGTGCCGTGGGCGAGCCGGCCCGCGCCCACGTAGTCGGCGGCGGTGCTGCCGAGATAGACCAGCCGCCCCTCGCCCTGCGCCCGCATGACCGCCACCACCTGCTGGGTGATGTGGAAGGCCCCGGCGAGCTCGCCGGTCATCTTCGCGGCGAACGCCGCCCAGGTCAGCTCGCTCAGCGGTGCGAAGGGCGGGGCGACGGTGTTCGCGTTGACCACCAGCGCGTCGATCCGGCCGCGGTCGGCGAGCACGGTCGCGACCAGCGACGCCACGTCGTCCGGGGCGGTGACGTCACCCGCCAGCGCGACCGCGCTGCCCCCCGACCGGTGAATTCCCGCGACCACGGCGGCCGCCGCGTCGGCATCGCGCCGGTAGTTCACGACCACGTGATAACCGCGGCGGGCGAGGTCGGCGGCGATCGCCGCCCCGATTCCCCGCCCCGCCCCGGTGACGATCGCCGTCGCTGTCGTCGGTGTTTCTGCCATTCCGACCTCGTTGCGGATGAGGGAGTGGACCGTGGACCTCGGCGGATTCCCAGATCCCGGGCGCCGCCATCCGCGAGGCGGCATTCGGGCCGACGCCTCGCCGGCCGCCGAGGCGAACCGCACCCAACGCCGGCGACGGTCGTCATTGCCCGTACTCTATCCGCCGGTCGGTCCGCGGGCGGGGTACGGCCGGAACGTTTTGGTGGGAACATCCGGGTGGCCCGGTTCGAGCCGCTTTGCGCCGCCCTGGCCCGGAGCGGATAGCCCGGAACGCCGTCCCCGGGCGGTAATGTGCGGGGCCGGCGGGAGCCAGTCGAGCGCTCTCGGGTATCGGCAGCCGTCTCCGAAATGTGGGATCGGCCACATCCGTGCGGCCACTTGCCTACGCTTTTCCAGACGCAAAGGGAGACGCATCCGCGGCGTTCACCCGCGGCTCTTTTCGGTACGTGCGGAAATCAAGGCGCGATCGGAGCGGGCACGTGTCCCAGGCGAACGAGTAGAACTGAAGGGACGCGCTGGGTGGACCGACGAAAGGTGTAGCCGTGAGTCTGACCATACGTAACCAACTGACCGGAACCGTCACCGACATCACCGAAGGTGCGGTGATGAGTACTGTACTAATCGCATTGCCTGGCGGGCAGAAGGTGACGGCCGCGGTGACCATAGATGCGATCAAGGAACTCGGCCTGTCGGCGGGCTCCACCGTCGAAGTGCTGATCAAGTCCACCGAGGTTTCCCTCACCACCGGCAGCGTGGACGGTCTGAGCATCCGCAACCAGCTCCGCGGCACGATCTCCAGCCTCGAGACCGGCGGCGCGATGGCCGTCGCGCACATCGCCCTCGACAGCGGCGGCGAGCTCACCTCCGCGATCACCCTGGCCGCCGCGACCGATCTCGGCCTTGCCGAGGGTTCCTCCGTCACCGCCCTGATCAAGTCGACGGAAGTGGCCCTCGCGGCCGTCTGAGCGGCCCGGCACGGTGCCGACGCCCGCGCCGCCGCGGCCGCCACGAGCGACCACGGCGGCGTCGAGCACCGCCCGCGCCGCTCGGTATCGGGGCCGGCCGGGCCCGTGACCTGCCGGGATCTGGCGTCACACCCGATTGGTTCCGGCCCACGGGGGCAGCCTTCGCGTGACCCGCACGTCGCGGACTCCCGGGAGGGCATCGTGGGTAAGGCTGTAGGAATCGACCTGGGGACGACGAACTCGGTCATCGCCGCCGTGGAAGGCGGCCAGCCGACCGTCATCCCCAATGCCGAGGGAGCCCGGACGACCCCTTCCGTGGTCGCATTCACGCAGAGTGGGGAGAGGCTGGTCGGGGAGCTTGCCCGCCGCCAGGCAATTCTCAATCCGAAGGGCACGATAACCGCGGTGAAGCGGTTCATCGGCCGCCGGTACAGCGAGGTGGCAAGCGAACTTCGGACCGTCACCTACGACATTCATCGGGGCACCGACGACGCGGCGCGGATCGTCGTGCGCGGGCGGCAGTACGCGCCCGAGGAGATTTCCGCGATGGTGCTGCGGAAACTGGTCGACGACGCCGCCCGATTCCTCGGCGAGAAGGTCACCGAAGCGGTCATCACCGTGCCGGCCTACTTCAACGACGCGCAGCGGCAGGCCACGAAGGACGCCGGCCGGATCGCCGGCCTGGAGGTCCTGCGGATCATCAACGAGCCGACCGCGGCGGCGCTGGCGTACGGGATGGACAAGCGCGCGCACGAGACCGTGCTCGTCTTCGACCTCGGCGGCGGCACGTTCGACGTGTCGATCCTCGACGTCGGCGACGGCATCGTCGAGGTGCGCGCGACCGCCGGCGACACCCATCTCGGCGGCAGCGACTGGGACCGCCGCCTCGTCGACCTGCTCGCCGACGAGTTCACGAACAACAACGGCATCGACCTGCGCAGCGACCCGCAGGCGCTGCAGCGGCTGTTCGAGGCCGGGGAGAAGGCGAAGATCGAGCTTTCCTCGGTGACGCAGACGCAGGTGAACCTGCCGTTCGTCACGGCCGACGCAGGCGGCCCGAAGCACCTCGACACCACCGTGACCCGCTCGCAGTTCGAGCAGGTGACGGCGGATCTGCTTGAACGGTGCATGGGGCCGCTGCGGCAGGCGATGTCGGACGCGAAACTCTCCGAGCGGGACCTCGACGAGGTGATCCTCGTCGGCGGCGCCACCCGCATGCCGGCTGTGCAGGCCCTCGTGCGCCGGCTGACCGCCGGCAAGGATCCGAACATGACGGTCAACCCGGACGAGGTCGTCGCCGTCGGCGCCGCCATCCAGGCCGCGGTCATCAAGGGCGAGGTCTCCGACGTGCTGCTGCTGGACGTCACCCCGCTCTCCCTCGGAGTGGAGACCCTCGGCGGCGTGAGCACGAAGGTGATCGACCGCAACACCACGATCCCGGCGCGGCGCACCGAGACGTTCTCCACGGCGGAGGACAACCAGTCGGCGGTGGACATCGTCGTGCTCCAGGGGGAACGCGAGATGGCCGCCGACAACCGGACGCTGGGCCGGTTCCGCCTGGAGGGAATCCGCCCCGCCCCGCGCGGTCGGGCACAGGTCGACGTCACCTACGACATCGACGCCAACGGCATCCTCAACGTCACGGCGAAGGACACCGACACCGGCGTCGAGCAGCGGATCACCATCTCGGACAACACCAACCTGCCGTCCGAGGACATCGAGCGCATGGTCGCCGACGCCGAGCGCAACCGGGCCGAGGACATCCGGCTGCGGGAGAACGCCGACGCCCGCAACCAGCTCGACACCATCGTCTACCAGGTCGAACGCCGACTCGCCGAGCTCGGCGGCCGGGTTGCGACGCACGAGTCGGCCCGCGCCGAGCAGCTCATCGCCGATGCCCGGCGCGCCCTGGCCGAGAACGCCGACGTCGACCGCGCCCGGCCGATCATCAACGATCTGCAGCAGATCCTCTATGGTCTGCCCGCCGCCGGGGAGCGGGAGACGGCGTCCGCGCCGGGAGGTACGTCGTCGTCGGCCGGCGGTGCCGGTGCGGCCGGCGCAGCCGGTGGTGCCGGTGGTGGTGGGGCTGGCGGGGTCGGTGCTGGCGGAGGCCAGGGGGCCGGTGGGGACGACGTCATCGACGCCGAGTTCACCACCGGGGACGATGGCTGAGGACCGGTCGGACGCCGAGCGGCCCGACATCGAGCGGCCCGACATCGAGCGGCCCGACGCGGCGACGGCATCCGATCTCGCCGTCCAGCTCGAACAGTGCCAGGCGGCTCACCTGCGGACGCTGGCGGACTTCGACAACGTCCGTCGGCGGACGGGCCGGGAGATCGCCGCGGCGAAGGCAGCCGAGCGGGATCGGGTGGTGCTGGCCTGGCTGCCCGTGCTGGATCATCTCGAACTGGCGCTCGGGCACGCCGAGTCTCATCCTGATGCGCTCGTCGACGGCGTCCGCGGGGTCCGCCACCTCGCCCTGGAGGCCCTGCGGGCCAGCGGGGTCAGCCGCATCGACGCCGACAGCGGTCTGTTCGATCCCCACCGGCACGAGGTCGGGGCCGTCGTCGACGGCTCCGCGTGGGCGACGGCGGGCCCGGCCGGAACCGTCGTCGAGGTGATGCGCCCCGGCTACCAGGCCGACGGGCACGTGCTGCGGCCGGCGTCGGTGGCCGTGAGCGCCGGCCCGCGCTCGCCGACGGCGTCGTGACTGTGGAGATCAGATGAGCGCCAGCGGAACCAGGGATCGCAGCCGGGGGAACTTCTACGAGATCCTCGGCGTCCCCCGCGACGCCGACCCCGACGCCATCCAGAGCGCCTACCGCAGGCTCGCCCGCAGATACCACCCGGACATCAACTCCGATCCGCGGGCCGAGGAGCGGTTCAAGGAGGTGTCGGAGGCCTACGACATCCTGTCCGACCCGGAGAGCCGAAAGCGGTACGACCGGTTCGGCCGGGACTTCCGCCGGATGCCCGAGGGCGCCGAACACTGGGCCGGTGCCGGTGCCGGTGCCGGTGCCGGTGCCGGTGCCCGTGCCCGTGCCCGTGCCGGCCCCGGTGCCGGTCCGGGAACGGGTGGCGGCGGCGGTCCGGATGCCCGTTTCGAGGGCTTCTCGGGTTTCGAGGGCTTCGGCGTCGACGACCTGTTCGGCGGCTTCTTCCGCCGCCGCGACCAGGCGGGCCCGGTGCCCGGTGCGGACCAGGAAGCCGAGATCGAGGTCGGCCTGGCCGAGGCGTACCACGGGGGGCGGCGGCGGATCACTCTGCCCGCCTCCGGTGGCGGCACGCGGGAGGTGGAGGTGACGATCCCGGCCGGGGTCACCGACGGCCAGCGGCTGCGGCTGGCCGGGCAGGGCGGCCAGGGCCGCGGCGGGGGCGGGCGTGGCGACCTGTACCTGGTGGTGCGGCTGGCCCCGGATCCGAGGTTCCGGGTCGAGGGCCGCGATGTGTACATCGATCTGCCGCTCGCGCCGTGGGAGGGAGTCCTCGGCGCGCGTGTCACCCTGCCCAATCCGGCCGGCGGCGAGGCGACCCTCACCGTCCCGCCCGGCACCTCCACCGGCCGCCGTCTGCGCCTGCGCGGACGGGGCCTGCCTCGGCCCGGGCGTGCTCCGTACCGCGGTGAGGGCGCCGGCGACCTCTACGCCCACGCGCGGATCATGGTCCCGCCGAAGCCGACCGAACGGGAGCGGGAGCTGTTCGCCGAGCTCGCCGGGACGTCGTCGTTCAACCCGAGGGAGCGGTGATGACCACGCTGCTGGTGCGCACCCGAGCCGTCGACCGTCGCGACCAGGCGCTTGATCTGGACGCCTTCTGCGCCGCGGTCCGGCTGCATCCCGATCTGGTTCGCCGGCTGGTGGCGCTCGGCCTGCTCGACGCCGACATCGACCCCGCCGGCCGCTACACGCTCGCGGCGACGGCGGTGGCCCGCGCCGCCCGCATCGAACGGCTCCGCCGTGACCTCGGCATCACCTACGCCGCGAGCGGGGTCGTGCTCGACCTGCTCGACCGGATCGGTGAACTCGAACGGCTGCTGCGAGTCCGAGGAGGTCGATCATGACCACTACCGGGGTGGATCCCCATCTCGCGCTGGTTCGACCCGTTGTTCCGCACACCGCGCGCGGCTGTGAGGACTGCCTGCGGGTCGGCTCCGTCTGGGTGCACCTGCGGCTGTGCCTGACCTGCGGCCACGTCGGCTGCTGCGACTCCTCCCCGCTGCGCCACGCCCGGGCCCACGCGCACGCCACCGCCCATCCGATCGTGCGCTCCTTCGAACCGGGCGAGCACTGGCGCTGGTGCTACGTCGACGAGACCTTCGTCTGACCGGGATCAGGAGCCGATCACGAATGCCCACGCCCGGCCGGCACGGCCGGCCGGCCGAAGTCGAAACGGGGGATCAGCGATGAGCACGCAGAACAGTCAACAGCAGTTCCGCGACCCGCAGGCGCGCCAGCCCGGCGACCAGGGAGAACGCGGCGGCGCGCGAGGTGCCGTCCGCCCGGACGCCCTCGGCAGCGCGCTCGGCTGGTTCGGCATCGGCCTCGGCGCGACCGAGCTCGGGGCGCCCGACCTGGTCGCCCGGGCCATCGGAGCCGACGACTCGGCCGTCTCCAGGACCCTGACGCGGATCTTCGGCGGCCACAAGATCGCCGGCGGGGTCGGCGTGCTCGGCAGCGAGCAGCCGGGCCGGTGGCTGTGGGGACGGGTCGCGGGCGACCTGCTCGACCTGTCGGCGCTGGCGCTCGTCGCGGCCCGGCGCCGGGTGACCGGCGCCGGCCTGGCCCGCCCGCTGTTGGCCGTGGGCTCGGTCGTCGGCGTCACCGTGCTGGACGTCATCGCCGCCCGCCGCCACAGCCGCGCCGAGGCGCCGGGCCATCTGGTGCACGCGAGGTCGAGCACCACCATCCGCCGGGCCCCCCAGGACCTCTACCGCCGGTGGCACGACTTCGAGTCGTTGCCCACGTTCATGTACCACCTCGACTCGGTGCGGACCACCGACGGAACCTCGCACTGGAAGATCCGGGGACCGGCCGGGAGGAAGATCAAATGGGATGCCCGGATCGTCGAGGACCGGCCCGACGAGCTGATCGCCTGGCGGTCGGTCGGCCGCTCGGACGTCCGCAACGCCGGCACGGTGCGCTTCCGGCCGGCGCCCGGGGGCCGGGGGACCGAGGTCCAGGTCGACCTGGAGTACCAGCCGCCCGCCGGAGCCGCCGGCGTCGCGCTCGCGAAGGTGCTCGGGGAGGAACCCGGTCAGCTTCTCGCCGAGGACCTGCGCCGCTTCAAGCAGCTCATGGAGACCGGCGAGGTCGTCCGGTCCGAGGCGAGTCCGACCGGCTCCCGGCCGGCCAGCCGCCTGCTGCGCCAGCACCCGGCCCGGCCGCTCGGCCGAGCGTAACGCGAAGGGACTCCAGTCATGCGTGCAAACTGCTGGCTCGGTCGGGGCGAGGTCGAGGTCCGACAGGTCCCCGATCCGCAGATCCTGAACAGCCATGACGCGGTCATCCGGGTCTCCAAGACCGCCATCTGCGGCACCGACCTGCATCTCTACGACGGGTTCGTGCCGACGATGATGAAGGGGGACGTGCTCGGCCACGAGTTCATGGGCGAGGTGGTCGACGTCGGTCACGACGTGGAGACCCTTCGCATCGGCGACCGGGTCGTCGTGCCGTTCCCCATCGCGTGCGGACGGTGCAACACCTGCCTGGCCGGCGACTACTCGCTGTGCGAGAACTCCAACCCGAACGCCTCCCTGGCGGAGAAGATCCTCGGCCACGCCCCCGGCGGCATCTTCGGCTACTCGCACATGCTCGGCGGATTCCCCGGCGGGCAGGCCGAGTACGCCCGGGTGCCGTTCGCCGACATCGGACCCATCAAGATCGAGGACGACCTGCCGGACGAGCGCGTGCTGTTCCTCTCCGACATCCTCCCCACCGGGTACATGGGGGCCGAGTTCTGCGACATCACGCCCGGTGACGTCATCGCCGTCTGGGGGGCCGGGCCGGTCGGCCAGTTCGCCGTCGCGAGCGCCTTCCTGCTCGGCGCCGAGCGGGTCATCGTCATCGACCGGTTTCCCTACCGGCTCGAGATGGCCCGGGACAACTCGGGGGCCGAGCCCGTCAACTACGAGGAGTCCGACGTCCGCGAGGCGCTGCTGGAGCTGACCGCCGGGCGCGGCCCGGACGCCTGCATCGACGCCGTGGGCCTCGAGGCGCACCATTTCTCGCACGCGGCCCACTCCTACGACCGTGCGAAGCAGGTCACCCGGCAGGAAAGTGACCGCCCGTTCGCCCTGCGGGAGGCGGTGCGCAACTGCCGCAACGGCGGTGTCGTCTCGGTCATCGGCGTCTACGGCGGGTTCGTCGACAAGTTCCCGATGGGCTCACTGATGAACCGCGGACTGACCCTGCGGTCCGGGCAGTGCCACGTGCAGCGGTATCTGCGGCCGCTGCTCGACCGGATCCGCAACGGCGAGATCGACCCGAGTTTCGTCATCACTCACCGACTCGGCCTCGACGACGCGCCCCACGGCTTCACGACGTTCAGGGACAAGGAGGACGAGTGCATGAAGGTGGTACTCACCCCTTGACCGGACGGCCGGATGACCGGACGGCCGGATGACCGCAGCCGGACGGCCGGACGACCGGACCACTACCCGCTACCCGCCCCGCGGCCCGTCCGCGGCCGCCTTGTCCTGCACCCCGGGCGGCTGCTCGGCCAGCGTCTCGCCGCGCATCACGGTGAGCAGCTCGGATTCCGGTGGAGGCGGCGGCGCCGACGTCGCGGCGGCGGCCTGCAGCCCGTCGAGCAGGAGGGCGATCAGCCGGGCGGAGCTCTCCGGGGCGTGCGCGCCGGCACGGTGGATGAGACCGGCGTTGGCCATCAGGATGATCAGAATGTCCTGCGGGGCGAAATCGGCGCGTAGCGCCCCCGCGTGCTGTGCGCGGCGGATGGTGCGCACCACGTCCCGCCGGGCGTTGTCGCGTGCCGCGTCGATCGCGGCGTCCGGGAAGGCGTCGCTGGCCAGCAGGTCGGCCAGCCCCCGATCCGCCGCCTGCATCCGGCACAGTGCTGTCAGGTAGCCGCGCAGGGCAGTCCACGGATCGGGTTCGGCCGCCGCGGCGGCCGCCATCTGCGCGTACTTTTCCATCTGCTCGGACAGGGCGGCGGCGACGAGCTGGCAGCGCGAGCCGAAATGCCGGTAGAGCGTGGCGTTCCCGACGTTGGCACGCTGCGCGATCTCATCGAGTGAGGCCTGGATGCCCTGCTCCGCGAACACCCGGCGAGCGGTCGCCAGAATCGCCTGCCGGTTACGGCGAGCGTCCGCGCGGGTAGCCGGTGCAAGATCAGACATCCAGTCATCCTAACCGCGGGCGGGGACGGGACCGGCGTTCTTGGTACTGTGGTCGGCGAACCGGGGATTCGTCCCCGGTGGGGGTGAGAAGCGCGCAAACGCGGGAAACCAGAGCCAACTTCTGGAAAACGTCGGCCACACCAGACGAGGGCAGGTCATGGACACCCAGCGCTTCACGCGCCAACTGATGGCCGGTTTCGGCCCCGGTGAGCAGGAGCGTCTGAGCGGGGCGACGGTGCTCGTGGCCGGGATCGGCGGGGTGGGCGGCGCCGCCACCACCTATCTCGCCGCCGCCGGCGTCGGGCGACTGGTGTTGGTCCATCCCGGCCCGTTGGAGAAGCCCGATCTGAACCGCCAGACCCTGATGCGCCCCGACCGGATCGGCGAGCCCCGAGTCCTGATCGCCGCGGACACCCTGGGTATCCACTACCCGGAGGTCGCGGTGGAGACCTGGGACCGGGACCTGTTCGATCCGCTGCTGCCCGAGCTGGTGGCCGCCGCCGACGTCGTGATCGACGCGCGGCACAACTTCCCCGAACGCTTCCAGATCAACCGAATGTGCCTGGACGCCGAGGTGCCTCTGGTCGTCGCGGCGATGAACGCGACCGAGATCCAGTTGCTCACCGTCGCCGGGGACAGCGCATGCCTGCGGTGCGTTTTCGCCGAGGGCGACCCCGACTGGGATCCCCTCGGGTTCCCCGTCTTCGGAGCGGTCGCGGGGACGGTCGGGTGCCTCGCGGCGATGGAGGTCATCAAGCTGATCTCCGGGTTCGGCGAGCCGTCCATCGGCCGGATGCTCGTCGCCGATCTGTGGGATCTGGACGTCCGTTCGCTGTCGGTGGTGCGCGACCCCACCTGCGCGGACTGCGGCTCCCGGCAGCGGACGCCTCGCGCCTCCCGGCTGGACAGCGCCTCAGGGCGTTAGGGCAGCCGGCCACCGCACCGTCTCGAGGCGGCCGTGGCCAGGCCCGGTCGCGCGGGCTCGGCCGTGTCCAGGGCTGGTCGTCGCGCGGGCCCGTTCGTCGCGCGGGCCCGTTCGTCGCGCGGAGCCACCCCTGGTCGGCGGGCTGTCCGGCGCCAAGCCGGATCGTGGGCGAGGCAGGTGTCCAGGCCGGTCGTCAGGTGGGCCGGCGGGGGGAGNGGGGCTGCGTCGTCGGATCCCCGCCGGGAAGCTCGACGAGTGTCTGCTCCGGCTGGGTGGTGATGCCCGGCCGTGGGCTCGGGGTGTCCGTGGGCTGCGGGGGACGCGGGACGGGCGATGTCGTCGCCGGTGGAGGCGGCAGGGTGACCACGTTCCCGGTTTCGGGGTCGGGGATGACGGCCGGCTGTGGTCGCGTCCCCGCCCGCTCGGCGGTCGCGGGCGCCGGGCGCGGTTCGACGGGCGTGGCCTGCGGTCGGGGCGGCGGGGCCGGCAGCGGGCGAGCTGGAGCCGTGCCGGTCTGACCCGGCAGCCCCGATGGCTGTTTCGCTACCGTCGCCCGCCGCGTGCCGTCGATGAGCACGGCGTCGGGGCCGGCCGGATCGTTCACCCACACCTGATCGCCCTCGGCGGTCACGGTGATCCGCGCGGTGTCTGCGGCGGTCGCCGGCTCGGGGGCGGACCCGGGGACGACGATCGGTGAGATGAATCCGCGAGTGCGCGTATCGAAGACCCAGACCATCCGGCCATCCTGGTCCGGGATGTAGATCATCCCGCCATGTCCGACCGGTGGACCGAGCCGGCGGGGAGCTACCGGCCCCTCGTCCCCCTCGCCTCCGCGGCCCGCTTCGCCGCCTCCGGCCGCTGCGTCCCCTTTGGCCGCGTCGCCTCCGCGGATTGGGTCGCCTCCGGTGACGTCGGGTCCACTGGCCTGCCCGTCCGGTCGGGCCAGGTCGCCGCCCGTGTGGGCGTCCCCCGGAGGCGTCGCCGAGCCCTCTGATGATCTCGCAGGTCGATCGATGTCGGGGAGCCCGGTCGGGGCTGCGGGGCCGGCGGAGGCCGCGTCGCCGCCACCCCCCGCTCGGACTGTGTCGTCCCCCGGCGGGGATGGACTGCCCTCCGCTCGGGCCGTGCCACCCCCCGGCTGGGTCGTGCCACCTCCCGGCTGGGCCGTGCTGCCCCCCGCTCGGGCCCTTCCATCATCCGGCACGGTTGGCAGATCATGCGCGGTCACCGTGCCGTCGTGGACGTCTGCGAGCAGGAGCCGTCCGGCAACCGTGTCGATTACTGGGACGGTGCCCTGCTCTGTCGCGTCGGCCGCAACCACCACCGGGTCGGACGGTGCGGACGCGGTGGTCAGGGTCACCGGCAACGCGATCGCCCGGCCAGGCCGGGCGCCGGCGAGCGGGATCGCCGTCCCGGCCGTGCCGTCGACGACCACCGGGCGATCCTGGGCCAGCACGATGTCGATCTGATGGTCCGGTCGGGCGACGGGAATCGGGGCCGACGCCACGCCATCGCGGATCGGCACCACGGAGCCGCTGGTACGCACGGGCACCCACAACGTTCCGTCCCGCGTCCGGACGACGGCGCCGAGGGCTCCGCCGAGGTCGATGACCGGTCCAACGTCGGTGAGCAACCGTCCGTCCAGGCGTCGTACCCGCCCACTCGCACCATCAACGGCGTAGATCACCTTGCTCCCTGCGATCACTGTCGTGCCGGGACGCAGGCTGGCCGTTCGGGCGGGGGCAAGGCGTTGCGGCTCGATCAGGTGGAGCAGGCCGGCGTCCTCGTCGCAGACGAGGAGATCCGGGCCGTTGCGCAGGACGGACAGCCGATGTCCGACTGCGCCGGGCACGGTGACGGCCGCGTCCGCCCGCTCGGTCGTGCTCTGCAGGTGCGTGACGGTGCCGGTCGACTCGCTCGCCAGCCAACTGCCGCCGGTGGTGAGGTCGAGGGCGAACGGTGGCGTTCCGGGTGCGGCGGCGGCCAGCCCGGCGCCCACGCACAGCGCCGCGCCGGCCGCTGCCGTGATGACGCGACGCAGCCGCCGCCCGAATGCGGAGATGGTCGTGGTCTCACTTTCCCTGATCAGGGCCGGCGCGCGGGCGCGGCAAGGCAGCTCCGGCAGCACGGCCGTGCCGGGCGTCGTTGGTCCTCGGCGCCGGAGTGCAGGCGGTGGGAGCGGACAGCCCGAACGGGTCGGTGTCCTCGAACGGGTCGGTGTCTGTGTGGGCGTGCCACCCCGCCCGCCCACACAGACACCGCGGGGGAGCGCCGCGGGAGGGGTACAGCGCTCACCGCATCCCAGGCGCCATACCCAACGGCGCGCGGGAGTCTGTTGATATTCATGTGTTGACGTCGACTATCCCGAGATGGACCACTTGGGCGGGTCATCCCTCTTGGTAGGTAGGACGCGGCGTTCGTCGGACAGGTTGCGACGCGCTTGATGCCTTTCGTGACATCACCTCGGGGGAGTCGCGCAGCATGGCGGACGCCGGTGCGGCGCGTGCATGCCGGTGTGGGCCTCCTGGCCATCAGATCAACAACTAATTCAGGCTATGGCACAACGAAACGGGGGTGCCCGTCGTCTACCGCAGCGGAACGGATCGTCTCCGTGTCGGCGACGGCCGCTGGAGTCGCCGTTCCCGGGCGGATCTCCCCACCGCCCGCGGGCGGACCGGGCCGGTCGCCCCCTAGTCCGGCACGGTCCGCCCCCCGACTCGTACCCGCCCGCCCGCACCAGCCCGATCGCAGCAGGTGCGACCGGTAGCAGCACGACTCGTACCCGCCCGATCGGTCCCGACGAGGAGGAGCCCGACCCGGTGATGAGCAGCCAGTCCGCGCGGCGAGGACGGTCAGCGTTCCCTACCCCGACCGGACCAGGAGGCAGGGCATGACAAACAGGAACGACGACCGCGACCACCTGCGCGGCGACCAGTCCGGCGTGGCCGCGTTCTCGGCCACCTTCCATGACGTCGTCGCGAATATCGAGAAGGTCATCCGGGGCAAGCGGGATGTTGTCGAACTCGCGACGATCTGCCTGTTCGCCGAGGGGCACCTGCTCGTCGAGGACGTTCCGGGCCTGGGTAAGACCTCGCTGGCCCGAAGCCTCGCGGCCTCGGTCAACGCCGGCTGCCACCGCATCCAGTTCACGCCGGACCTGCTGCCGGCGGACATCACCGGGACGATGGTGTACGACCAGCGTGCCAACGAGTTCGGCTTCCGCCGCGGACCCGTCTTCGCCAACCTCGTCATCGGCGACGAGATCAACCGCGCCTCACCGAAGACGCAGTCGGCCCTGCTGGAGGTGATGGAGGAAGGGCGGGTCACCGCTGACGGCACGGGCTATCCCGTGCCCCGCCCGTTCATGGTCGTGGCGACGCAGAACCCGATCGACATGGACGGGACATACAGCCTTCCCGAGGCCCAACTGGACCGGTTCCTCATGCGGCTGAGGATGGGGTACCCGTCGGTCGATGCCGAGCTGGAGATCCTTGAAGGCCGGCAGGTGGGACGGCGGATCGAGGACCTGAGGCCGGTGATGCGGGCGGAGGACGTCGTCGCCCGAACGGCCCAGACCTTCGCCGTCCACGTCGCGCCGGCGCTGCGCCGTTACCTCGTGGACCTGGTGGCCGCCACGCGGACCATCCCCGACATCGTCCGGTTGGGGGCGAGCCCACGGGGCAGCATCGCGCTGCTGCGCGCTGTCCAGGTCAGGGCCGCCGCGCACGCCCGGGTGTTTGCCACTCCCGACGACGTCAAGGCAGTGGCCGGCCCGGTCCTGGCGCATCGTCTGGTGCTCAGCCCGGAGGCCGAACTGCGGCGCGTCATCGCCGAGGATGTCGTCGACGAGATCCTGCAGACGGTGCCGTCACCGCGCCGGCTCGTCGGAATCTGATCGTGTCGTCCCCCGACGACCGTCGCCAGGGCGGCGACCGGGCTGACCGCGGGCTGCTCCGGGTCATCGACGCGGACACGGCGACCACCCCCTTGCCCGCCTTGATGCCGCCCGCCCCGCTGCCGTCCGCCTCGGTGTCCCCGTCTCCAGCCTCCCTCGCCCGGACCATGCAGCGCCGGACGGGCCGGTCCGCGCCGGACCGGCCCGAACCCGGGCGGACCGTGCGCGGGCTCGGCGAGCGTCACCGTCCGCCTACCCAGGAGCCGCTCCCGCGCCCGGCCGCGGTGGGCCGGCGAGTCGCCTCGGCGGGCCGGCAGCTCACCCCGACCGGTGCGGACGCCGCGGAACGGGCGGGCTCGACCCCGCCGGGTTGGGCCCCCTCCATGGTCGGACCTGCGGAACGCGTTGCTTCCGGGACGGCGGAACCGGACGTGGCCACGGCGGAATGGCCGGCACCGGCCCGAAACGGGCCTGCCCGGTCGGAACCCGTCTCGTCGAGTTCGGGCGCGTCGGGATCTGGACCGGTGGGGCCCGATCGGTCCGGTCCCGGGAGCGCTGCGTCCCCGGCGAAGCAGGGCTGCCCGTCGGATCGTGGAGCCGTGGGGAGCGGGGATCCGCCGGGAAGGGCCCGCCTGAGGGTCACCCCGCTGGGATGGGGGATGTGCGTCACCGTCGCGGCCCTGCTCCTGGGCGCTCGAGTGCTGCGATACGCGGAGCTGGCTGTACTCGGCGGGGCCGGGGCCGCGGCGATGGGTCTGGCGGCTGCTACGGCCGTTCGCCGCCCAAGGGTGTCGGTGGCGGTCCGCGTGTCGCCCAGACGGGTCACCCGAAGTGAGGCCGCCACCCTCACCGTCACGGTCCGCAACCTGTCGCGGTGGCCTTCGCCGCCGTTCACCCTTCATCTGCCGCATGGCCCTGCCGCCGCGCGCCCGGACCTACCGGGGCCGGGTGCTCCCCGTGCGGGGCGGCTGCTGGCCGCTTCGGACCTGGTGGAGACGTGGTGGGAACGGCGTACGTCGACTATCGCCGCCCGCGGAGGCGACGGCCGCGTGCACACCCTTCCGGCCGCGCGCCAAGGGACGCCGCGCACCGGCGCCGCGCCTGGCGGCCACCCGCCGCGGGCTGCCGGCGCCCTGCACGCACCAGACTCCACGCCGTCCCACGGCACCGGCACCGATGGCCGGGGCGCGGCCGGGGCACCGGATTCGTATCCCCCGGACGGGCCGGACACGCTGGCTGCGGCCGTGTCCGTCCAGGTGCCCCGACTCGCCGGCTCGGGTTGCCGGACGATCGAGCTGGCCATGGACACCAGGCGGCGCGGGGTGGTCCGGCTGGGCCCCGCCGAGGTGATCAGATCGGATCCGTTCGGGCTCACCCTGCGCCGGCAGCGGCTGGCGGCGGCCGACACCCTGCACGTCCGGCCGCGGACCCGGCCGCTGGCGCCGCTGGCCTCCGCGCCCTCGCGCGACCCGGATGGGCAGACCGGACTGGGCACGGCCGGGGGACTGGAGATCCACACCCTGCGGAGGTACGCGCCCGGTGAGGACCTCCGCCTCGTGCACTGGCCGTCCAGCGCGCGGGCGGGCGAGCTGATGGTCCGCACCCACGTCGATCCCAGCGAGCCGGCTGCCACCGTCGTCCTCGACAACCGGCCGGCCGCCTATCCGCCCGGCCGGGTCGGCGTCGCGACGTTCGAGGAGGCCGTGGACATCACCGCCGCCGCGGTGATGACCTGCGCACAGGAGGCGTTCGGGGTCCGGCTCGTGACGACCGCCGGGTTGCGGGTGGCAGGCCGGCGCCGCCGACGGGACGCCGACGTGCTGATGGACGAGCTGGCGGGCGTGCATCTGGACGACACCGCCTCGCTGGATGTCGTCGCGACGCTGCGGCGCGGCGGGCTCGGCACGCTGGTGCTCGTCACCGGTGGATTCGACCGACAGGCGCTGGCCGCACTCGCCCCGGTGGCCCACGCATACGGGCGCGTCGTTCTGGTCCGGGTGGGCCCCCGCAGCCCGGCCGCCGCCCGGGCCATCGACCGGCGCGACTCCTCCGACCGGGCCCGCCTGCGGACCGCATCGCCCGGCCGGGTGGCGGGGATCGGCGTGCTCGGCAGCACCGTCCCCACCGGCGGTACGCACCTGGACGGCACCACCACCCGGGCCGCCGGCCGGCTGACGGTGATCGACATTCCCGACGCCGAGGCGCTCGGCGACTACTGGCCGACCGGCGAACGGCACCGGCGATGGCCGCGGGGCTCCCCACGGACGAGCCGATCATGACGCAGATCGGTGGACCGTCCGGCGGGGCCATGCGCTCGGCGTCCGGCTCGAGCGGGGGGCACGTCGTCGGGGTCGACCTTCCCGCCCGTCGGGAGGAGCCGGTGCGGCCTCGCCTGGCGGCCCTGGTGGTGGTGGCGGGACTCGCGATCGTGGGCGGGTTCGGGTTCCGCCGGGTCTTCACCCTCCCCGATCTCCAGGTGATCATCCCTGTCGCCGCGGTCGTGCCCGTGATCACAACCGCGGTGCTGGGTCTGCGACGCCGGCCGGTGCCACTCGTCGGGACGATCGCGACCTGGGCCGGGGGGTTCGTGGTCTGGGCCACCTGCACGGTAGCGGCCGGTGCGGGCGGGTTCTGGGCGCGGTTGTCCCTGGTCCGCTCGGGCGTCCTGCGCGGATGGGCGCGCCTGCTGGACGCGGCCGTCCCGGCCCCGCCCGACGGGGCCCTCCTGCTCGTACCAGCGGCACTGACCTGGCTGGCCGCCGCCGTCGGCGCGGAGCTCGTCGTCCGCACCAGGGCCCGGCTCCTGCCCGCGTTGCCCGCTGCCCTCGTCCTGGCGGTCGCGGTCGCCTACGCGGCCCCCGTGCCGGGATCCGACGCGCCGTTCGCCGCCGCGTTCGCCGCGCTGGCCGCGGTCCTCGTCCGGGTTCGCGGGAGCGGCCCGTCCCGGCCACTGGGAGAGGCCGCAGCCGCCATCCCAGGCCCCACCGGGCCGGGCGTCGGCTCGGGTGAGGCCGCAGGGTCCCCCCGATCCGGGCCAGGTCTGCTACCCGTGGCAAGCCCGCGAGGTTGGGCGGCGCTCCGCCTCGCGGCGCGGTCCATCGTCGCCGTGGCCGTCGTCGTGGGAGCCGGTCTGGCACTCGCGAATGGTCCGATCGGGCCGGATGGGCGACCGCCCGTCGACCCTCGCGACCACCGCACAATCGCGCCGGCACCGCTTGCCGCCCTCAACCCCCTGAGTCGGCTAGCCGGCTGGACCGCCCATCCTGACCAGGTCCTGTTCCGGCTGGGTCTGTCCCCGCAGCCGTCGGGGCCGGTCGCGCTACGGCTCGCCGTCCTCGACTCCTACGACGGCGCCACCTGGTCCACGAGCGGCCGTTACCTGCCCGCGGGACGGGCGATCATCGGCGGGCCAGGCGACCGGGGGCAGGCCGGGCGCGACGCCGGCCAGGATGGTGGTCGGCCGTCCACGCCGGTCACCCAGGACCTGACCGTCGTCGACCTCGGTGGCGATCTTGTGCCCGCCCTCGCCCGGCTCGGCCAGTTCATCGTGGTCTCCGCCGCCGGCACGGTGTCGCCCGCCTCGCCCGCCTCGACCACTGCTCGCACGCCGCATCCCCCGGGCGGGGATCGCTCCACGGTGGCTCCCGAGGGGCCGGCGGGCCAGTTCGCGGTCGATCCGGAGGACGGCACACTCGTGCGCACCACGCCGCTGCACCCAGGCAACCGACTGCGCCTTGTCTCCACCCCGCCGGCCACCATGACCGCCGACAGGCTGCTCGCCCTCACCGTCTCCGCGACGCCGGCCAACGCCCCCTACCTCGCAGTGCCCGGCGGGATCCCTCCGGTGCTGCGGGAACTGGCCTCCGTCGCCACTAACGGCGGGGCGACGCCGTACCAGCGGGCCGCCCTGCTGCGCCAGTACCTGATGGCCAGCTTCAGCTTTGATCCCACCGT
Source organism: Frankia torreyi (assembly GCF_000948395.1). GTDB lineage: Bacteria > Actinomycetota > Actinomycetes > Frankiales > Frankiaceae > Frankia > Frankia torreyi. The sequence continues at coordinate 32,807 of NZ_JYFN01000045.1, read as the reverse complement.
GCCCGCCGGGCATTCGCTCGCCCACATCGACCACTTCCTCGGCCAGACCCGACGCGGCACCTCCGAACAGTTCGCCACGACGTTCGTCCTCGCGGCGAGGCTGCTGGGCCTGCCCGCCCGCCTCGTCGTGGGATTCACGGCTGCCGACCCACCCGGCGTAACCCGCACGATCCGGGGTGCCGATGCCCTGGCCTGGGCGGAGGTCAACTTCGACGGCGCCGGTTGGCTGCCGTTCTTCCCCACTCCCCGAGCGGGGGACGAACGCGGTGCGACGGTGGCCGGGTCCACTCAGGGCGAGTCCTCCGCACAGACCTCACTCGTGGAAGCGGTGCTGCGTACCACCATCTCCGTGCCGCCCGGTCGGGCGGAGGCCACCCTGCCGGGAGAGGCCCCACCTCGTTCCGCCGACCGGCGATCGCCATCCCCCGGCTGGGCGGACCTCGTCATCCCCTCGGCGACGGCCGTCGGCGTCACCGCCGTGCTTGGCTGTCTCCTCCTTGGCTGGCTGCTGCCGATCGCGCGGCGTCGGCGGGTGCGGCGCGCCGCGAAGGGCAGCAGGGCGCGGATCGTCGTCGCCTGGCAGCGGGCCATCGAGATGTTCGCCGACTCCGACCGGGCGATGCCGCGGGCGGCCAGCCCGAGCGAGGTGGTGGCCCTCGCGGCGGACCTGGTCGACGACGCCGGACTCACCGCCCTGCGTGGGTTGGCCGACCTCGCCACGCTCGCTCTGTTCGACGACGGCACCATCGGTCGCTGGGAGGAGGGACCCGGCCGGCGCGCCGCGGATGAGGCGTGGCGCCTGCTTGACGGCCTCGAGCAGGCGGTCCGTCGCGCCGTCCCCCGCCATCGCCGACTCGGCAGGCGGATCTCGCCGCGCACGGTCCGCACCGAGCTGCGCAGGCTGCGCCGGACGGCGCCGGCGCCCCAGCGTGCCGCCCACCGCCCGCCGGGGCCAGGCGGACCCGATGCCTCCGTCCCCGCGGCCGAGCGCCGCCGCCGGACCCCTGCATCGGGTTCCGGTCCGACTTCGCCGTGGCCCGAGCGGGCCACGGCCGGCAGGGATCACAGGTAGCCCACGGCAGGTCGGCATCCCCGGAACGGGTCCGTTCTGTCGCTATCTGGACGGTCCGCACCGAATGCGCCGGCATCCGGTCCGCGGCGCGTGGGCCGGTCCACAGCGGTTCCGGCCTGTCGCGGGCGGGTAGTCCCAGACCGGGCGGCTTGTGGGAGTGGGCCGTGCGGGGACCGGGCCCGGCCGGGCGCCGTGCGCAGCCGCGTGCGGGGCGGCCCATCATCCGGGCGGGTGTGCGGCCGCGACCATGGGCCCCGATCGGGCCATGCCGATCGCGGCCGGAGACAGGAGGAGGCAGCCATGGCTCAGGCGATGAAAGGACGCACGAGGCCCGCCGGCGCGGGCACCTCCAACGACGAGATGGCCAGGCAGGTCGCGAGCCAGACCTCGTCGGACCGGATGGCCGAGGAGATCTTCCGCCGGGAGAAGGACGGCGCGCTGACGGACACCGAAGCAGCCAAGAGCGAGGCGCTGCAGCACTGAGGCGCCGGGGGCCGGCCCTGCGTCGCCACCAGGCCCGGGACGAGCGTCACGGCCGGTCCCGGGCCGGATGTCCGTGCGGAGCGTCGGCGGTTCGGCGTATGGATGAGCGATGCACGAAGACACCCCCGAGGCGGGCCGCCCCTTCACCGACGACGGCACCCCCGAACCGGTCTGGCGGGCCTGGCAGCCGGGATGGTCGGAACTGGACCTCACCCCCGCACCGCCGGCAGTGGTCGTCGTGGCCCCCCATCCGGACGATGAGGTTCTCGGCGTCGGCGGGCTGCTCGTCCGCCTGCACGGACTCGGAGCCGCGATCACCGTCGTCGCGGTCACCGATGGTGATGCATCTCATCCCGGGTCGCCGACGCTGGCCCCGGCCGAACTGGCCCGACGACGGATCGCCGAGCAGCATGCCGCGCTGACCGCGCTGGGGCTGGCGCAGGTGCCGGTGCACCGGATCGGGCTGGGGGACGGGCGGGTCGCCGGGCATGAGGCGGCCCTTGCTGACCAGGTGGAACCGCTGCTCACCCCCGGCTGCTGGGTGCTGACCACGTACACCGGAGACCGCCATCCGGACCATGAGGCCACGGGGCGCGCGGCGATGCTGGCGGCGGAACGGGCCGGCGCGCGGCTGTTGGAATACCCCGTCTGGACCTGGCACTGGGCGGTTCCGGATGACCCCAGGGTGCCGTGGGCGAGGGCTCGGACGGTGCCCCTGCCCATCCCGGTGCAGGAGGCCAAGCGGCGTGCGGTCGACTGCTACACCACCCAGATCGCCCCACTGTCCGACGACCCGGCGGATTCGACGGTCCTCGGGGCGCAGGTGCTGGCCAGGCTGCTGCGCCCCTACGAAACGCTCTTCGTCTAGTCCATCGTCGGAGCACGTCGCCCGGAGCACGTCGCCCGGAGCACGTCGCCCGGAGCACGTCGCCCGGAGCGTGTCGTCGAGGGTGTGTTGTCGAGGGCCTGTCGTCGAGCGCAGGCCCCGACCATCGTTGGCCAGGGATCGCGATCGCGGTTAGTCTGCGGGGCAACGAACTGCATACCGCTGCCGCTCACACCCGTGCGGGAGAGTCCCGGCTGCCACCTGCCGGGACGCCGAAGGAGCAAGCTCTCCCCATAAACTCTCAGGCCCCCAACCGCCGGGTCAGGCAACTCTGGAAAGTGGACATCCCGGTGTCCCGCCGACGGTGAAAGCCGCGGCCGCCGTCCGCGGGTCCTCGGCTCGGACCCATGGCGGCGGCGGCCGGTGAAGCTCTCAGGCCAATGACAGAGGGGGAGGCCCGCCGCGGCGTCGGCTTCGTTGTCGTCGTCGCCCGACCTCCGGAGCGCTCATCATGTATGACGGCACCGATCACGAGGACGCCTCCGCAGCGGCCGCCACCAGCAACGCCACTGGTCCGGCAGCCGTGGCTTATCCGCAGTTCGCCGACCGCCACATCGGCCCGGACGCCGGGGCCCAGCGCTCCATGCTCGCCGCGCTCGGGGTGGAATCGCTGCGGGCGCTGACCGACGTCGCGGTCCCGGCCGTCATCCAGGACCGCAGCCTCGAGCTGCCCGCGGCGCTCGACGAGACGGCGGTCCTGGCGGCGCTGCGCGCGCTCGGACGCAACAACCGTCCGGTGCCGTCGATGATCGGTCTGGGCTTCCATCCCGCGGTGCTGCCCGGCGTCATCCAGCGCAACGTTCTCGAGAACCCCGCCTGGTACACCGCCTACACGCCGTACCAGCCGGAGATCTCCCAGGGCCGGCTGGAGGCGCTGCTGAACTTCCAGACGGTGATCACCGATCTGACGGGTCTGGCGGTGGCCGGAGCGTCCCTGCTCGACGAGCCGACCGCCGCGGCCGAGGCGATGCAGATCGCGCTGCGCACGGCGAAGGGGTCCCGCGCGACGTTCCTCATCGACGCGGACACGCTCCCCCAGACGATCGCGGTCGTGGCGACCCGAGCGGAGGCGCTGGGTGTGACCGTCCACGTCGCCGACCTGTCCCGTGGCCTGGCGGCGGGCGGCCCCGCCGCCCCGGACGCCGGGGTGCCCGCGGAGGTGCTGGACTCGACGTTCGGGCTGCTGCTGTCCTACCCGGGGCCGGGCGGGGCGCTGCGCGACCCGCGGTCGGTGATCGCCGAGGCACGTGAGCGGGGGATCGTCGTCACGGTCGCGGCAGACCCGCTGGCACTGACGCTGCTGCGCTCGCCCGGCGAGCTCGGCGCCGACATCGCCGTCGGCAGCACCCAGCGTTTCGGGCTGCCGCTGTCGTTCGGCGGGCCGCACGCCGGCTACCTGGCGGTCCGCAAGGGTCTGGAGCGGTCCCTGCCCGGACGGCTGGTCGGGGTGTCGGTCGACGCGGACGGCGCGCCCGCCTACCGGCTCACCCTGCAGACCCGTGAGCAGCACATTCGACGGGAGAAGGCGACGAGCAACATCTGCACCGCCCAGGTGCTGCCCGCCGTGCTCGCCTCGATGTACGCCGTCTATCACGGCCCGCAGGGACTGGCCGGGATCGCCCTGCGCATCCACGGACTCGCGGTCCGGCTCGCCGAGGGGCTGCGGGCCGGCGGGGTACCCACCGGCGCCGATGCCTTCTTCGACACCGTCGTCGCGGCGGTACCGGGCCGGGCCGCCGAGGTGGTGGCCAAGGCGCTGGCACACGGCGTCAACGTGCGGCTCGTCGACGGCGACCACGTCGGGGTCTCCTGCAACGAGACGACCGTGGAGGCGGATCTGCGCGCCGTCTGGGCGGCATTCGGGGTGCCCGCGGCGGCATCGGCCGAGGTGATGGTCCCGGCGGTCCCGGCGGCCCCGATCGCCCCGTCGGCGTTGCCCCGTGAGCTGGTGCGTACCGACTCCTACCTCGAGCACCCGGTCTTCCACGAGCACCGCTCCGAGACGGCGATGCTGCGTTACCTGCGCCGGCTGTCCGATCTCGATCTGGCCCTCGACCGGGGCATGATCCCGCTGGGGTCCTGCACGATGAAGCTGAACGCGACCACCGAGATGGCCGCAGTCACCTGGCCGGAGTTCGCCGACATCCACCCGTTCGCGCCCCTCGACCAGGCCGGCGGATACCTGACGATGATTCGCGATCTGGAGGACTGGCTGGCCCGGATCACCGGCTACGCGGGCGTTTCGGTGCAGCCGAATGCTGGCAGCCAGGGTGAGCTCGCCGGCCTGCTCGCGATTCGCGCCTATCACCGCGACAACGCGGTGCCCGGGGCGCCGGTCCGCGACGTCTGTCTCATTCCCTCCTCCGCGCACGGGACGAATGCGGCGAGCGCCGCCATGGCCGGAATGCGTGTCGTCGTGGTCGCCTGCGACGACGACGGGAATGTCGATCTTGACGATCTGGCGCTCCGGGCGCGGGCGAACGCCGATGTTCTTGCCGCGCTGATGGTGACCTATCCGTCGACGCACGGCGTCTATGAGGAGGGCATCGGACAGGCGTGCGCGATCGTCCACGAGGCCGGTGGCCTGGTCTATGTCGACGGGGCGAATCTCAACGCGCTCGTCGGGCTCGCGAAGCCCGGCCAGTTCGGCGCCGACGTCAGCCATCTCAACCTGCACAAGACGTTCTGCATCCCGCACGGCGGCGGCGGGCCGGGGGTCGGCCCGGTCGCGGTCGGCGAGAAGCTGCTGCCCTACCTGCCGAACCACCCGCTGCGGGCCGAGGCCGGGCCGGCGAGCGGGGTCGGACCCATCTCGGGGTCGCCGTGGGGCTCCGCCGGAATTCTGATGATTCCCTGGGCGTACATCCGGATGATGGGGGCGGACGGTCTGCGCCAGGCCACCTCGGTCGCCGTACTGAACGCCAACTACATCGCCCACCGGCTCCGTCCGCACTTTCCGGTGCTCTATGCCGGGCGGGACGGACTGGTCGCGCACGAATGCATTCTCGACCTGCGGCCGCTGACGAAGCGGACCGGTGTCACGGTGGACGATGTGGCCAAGCGGCTCATCGACTACGGTTTCCACGCGCCGACCATGTCCTTCCCCGTGGCCGGCACCCTGATGGTCGAACCGACCGAGAGTGAGGATCTGGCCGAGATCGACCGTTTCTGCGATGCCATGATTGCGATTCGCGCGGAGGCGGACAAGGTCGGTGACGGAACCTGGCCGCGCACGGACAATCCGCTGCGCAACGCCCCGCACACCGCCCAGATGGTCACCGCCGACGAATGGCCGCATCCTTATGCGCGGTCCGTTGCGGCCTATCCGGTAGCCGCACTGCGGGCCGCGAAGTACTGGCCGCCGGTGCGGCGAATCGACGGCGCGTACGGCGATCGCAACCTGGTCTGCACCTGCCCGCCGGTCGAGTCCTTCGCCGCGCGGTCCGAGGACGGCCCCGTTCTCGTCGCCGCCGGCTGACGGCGGCCCCGGACCGGAGAGGGCGTGTTCCTCCCCGCGCGGGGTCCCACGTCGGGGTGCGGGGCCGCGGTCGTGGGGTTTCGGGGCCGTGTCAGCATCGTGACATGGCCGCGGCCCCGGCCGTCCCGGCGTGGTGACCGTCAGGTCGGCTGGCTGGTGTCGTCGGGTCACGGTGCGGCGGAATGCCCGTGGACCCGCTGCGGGCGGGTGCGGCGACCTCGTTCGACGCCAGCGGCCGAACGTCGCGGGAGGGCCACTCCTCGCAGGGGCGGAACCCCACGGGTGATAGCCATGTTTCTTTCCGTGAGAACGTGTGCGGACTTCGCCTGCTCCAACGCAATGCGTGGTCCCGGTGGCCGTCGGATCGTGGTGCGTGGGGAGAGGGTCAGTCACTCTTCCCGAGTGTGAGGGTTTGGTTGGGCAAGTCTTCCGCTGCGGTAGTATTCTGCCGACGGCGCCGCTCGCGATGGCGGCAAGGTGGTACCACCGCTATTGACCGTTGATCGTGCCCCCCTAATAGTGGGTGGCCAGCTGCTGTGGTGGAACGCGGGGTTCAGTCACTCCGGCAGATCACCGATGGGGCAACGGGAGGTTGTGGCGGATGGATCCTCGGGTGGAAAAGCAGCTTGCTCAGGTCCGCCGGAAGGCGGTCGATTTGGGCCTCGGTCCGGCGTTGAAGCTGGTGCGTGACACCGTCGTGCCGACGGCCAGGCGCAATCGCAATGACGATCGTCACCTGGCGCTGCTGCTGTCGTTCGTGTTGCGGGAGAACTCCAACTGCATCGACGTGGGCGCGCACCGGGGAGACGTGCTCCGGACGATTCTGCAGCACGCCCCGCGGGGACGGCACATCGCCTACGAGCCGCTGCCGCACATGGCGGCCTCCCTGACGACCGACTTCCCGACGGTCCAGGTGCGCCAGGCGGCGCTGTCGGACAAGCCGGGAGTGCTGCCGTTCACCTACGTCCGCAGCCGGCCCGCCTACAGTGGGCTGCGCGACCGGGTGCCGGACACCGAGGACGTCGAACAGATCGAGGTGGCGGTCGAGGTTCTCGACGAGGCGCTGCCCACGGACTACCTGCCGACCCTCATCAAGGTCGACGTCGAGGGCGCCGAGTACGGGGTGTTTCGCGGTGCCCGGAAACTGATCGCCGCCAGCCGGCCGCATCTGGTGTTCGAGTTCGGCGCCGGTGCCCGCGACTACGGCACGACGGCGGATGAGATGTACGAGCTCGTCGACAGCGATCTGGGGCTGCGGATCTTCGATCTCGACGGCGACGGTCCGTATACCCTGCCCAAGTTCCGGGACACCTTCGAGACCGGTCGCCACTTCAACTTCGTCGCGCATCCCTGACGGTCGCCTGCGAACCACCGCGCAGCGTCGATGCCCGGCCGGCCGGCGAGGATGAGGCCGCTCGGGCGGGGTCGGTCTGTCATCCGCCGGCCCTCGTCGGCGTGTGGCGGATGACCGCGGCGGCCGGCCCGCGAGACACCCCGGACGGAGCCATCCGGGTACGCCGTGAGCCCCTCCGCGGACCATTGGTCCGCATACGTGGTTACGCACCCGGCGAGTGGAAGCGGAGAACAAGAATCGGACAAGAGTCCATACGAGGACTCAAACGAGCGAGTACGAAGAGCGACGGTTCGGTACGGTTTCGGAAGGTCGCGGCGATCGACACACCGGAACCGTCTGGGCGGGACCGGTGTCGCCGCTGCTGCCGGATCCGGTAATGGATCGCCGGGAGGCATCGGGCGTACGCGGCCGGTATGCGCACCACCCGTCCGGTCAACTGAGAGGCTGCTCATGGCCCGCTCCCCCCGGGGTGGCTGTTCGCCGCCAGCCGGTCCTGCATCGTCCACGAGCCCCAGGTCGTCGGTGGACCAACCGACGATGGGTCTGCCGCGGGCCGTTTCCCGAGGCCACCACGTCCCCACGCCCGCCGGGCGCCCCAGGTCCGGGCTTGGGGTCGCGTCGGCGTCACCGCCTTCGCCGCCACCGTCCCGAACGGATCCTGCGTCCCGAACCGAGGGGTGATGCCGGCCCCGCCGTGGCGCGCCCGGCCGGGCCGTGGCTGGCTAGCCTGTCCAGGTGTCGGCCTGGCCGCGGTCATCGCCTTCGTCCTGCCGCCCGCGGTGGGTGTCGGACTCGGCTTCCGGATGGCGTTGTACCTGCTGGTGAGCCTGTCGGCCGCCGGTGCCCTGCTCGCCGGACCGCATCGCCTCGCCGTCGTTCCGCGGCGTGGCTGGGTGCTCCTCGCGGGCGGTCAGGTTCTCTACGCGGCTACTGGTGCGGCCCTCTTCATCTACCCTCGCATGTCCTCGGTCACAACCGGCGCGGCGGCGGACCTCGTTCTGTTCCTCCGTTATCCGCTGCTGGTCGCCGGCCTGCTGGCACTGCTGCGGGCGCGTTGTCCCGGGCGGAGTGCGGCCGGCCTGTTGGACACCGCGATGGTCCTCGCCGCGGCCTGGCTGCTGTCCTGGGTGTATCTGGTGGCACCGGCGGTGCGGGCCGGGGGNGCGTCGGCGGCCGGGATCGTCCCGGTGGTGTGCGCGGCGGCGAGTCTGGTGGTGGTCGGTGTGACCGTCCGGCTCGCGGTGGGGGACGGCGAGCACCCGGCCACGTTGCTCCTGCTGGCGGGNGGGGNGCTCGTGAGCGTGGCCGCGGACGCCGTCGATGTGTTCACCCGCCTCGGCGACGCCGCCGCGGGAGGCCTGGGGATGGGTGGTTCGGGCGGTACAGCCGTCGACGGGCGGGACGCCGCCCGGATGGTAAGCGCTCTTCTGTTCACCGCCGCCGCGCTCCATCCCTCGCTGGCCCGATCGGGGCCGTCGGTGGCGCCGTCGGTGGCGCCGTCGGTGGCGCCGTCGGCGGTGCCGAGCCGCGGCGGGTGGCGGTTGGCCACCTTGGGCGGTCTCGGGCTGGTCGGGCCGGTGGTGCTCGGCGTGCAGGCTGGTCGCGGCGATCTCCGGGACGTCGGCATGATCGCGGTGGTGAGCGCCGGAATCGTGCTTCTGATCATCGTCCGGATGGCCCGGCTGGAGGCCGATCAGCGACACCTCGCGATCACGGATGGCCTGACCGGGCTACGGACCCGTCGGTATCTGGAGGCCGAGCTGCGGGTCGCCGCCCGGCGGGCTCGTCGGGTCGGGTCGGGGATGGGCCTTCTCCTCGTCGACGTCGACCACTTCAAGTCCGTGAATGACCGGTTCGGCCATCCGACCGGCGACCAGGTGCTCGCCGAGGTGGCCCGGCGATTGCTCGACGTGACCCGTCCGGGGGATGTCGTGGCCCGCTACGGGGGGGAGGAGTTCGCGCTGCTTGCGCTGGACGTCCGGGGCGACACGCTGGCGGACATCGCCGAGCGGCTGCGGCTCGGCGTGGGTCGGGAGCCCGTGCAGGTGACGCTGCCCGTGCCGGCCCCCGCTGCTTCCACCGACTGGTCAGCCGCTTCCGCAGAGTGGTCAGACTCTTCCGCAGGGTGGTCGGGCGCTTCCGCCGACTGGTCGCCCTTCCCCGCCGGCGCGGGGGCTGCGGCGGCCCCGGCGGCCGACGTCATCCGGACCGCGGGAAGCATCGCGATGACAACTCGCAGCGACGGCCGACCGGACACGGCGGGTCAGCTCAGGACCGCCACGGGTACCGGATCGTCGTCGCTGTCCGTGCCGGTAACGGTCTCGGTCGGCGGCGCTGTCCTGCCCGACCACGCGGGCGACGTCTACGCGCTGGTCGCGGTCGCGGACCGGGCCCTGTACGCCGCCAAGGAGGCGGGCCGGGACCGGGTCGCGATCGGTCCGGAGGGGGCGCAGCGCCCAGGGCGCGTTCCGGCCGCGGCGCCGACGCCCTCCGGACGGGCCTCCCCCCACCCGCGGCCGCCCCGAGTCCCGAGCGCCGGTCGACCGGCGCTCGACTCCACAGCATCCCGACGCTCACCGATGGACTGGCCGGCCGGCGACCAGCCCGTGGCCGACGGAGGTGCGGCGGATCCGCTCGGCATCCGGCCGCCCACGTTCCCGCGGCCTGCCGTCGATCCGTTCGGGTCCGGGCCCTCCCCGATCGTGGCGTCTGCCCTCGATCCGCTCCGAACGGGTCTGCGGATCGACGATTCCGCGTCGTCGCTGCGGTGGACGGACCGTCCTCACCCGGCCGAGCCAGTCGAGAACGATCCGGAGGGCGCCCTCCGGCCGGGCGCGTCATCCGGCGCGTCGGCGTCCGGCTGGGACGGGCCCTGGGGCGGTGACGACGGCGAAGCGGCCCGATCGCGCCAGGCGACCACCGCCAACCCGGACGGCACGCCGGCCGTGCTCGCCGAGCCCGCGGCGGTGGCCGCAGCCGCCGCGGCGGTGGCCACCGCGGTGGCCGCGGTACTGGTCGCGGAGCCGCGCGAGCTGCCCAGACGCCTGCCCGACAGCGTCGAGTGCCTGCGCCGGATCGCCGAGCAGGTTGACGCCTGGCATGCGCCGCGTGCGGACGGCCGGGCGGTGGGGCACTGGCTCGCCGAGGTGCTCACCGTGCTCGGCCATGCCGCCGTGGCACGCCACCGGGCCCGGCTGGCCGGGCGGCTGCACAACGTCGGAAAGATCCTCCTGCCACCGCACGTCCTGGCCCGTCCGGGCCCCCTGGACGCCGAGGAGTGGCGGCTGATCCGGATGCACCCGGTGATGGGCGCGAATCTGCTCGCCCAGGTGCCGGATCTGCGGGTCGAGTCGGAGATCATCGCCCAGCAGCGGGAGTGGTTCGGTGGGGGTGGTTATCCCAGCGGGATCGCCGGGTCCCGGATCCGGATGGAGGCACGGGCCCTCGCGGTCTGCACCGCCTGGGCGGCGATGCGCGGCGGACGCGGGGGGCGGGCTCCCCTGAGCGGACCCGCCGCCCGCGAGCAGCTTCGGGCCGGGCGCGCCACCCAGTTCGACCCGACGGTCGTCGACGTCTTCCTCGCTCTGGAGGCCGACGGGCGGGTCGGGCTGCCCCATCCGGGCGACCGGCTTACGACCACCCCGGCCGCGTGGGCGTCCACACGGCCGGCGCTGGGGCTCGCCCGATCGCGCGCCGGCGTCCCGGCCGTGATGCTGACCGAGGGAGACTGACGACGTATGAGCGAGTCCGCCCCTTGGCGAGCCCGTCTCTGTGGGTGAGCCCGTCTCTGTGGGTGAGGTGAGCCGGCCTCTGTGGGTGAGCCGGCCTCTGTGGTCCCCAGCGACCGCCGCGGCTTCCTGTTCCTCGCCGCACGGGCCGGGTAGCCCTCTCGGCCTACCGGATCGGTGAGTCGGTGAGTCGGCGTATCCGTTGGGTCGATGCCGGCCTGGCATCGGCTGGCCCGGCAGCGGGTAGTTCTCTCCCGATCGGTCCCGGAGTAACCGCTCCGGGCGCTTGGCCAGACACCCACCGTAGCCACGTGGGACGGTAGTGCGGTTCCGGTGCGGCGCGGCGTGTTCGTGGCCGGTCCCGAAAGTGGTGGTTGATACCCGCGGGGAAAGAGGGGGAGTGACGGACCGGGCCACAACCCCGATACTTTGACGCTCCAGCACCTGGCATGTGTCGGATCGGTTGTGCTCCGCCAGACCGCGAAGAGGACGCGGCGAACCCGAGTGCGGGGAGGTGCCGGAAACGACCGGGGCGGTCGAGGCGTTGCGAACGGAGGTACGCAATCATGCGGTCAGTGGCACGAGGGGGATTCACCGCCCGGTCCGCCTGATACCCACCTCGCAACGCCCGTTGCAGATCCCCATAGGACGTCGCCACCGGTACGGGGGTTGTCCGTACCCAAGAAAGGTCACGAGAGAGGGGCGTCCGTGCGAACGCTCGAACCCACCAGCCTCGACCTCGACACAATCGAGGTGGACAAGCTTGCCAAGGGCATCACCCTGAGCCTGTTGATCCCGGCCCGTGGCCCGGAGGCGGCCCGGACTCTCGGCGAGATCATCGCGCAGAACCGGCAGCGGTGGATGCAGGAGCGCAGTGTGCTGGACGAGATCGGCGTCGTCGTCGATCCGTCCTCGGACGGCGACGAGCACGACCTCGTGCGCATCGCGACGGACGCGGGCGCGAGCTGGGTCGTCCGCGGGCAGTCCGTCCTGCAACGCCATGCCGGCCGGGAGGCCACGACGACCGGTGGGAAGGCCGGCGCCATGCGCAGCCTCGCCTACCTTGCGTTCGGTAATCGTCTCATCTTCCACGACGCCGATCTGGAAAGCTACGATCCGTACACGGTTGGGGTGCTCGCCGCTGCGACGACCGCCGGCAACGCTCCACTTTTCGTGAACGGAAGTTCGCGTAGGGTGACGGGTGACGGTCAGCCCGGCGGGCGCACCACGGAGATGCTGCGATCGTTGTTGTCGAAACAGCTCGCCCGGTATGTGCCGTCCATCACGCGGACTATCCAGCCCCTGATCGGGGAGTTCGTCATCGACGCGGATGTCTTCGCGGCGCTGGCCTTCTCGCGCGGGTATGGCGTGGAGACCTCGCTGAAGGTTCTGGCGCTCGACCTGCTCGACTACTCGGACAGCCTGCAGGTCGAGCTGCCGATCAAGTATCAGGTCGGCCAGCATTACCACAGCCTCGTGAAACAGTTCCATGAGATTAGTTTCACAATCGATGTCCTGGAAGCGTACTTCCAACGGCGCCGTGTCGATCCGCACGTCGCCATCTGGCAGATCGCCGACAACTACGACCTGCTTTTTCCGGGACGCACCTACGCTCTGCACCGGCCGCCGGGCTACGACGAGACGGATTTCGTCCCGCGTATGGGCTTCTACCAGCCGCTGGCCACGGCACCGGCGTATCAGGCCCGACTTCCGGAGATCAAGAGTGCCCGCCGGGTCGCACTGGACGCGCTGGAGCGCCGGATGCGTACTTCGGCCTGACCGATCTGCCCCGACCGGGCCGGGTGGCCCGGTCGGGTGCTCTACCGGCCGCCCATGCGGGCTGGTCCAGACCCGACCGTCCGGTCCGGTCGGGTCGGGTCATCCGCGCCGGGCGGGCTCGCCGGGACGATCGCCCGGCAGGCCTGGGTGAACACGTCGATCATCTGTCGGTCGAACAGGTCGGCAGGATCTTCGAGGGCCGGGGGGAGGTGGCCGAAGGACTCCAGCGACAGGAAGCCGTGCAACTGGGTCCAGGCCGCCAGGCAGACCGCCATGCCACCGGGGTCGATCGCCACGCCGTGGTCGCCAGCCCAGGCGCGCAGCCTGACCTGCATCGTCGGGGTGAGCCCGGCTTCGACATGGCCGGTGTCGACCAGTCCGGCCTCGATCGCCTCCGTCATGCAGCGGAACAGCACGGTCACCGACCGCTGCAGCTCGGCGGCCACCCGGGTGCCGACGAACCCGCCTTCCGGTACCCGCGTACCGAAGATCAACGTGTACTCGACGGCGTGGTCCAGCGCCCAGTGGCGGTGCGCCCGGGCGACGTCCAGCCACCGACCGAGATGATCGTGCGGATCGCCCGCCGTGAACGCTGCCTCGAGGGCGTCGGCCAGCGAGGCGAAGCCGTCGGCCGTCAGCTCCGCCAGCAGGACCTCGCGGCTGTCCACGTAGCGGTACAGGGCCGAGGGGGCCATGCCCATCGCCCGCGCTACCCCCCGAAGGGACAGGGCGGCGGGACCGAGCTCCGCCAACTGGGCATGCGCCGTCTGCTTGATCTCGTCGAGGGTGGCCCGCCGTAGCCGCTCCCGGCGGGGGACTGGACTACTCACAGCGGCCATGGTCGATCTCGGGGTGAACGCTGTCAACTTTGCGTCAGTTCGGCCTTGACGAGAACACCCGGCGCGAACACTGTTCTCTCCAGGGTTGCCCCATCTGTGGAGGAAGCCGTGTTCTCGTCCCTTGTGGCGCTGGTGACGCGCCGCCCTCGCCTGGTGCTGGTCCTCACGGTCGTCGTCCTGCTCGGCGGCGGCGTCCTCGCGAGCACCGCCTTCGGCAAGCTGCAGACCGGGGGCTTCGACGACCCGGCTTCGGAGTCCACCCGGGCAGCCGATGTGATGGACGCCCGCTTTCACGGCCATCCGAACGTGCTCCTTCTCGTCACCGCCCGGCGAGGGGATGTCGACGACGCGACGGTCGCCGCCGCGGGCCGGTCCGTGGCGGCCGATCTCGTCGCCCAGCCCGGCGCCCGCGACGTCGTGTCCTACTGGACCGGCGGCGGGCCGGCGCTGCGCTCCCGGGACGGCCGATCGGCCCTGGTCGTGGCCAGTGTGCGGAACGATGACCAGGCCTCGGACATCGTCGATCGCTACGAGTCGAGTCGAGAATGGTCGGACACGGTGACCGTGCTGCCGGGTGGTGCGGCGACGGTGGGCGAGGACATCGGCAACCAGGTCTCCAGCGACCTCGCCGTGGCCGAGTCGATCGCCATCCCCATCACCCTGGTGCTCCTGGTGATGGCGTTTGCCGGCGTCGTCGCCGCGCTGCTGCCGCTGGGCATCGGCCTGCTCGGCATCGTCGGCGGTTTCGCGACGCTGTCCGTGATCGGCGGGCTCACCGACGTGTCGATCTTTGCCGTGAACCTCGCGACGGCGATGGGCCTCGGCCTCGGCATCGACTACTCCCTGCTGATGGTCAGCCGGTTCCGCGAGGAACTGGCGGCCGGGCGTGACCGTGCGGACGCGGTGGCGGTGACCGTTCACTCCGCCGGTCGGACCATCCTGTTCAGCGGTGCCACGGTGATCGTGGCGTTGGCCGTGATGCTGCTGTTCCCGCCGTTCTTCCTGAAGTCCATGGCCTATGCGGGGATCGCGGTGACGCTGGTGGCGGTGGTCGCGGCGATCGTGTCGCTGCCGGCCCTGCTGATGGTGCTCGGCGAGCGGGTGAACTCCTGGCGGGTGGGTGGCCTGATCGGACTGGTCCGCCGACGCCGGACGAGTCGGTCCGGGCCGGTGGAAGTCTCCGGCGCGGATGGGGGGAACGGGGGGGACGCGATCGCGATTCGGCAGACGGGCGAATCCCCGTTCTGGCGGCGGGTGGCGGCGACGGTGATGCGCCGCCCGGTGCTCACCGGGCTGCCGGTGGTCGCGGTGCTGCTCGTACTCGGGGCGCCGTTCCTGCACGTCAACTTCGGGACGCCGGACGACCGGGTGCTTCAGCCCGGCTCCGCGTCGAGCCGGGTGGTCGGGGACGCGCTGCGCGAGGACTTCGCGGCCGACCTCGGCGGTGCGATGGAAGTCGTCGTGCAGGCCGAGGGGACGCGATCGGTCGACCGGCCGGCGCTGGCCGCATACACGGCGACGCTGTCGCGGCTGCCCGACGTGGCCCGCGTGGACGGTGCGCTGGGAACCTACGTGCAGGGCCGCCGTGTCCTACCCGCCGAGCCGACCAGTAGCCGCTTCGCCGTCGCCGGTGCGGACTCGCTGCAGGTGGTGACCTCGGTGGACTACGCGTCGGGTCGCGCGCAGGCACTCGTCCGGGCCGCCCGGGCCGTGCCGGCGCCCGCCGGGACCAGCGCCCTGATCGGCGGGGCGCCCGCCGTGCTGGTAGACGGCAAGAACACGGTCGCCGACCGGCTCCCCCTCGCGCTCGGCCTGATCGCGTTGGCCACCTTCGTCCTGATGTTCCTGTTCACCGGCAGCGTGCTGCTACCGGTGAAGGCGATCGTGCTCAACGGCCTCGCCATGTGCGCGGTGTTCGGCGCATCCGTATGGATCTTCAGTGACGGGCACCTCGAGGGACTGCTCGACTTCACCCCCGGCCCGCTGGACACGTCCATGCCAGTGCTGCTGTTCTGCATCGCCTTCGGGTTGTCGATGGACTACGAGGTCTTCCTGCTGTCGCGGATCAGGGAGGCGCACGATGCCGGTGCCTCCAACGCCGAGGCCGTCGCCGCCGGGCTCGCCCGGGTGGGCCGGATCGTGACCACCGCGGCGGCGCTGCTCGCCGTCACCTTCGTCGCCTTCGCGACCTCGTCGGTCCGCTTCATGCAGATGTTCGGCGTCGGCACGGCGTTGGCCATCGTGCTGGACGCGACGCTCATCCGGGGGGTGCTCGTCCCGGCGTTCATGCGGGTTGCGGGCAACGCGAACTGGTGGGCGCCGCGCCCCCTGCGGATCCTGCATGACCGGTTCGGACTCCGCGAGTACCGCGCGCCCGCACCCCCGGCCCGGCCGGGCTCCCCGCTCGTCCCGCGCGCAGGGCACGGATCGGCGGCTGTGGGCCTGGCACCGGCGCAGCGGTCCGCGGCCCAGGGCGGGGCGTCGCCGCGCGGCGACGCCGGACAGGGCCCGGCTGGGCGGCCGGGGCCGTCGGCGGGCTGACCGGATCGAGGCCGTCCCCGAGAAGGGGGCTGTGGGGCCCCGTGCGTGGGCGGCGGCGGGCCGCCGGCGCCGGCTCGGCTCAGAAGCGCTCGAAGCCGCGTCGACGTTCCCAGTCGGTGACCGTGCTCTCGTACGCGGCCAGCTCGACCTCAGCCGCATGCGCCAGATGGGCGACCACCCGGTCACCGAAGGCGGCGCGGGCCACCGCGCTTGACCGCCACCGCTCGACGGCGTCGCGCAGCGTCGCGGGCAGCGGCGTGAGTCCCGGCATGGTGAACGCGTTGCCGATCCGGCCGGGCTCGAGCGCCAGCCCGTGCTCCATCCCGAACCGGCCGGCGGCGATCATGCCGGCCACGGCGAGGTAGGGGTTGGCGTCCCCGCCGGGCACGCGGTGCTCGATGCGCAGCCCCGTCCCGCTGCCGACGACGCGTACGGCGCACGTCCGGTTGTCGCGCCCCCAGCTCACCCCGGTGGGCGCGAACGTGCCGGGGGCGAGCCGCTTGTAGGAGTTGACGTTGGGCGCGAACAGCAACGTGAAGTCGGCCATGCAGGCCAGCTGGCCGGCGACGAACGAGCACATCAGCGGCGACATCCCTGCGGTGTCGGATCGGCCGGCACCGGCCGCGGCCGCGAACACCGGCTCGTCCCCGTCCACCCCCCGCAGGGAGAGGTGGACGTGACAGGAGTTTCCCTCGCCCTCGTCGTACTTCGCCATGAAGGTCAACGCCTGCGCCGACGCGGCGGCGATCTTCTTGGCGGTCGTCTTGTAGAGGGCGTGGTTGTCGCACGCCTGGAGCGCCTCGGCGTAGCGGAACACGATTTCGTACTGGCCCGGATGGACCTCGCCCCGAGCCGACTCGACCGCGATCCCGGCGTCGGCCATGGCCCGCCGGATGCGGCGGGTCAGATCGTCGAGTTCCTCGGTGCCGAACAGTGCGTAGTCGATGTTGTAGCGGCTGGCCGGAGTAAGCCTCGACCAGGAACGCCGCGCCGCCCGTTTGTAGGACTCGCGGAAGACCAGGAACTCCAGCTCGGTCCCGACGAGGGCGGTGAGTCCGGCGGCGGCGAGCGCGTCGAGCTGGCGGCGCAGCACCGCTCGGGGGGCGACGTCCACGGGGGACCCGTCGGGCCAGGTCGCGTCCGCCAGGACCACCGCGCAGGACGGGCGCCACGGTGCCCGGCGCAGGCTGGTCAGATCGGGTCGGAGTCGAAGATCGCCGAAGCCGTCATACCAGGGAGTGCGCGGATAGCCGCCGTCGGTCTGCATGTCCACGTCGACGGCGTGCAGGTAGGTGCACGCCCCCATCCCGTCGGCGAGCACCTCGCCGGTGAAGTGGTCGGGGGACACGGCGCTGCCGACCAGCCGGCCCTGCAGGTCGACGGTGGCGACGACCACCTCCTCGACGGCGTGGTCGCCGGTCAGCAGCCGGTGCAGAGCCTCGACGCCCGCCGCCTGCGGATCGGTCAGGGCCTGCGGATCTGCCAGCGCCTGGAGATCTGCCAGGGCCTGGGGGTCGGCGTCCGCCGATCGCGGGCCGGCACCGTCGCTGGTACTGGTCCGATCGGGTGGCGATGCCGGGGCGGCGGGCTGCGGCGGTGCGGGGGCGGGCGGGTGGCCGGCCGGTTCGGCCGGGCTCGGCCGCTCGGCGGGCCCCGCCGAGCGGGCGGGTGGTATCGGCGCTGGCAGCGACGTCACTGGTCCTCCGTTCGTGCCATCGAAACCTCGGCCTGGGACGCCGGCCCGTGGGAGGTCACCGCCGCCACCGGGTTGGCCACCTTCCCGTGCATCAGGTCGAACCCGCCGTCCCGGTCCGCCCGGTCGTGGAACCCGGCGCCGGCGAGCTGCTCGCGGTTGAGGCAGACCCGGTCGAACCGCGGCGTGAGCAGATCGATCTCGCGGAAGCGTTCCCCCAGCTGGGGGAACCGCGCGTGATAGCCGTCGACCGCCGCCCGGACCAGCCGCCAGAACTCGCCCTCCTCGACCTGCAGATGATCCGCCGCGAGCACGGAGAAGTAACGGAAGTGGCCGGCGAACACGGCGGAGAGCACCGAGTGGGCCAGCAACGGCCCGGGCCAGCGGCGGCAGTGCGCGGCCGCCTGCGTGGGCATGCCCGCGCGTTCGGGAAAGTCGCCGTCCACCAGCTCGATGTCGGCGCCGAAGTCCTTCACCGCGATCCGTCGGGGTAGCTGCTCGGCGTCGAAGATGCAGATGATGTTCTCGCCATGCGGGGTGAAGGCGACCCCGTACCGGTACAGGTAGTGCAGCAGTGGCGGCAGCAACGCGGTGAAGAGGGCGCCAAGCCAGTCGCGGGCCGACTGGCCCGATCGGGCCACCAGTTCGGCAGCCAGGGACCGTCCGTCCGACCCGATCGTGAGCAGCGACGCGAGGCTGCGAGCCTGCTCCCCGTCGACGAGATGCCGCTCCACCGGATCGCGCCAGATCACGCCGAGCAACTCGTGCAGCCGGTAGGGCGCGCCGGGGATGGCATCGTAGGCCCGGTGGCCGACGGCGGCGCCGGCCACCTCGGACAGCGGCAGCACCCCCGTCACCTCCCGCAGGAACGGATCGGCGTCGCGCAGGTCGAGCAGCCAGCGCGACACTGCCGGCCCGGCGGCGGCGTCCGCCGCGGACATGCCACGCCAGACCAGGGTGTTGCGGATCATCAGGGCAAGCTTGACGTTGCGCCGCTCCGGCCGGTCGATGTTGGCCAGCGTGCGGACGGCCTGCAGCGGGAGGTACCGGTCCGGTCCCTCGCCCAACGGGACCAGCAGACCCGTGGCGAGCTCGGCGGCGAACAGCGGGACGATCACGTTCTCCCACTGCCATGGGTGCACCGGCAGCCAGACGTAGTCCTCGGCCGCCGCTCCGACGGCCAACAGGCCCGGCTCGCTGGACGGGTCGGGCTCGCTGGACGGGTCGGGCTCGCTGGATGGGGCGCGGCAGCTGGATGGGCCGAGGTCGGTGAGCGGGCCGAGGTCGGTGGACGAAGGGGGTGCCGTGGGCGTTGGGAGGTGGCTGGCCTGGGCGGCGGCGTCCCGCGGTGGTGCAGTGGCCACCAGGGCACGGGCGAGGACGTCGGCGAAGCGGACGCGGGTTTCGGTGTCTAGCTCCGCGCGGACCAGAGCTGCATTGCCCGACTGGTCCGCGGCGGCCCCGTCCGGTAGGCCGGGACCGGTCGAGGCGATGTCCCAGTACCGCCCGATCGCGGGATGCGCTGCCACCCAGCGCAGGCGGAAGGGCGACCGGGCCTCCGGGGTGTATCGGCTGGCGGCCGCGCCGAAGCCGAGGCGTCCCTTGTTGGCGACGAGGCAGGGATGGCCCGACTGATGTCCTTCCAACGCGACGAAGGGCAGGCGGGCGAGGAGGGCCGCGGGCGACGCCGTGGCCAGAAGGTGCTGATCGGCCGACTGGGTGGCGAGCAGGTCGCGCACCACGTCGGCGAGGACCGGATCGGGCCATCCGAGTAGGGACTGCGCATCCCGCAGGAACCGCACCGGGTCGTCGGCGGCAGCCTCGTCGATCCGCCCTTGGCCACGCGGGTCGACCGGCCGGCGGTCGTCCGGTCCGCTCGGGGGAGACAGGATGGTCCCCTGCCCGTCGACCGGCGGGGCGGTGCGGGTGAGGCTCGCGGGATCGATCCACCAGGATCCGAACGTGCCCCGCCGGGCGCGAAATCGGTAGACGGCGCCGGCTGTCACCAGCCGGTGGGCCAGCGCGGGTCCCCGGCCGATCGGGGGATGCTCCGCGAGGTCCGTGTCACCGGTGTAGTCCTCGATCTGCGGACTGAGCAGATCCTCGTAGGCGAGTTCCGCGATGAGCTTGGTCAGCAGTATGCGACCGGCCTGCCGCCAGCGGTCGGCTGACCCGCCCGGCCTCGCAACCGGCGGCGGGGATCCTGCGGCAGGTGGGCGGAGGGTCACCGGTCGGCCTCCCCGAGCATCACGGGATGCCGCCGTACCCCCCGATCGGAGGCTGCATCCCGCGCGCCGTCGGGTTCCCGACGCCCCCCACCATCCGCCGCCGGGGAGGCGGCGGCGCTGCCGGGCCCGACATGGCCCGTCGGCGCTGTTGTCGCCGTGGCCCGCGGTGCGTGGTGGGACCCGCCCGTCCGGGGAGGGGCACCGAAGGTCGTGAACGCCGAAGGCGGCGGCAGTCGGTATGCGTGTCCTCCGGTCAGGTCATCGAGGATGACCGCGGCCCGCCAGGCACCCAGGCCGAGATCGGGGGCACCGACCCCGTGGGTGTGCAGCTCGGCGTTCTGGACGTAGAGATGTCCGGTCACGCTGGGGTCGGTGGCGATCCGGTAACGGGCGTCGATCTGGAACCGACCTCCGTCGTCGAGAGCCAGCAGCCCGACCATCGGATCGAGCAGGGCCGGGCGCCGAGCGGCGTATCCCGTGGCCAGCACCACCGCGTCCGTGGTCAGCGCAAAGGCCCGGTTCTGATCATCGTGGCGGCAGTCGAGCACTGTCTCTCCCCGCTCGCCGTCCAGCGACGCCGACTGCACCGACACCCCCGGCAGCAGCGTGACCGCCTCGTCGCCACCGTCGATCGTCCGTTCGTAGAGCAGGTCGTAGATCTCTGCGATGGTGTCCGCGTCGATCCCCTTGTAGAGCTGCCACTGCGCCGGGACGAGCGCGTCCTTGCGGCCCTGCTCCAGGCCGTGGAAGTAGCGCACGTAGTCGGGGGTGAACTGTTCGAGGCCCAGCTTCGAGTACTCCATCGGCGCGAAGGCTGGGGTGCGGGTGATCCAGGTCAGGTGCTGCGCCGCCGTCTGCTGGTTGCGCAGCAGGTCGGCGAACACCTCGGCGCCGGACTGGCCCGATCCGACCACGGCGACGTGGGATAGTCCGGCCAGGGACGTGCGCCGCTCGCGGTAGTACGCCGAGTGAAACACCCGGTCACCCGCGACTCCCGCGAAGGCGGGTGGCATGGTCGGTTCGGTGCCGATTCCGAGCACCACATGCCTCGCGGTCACCACCCGGGTGGACCAGGTGCCAGCCCGGTCGGAGGGCTCTGCGTGCGCCGTCGCAGCAGGCGGGGCCGTCTGCCTGACCACGAGGCGAAACAACCCGGCGTCGGGATGCCAGCGGACCGCCTCCACCCGGGCGCCGAAATGGGTGGATTGCAGGCCCTCGGCGACCCACCGGCAGTAGGCGTCGTACTCGCGGCGGGGGATGTGGAAGCGTTCGTAGAGGTAGAAGCGAAAGAGCCGGTCGTGCGCCTGCAGGTAGGACAGGAACGACCATGGGCTGGTCGGATCGATGAGGGTGACCAGGTCGGCGAGGAACGGCACCTGCAGGGTCGTGCCCTCCAGCAGCAGGCCGGGGTGCCAGGTGAATGCCGGCGCCTGCTCGAAGAAGGCGGCCCGCAGACCGGGGAGGCCGTCGGCCAGTGCGGCCAGTGACAGGTTGAACGGCCCCAGCCCGACCCCTACAACGTCGTAGTCCGGTGCCTCCGGATGGGGGAGGCCGGATGCCGGCACCGTGACCGGGGTCCGCGGCGGCTCGTCGCGGGGTTCGGGCGGGATGCGGGACATCACGGGGCGGCCTCCAACAGCGGGTTCGGAATCTGTACGTAGACCGACTGGGTGGCCACCGGTCCGATCAGCTCGTCGCGGCCGTCCACACAGGTGCGCAGGTTGCCCTTGCTGGGCAGGGTGGCGGCCGTCAGGAGGGTGTCGAGTAGCCGGCGGCGGACGGCGGGTGGCCCGGCCGGGCTGTGGTCCGATCGGGTGTCTGAGGCCATCCGGGACAGCAGATTGCGTGCTCGCCCGAGCAGGCGGTGTTCGTCGGCGACATCGGCCGCGCCCAGGGCCCCTGCCACGGCGAAGACGTTGTTCACGAACAGGTAGTAGATGATGCGTTCCGCCACCAGTTCGTCGTCGAAGATCGCGTCGAGGCCCATGGCGAAGCCGGGTAGCAGGCGTTCCATGGCTGCGGCGGCCGAGGCGGCCACGTAGTAGCCCTGGCTGTCGCGGTACCACCCGGCCACCGGCCAGCCGTCGGTGTCCAGGCTGATCAGGGTGTTCTGCAGATGCGCCTCAACGCCCACACCAAACCACAGGTACAGGTCGAGCACGGGCGCTGCGAGCACGCTCAGGTAGCGCCCGAACCAGGTCTCGGCGAGCTCCTGGGGGGATTCTCCCCGGCGGTCGGCCAGCCGGATGAGCAGGCGGGGGAGCATCGCCGCCCGGGACCGACCGCGGCTGTCCGCCGCCCGATCGGGCCGGGGCGCGATCAGCGCCGCCAGGCTCATCGCCCGATCGGTCGGGCCGAAGGGGTTCGTGCGGATGGCGGTCTCCAGCCCCACCACGCCGTTGCTGCCGTCCGAGGACTCGCCGAACGTCCCGGCCGACCGGGGGATGCCCAGCCGCTCGGATCTCCCGGATGGTGGGGACCGGTCCGCATGGGTGACCGCCACCCAGTCGGGCTCCCCGATGAGGTGGAAGTCCGGATGTCGGGCGGTGAGAGCGGCACCGAGGCCCGCGTCGACCAGCCTGGTGATCATCTCTGCCAGTCGAAGCTCCCCGAGATGCAGGACCCGGCGAGAGTTGGTGATCCGCAGGCCCAGGGAGAGCTTGAGCATGACCCGGCGGTCCGGCCGCCAGACCGTGCGCAGGGACGACGTCGGATACCACAGCGGGCCCGACTCGCCGAGGTCCACGAGGCGGCCGTCGGCGAGCAGCCGGGCAAGGGGGCTGTCCGCGCGTTCGGTGAGTTCACGGGCCTGCCACGGATGGGCCGGCACCGGAACGTAGCCGGGTGGAAGGCACCTGTCCGGCAGACCGCCCAGGTCGGCGCCGGTCGGTGCCGACGGGCCTGCTCCGATCGGGCGGCACCCCGCCGCCTCGCTGTGGGCGGCACCGCCGCCGTACAGCTCGGTCAGCAGGCGCGTGACCGGATGGCGGCCCGCCGGCGATGTCGCCGTGGGGCTGCGCTCGGCCGCTGGGGCGACCGACGTCGACACCACCGAGGGATGAGCGGCGAACCAGTGCAGCGCGAAGGAGCCGGCCCGCTCGGGGGAGTAGGCGGCCATCGCCCGGTCGGAGGCCCCCTGCCGGCTCATCGCGGCCGGGTGGAAGGGATGGCCCGTGAGCGACGCCTGCTCGGCGGCGAGGAACGGGGGGACGGCACTCGGGTGCCCCTGTGTCCGACGGGCGTCGAGATGGGCGGCGATCCGGCAGGCCGAATCGAGGATCCGGTCCAGCGCCTCGGCCCCGTGGGCGGCGGGCAGCCCCTGTTCCGCGGTGATCTCCCGGACGAGGAGCGCGGCGAGCAGGCCGGCGTCGACGGCCGACGGCGCGCCCGCCGGGGAGACTAGCTCGGGCTGGGCGAACCGGTGCCACCCGGACGGCGAGCGGTGGGTCATCGTCGCCCGGACGGACAGGCCCGACGCCGGCAGCTTGACGTCGATCGCGCGGGCGCCGGCGGCCGGCAGCGCGCCGGTCTCCCGAAGCCAGCAGCGCAGGAGAGTCTCGGTGACGAGATCATCAGCGATGGCCGCAGCCGTGGGCTGGTCTCCGGTCACGAGGCGCTCCCGATGCCACCGCCGTCCGCGCCGGCGAGTTCGTCGCCGATCGCGGCGATCAGGCGGAGCAGCGCGTCCACGTCGGCTTCGGTGGCGTCGGGATTCAGCAGGGTGAGCTTCAGGTGCACGGCCCGATCGGGTCCCGCTCGGGTCCGGCCGACCACCGCGCGCCCGTCGAGCAGCAGCGTGCGACGGATGTCCGCGTTGAGCCGGTTCAGTCGATCGGTGGTGCAGTCCGCCGCCGAGCCGGTGGCGCCGGCCTGCGGCCGGTAGCGGAAGACGACCGTGCTCAGCGTGACCGGAAAGGCGGCCTCGAGGCGGGGATCGGCGAGGACGGTCCGTTCCGCGTGCCGGGCGAGATCGTGGCAGGCGTCGACCAGGGCGCCCAGCCCGTCGCGGCCGAGCGCGCGCAACGTCACCGCGATCGGGAAGGAGTCCGCGCGGCGGGTGGTCCGCAGGGACCGGTCCAGGAGGCTGGGAAAGCCGGCGGCCTCGTCGTCCTCGGAGCGGAGGTAGTCCGCATGCGCGGCGCGCAGGCTGGGCCACTCGTCCGGACGGGGCGTCAGGAAGACGCCGGCCGGAGCCGGCTGCCAGCCCAGCTTGTGCAGGTCCAGGGACACCGAGTCGGCGAGCGCGAGCCCGTCCAGGTGGCCGGCCAGCCGGTCGGAGAACAGCGCGCCGCCGCCGTATGCCGCGTCCACGTGCAACCAGCCGGACGAGGTGAGATGGCCCGTTCCGGCCGGTGCCGCCGGGGGTCGCCGCCCGCGTAGCCGGCGCCGGTGCTCCTCGACCGCAGCCGCGATCTCGCGCAGCGGGTCGACGGCCCCGGCGTCGGTGGTGCCCGCGGTGGCCACGACGACGGCCGGGCCGGGGTACTCGGCGAGCGTCCGTCGCAGCAGGTCGACCCGCATCCGGTCCTGGCCGTCGGTGGGGATGGTGGCCCCCGGCGGGGCATCGAGGCCCAGCACCGCGGCGGCGCGGTCCACCGACAGGTGCGCGGCAGCCGAGCGGAACACGCGCAGCCGCCCGTTCGGCCCCGCCGCTTCCGTAACCCCACCGGCTGTCCCCGCGGCCCCCGGGCGGGCGGCATCCCGGGCGAGAAGCAGGCCCATGAGATTGGACTCCGTGCCGCCGGTGGTGATCGTGCCGGTGGCCCGATCCGGGTCGAAGCCGGCCAGCCCGGCGAGCGCGGCGACGACCTCGGTCTCGATCGTGGTCGCGGCCGGGGCCTGATCCCAGGAGTCCAGGGACGGGTTGAGGGCGCTCACGGCGAGGTCGGCGGCGACCGCCACGGGCAGCGGGGGGCAGTGCAGATGGGCGGCGCACCATGGGTCCGCCGGGTCCACGGACCCGGCCGCGAGGGCCTCCACCAAGCCGGTGAGCGCGGCCGTGGCGCCAATACCGGTGCGCGTGAGCAGGCTGGTGCGGTTGGGCGATACGCCGAGGGCGGCCTGGATCGCCGCACGCACTCGCGCGGGTCCACCGGCCGGCAGCGGTCCGCCGCGCCGACGCCGGCCCTCGGCCAGCGCGGCGAGGGTCAGCCCGACGAGCTCGTTCAGGCCCCGCCGGGGCTCCGGCGCTTCGCTCACGTGGTCGGACGCCCGGTGGCGTCGGCGGTGAGCCGCCGCACGGCCGCATCGGCGGCGTCGGCGAGGATCGCCAGGGCGCGCTCGCTCTCCTCCTCGCCGATGATCAGGGGTGGTAGGAGCCGGATGACCGCCCCGTGCCGCCCACCGAGCTCGATGATCAGTCCACGGCGGAGGCACTCGGCCCGGACCAGGGCAGCGAGCCGGGGATCGGCGGGATGCGCGCCGACCGCGTCCGCCTCGATCGTCGGATCGACCAGCTCGGCGCCGAGCATGAGCCCCCGGCCGCGCACGTTCCCCACGTACGGACGGTCACGGGCGAGATCCTCGAGGCCGGCCAACAGGCGGGAGCCCAGGCGGGCGGCGCGTTCGTCGAGTCCGTCCTGGCGCACCCGGCGCAGGGTGGCACGGCCGGCGACCATCGCGAGCTGGTTGCCGCGGAAGGTGCCGGTGTGCGCGCCGGGCGTCCAGACGTCCAGCTCGGCCCGGTAGGCGATCACGGCCATCGGCAGTCCGCCGCCGATCGCCTTGGACATCACGAGGATGTCGGGGGTGATCCCGCTGTGCTGCGCGGCCCAGAACCGTCCGGTCCGCCCCACCCCGGTCTGCACCTCGTCGAGGATGAACGGGATGCCGCGCCGGCGGGTGATCTCCCGGATGGCCCGCAGCCAGCCGTCCGGCGCCGCGACCACGCCACCCTCTCCCTGGACTACCTCCACGATCAGTCCGGCCGGATCGGTGACCCCGCCGAGCGGGTCATCCAGCAGCCGTTCGATGTAGCGGATGGAGAGTTCCGCACCGTCCGGACCGGCGGCGCGGCCGGCCGGGGATCCCACCCCGAACGGGCACCGGTACGGGTAGGGAAAGGGCAATCGGACAACCGAGGCCGTGGCCGGCAACGGGTTCTTGACGGCGACGTTGCCGGTCACGGCCAGCGCGCCCGCGGTCATGCCGTGGTAGCCACCGGTGAACGCGAGCATGGTCTGGTTTCCGGTCGCCGTCTGGGCGAGCTTGATAGCCGCCTCCACCGCGTCGGCCCCGCTCGGACCGCAGAAGTGCAGCTTGACATCGCTGCCCAGCCCCGGTGGCAGGCAGGCCCGAAGCTCCTCGGTGAACGCGTCCTTCTCGGGGGTGGCGAGGTCCAGGGTGTGCAGGGGGGCGCCGCGGGAGAGCGCCGCGGTGATCGCCTGGACCACGTCCGGATGGTTGTGGCCCAGGGCCAGAGTGCCGGCACCGGACAGGCAGTCCAGGTAGCTCCGGCCGTCCGCGCCGACGACCGTGGCTCCGCCCGCGCGGACCGGCACGATCGGGAGGGTGCGCGCGTAGGTTCGGGCGGACGACTCCCGCTCGCGCTGCCGCGCCAGGATGGCGGCGGGATCCCAGGCCGGGGGGACCGGGTCGATGCTGGTGCTGATGCCGTTTCGAGCGGAAATCGTCATTGCGGGCGACTCCCTTTCGAGCGGACCGTGTTCAAGGAAGCCTAACCTAACTCCGCGGCGAGCTGTTGCTCCGCGCAAGGATACGGTCGCGTCTGGCACCATCGGCGGATCCCTCCATGGTCCGCCTGGATGCCCTGCATCGTCGTGGAATTGCTGCTCCTGAGGCCCTCCCTGGCTCGGGCCCCCGCCATTCGGGCAGTGTCCGAGCGCACACCCGGGGGTGGACTCTCCGGCTGGCATGGTCGTGTCTGTCTTGGGACGTGGCTGTGCCGTCGGTGCGTGGCCCGATTCCGCCCCGCTCAAATGGGCTGATCACCCCTGCGCCCGGGCCGCTGCGGCCGTCGTCGCCGGAGGAGCGCGGAGCCGGGTCGACCACGCATTCGGCATTTTATTGCGCGGAATACGCCGCATTCGTCACTGTGGGAACGGCGTGGTGGTCCGATCGGGCGATGACCGGGCCCCGGGGAGGAGGACTCGGATGGACCTGCCGCCGTCCGCGGCTCCGCTGCATGCCCTGCCCGCGGAGCGCCTACCCCTCGCGGTGCTCGCGGCGGTGCGCGATCGACCGGCGGGGACGGCGGAGATCAGCGCCTACCTCTACGACCCGACCGTCGCCGCGCGCAACGCCGCCGCGCTGCGTGCCTGCCTGCCTGGCTGGGCGGCACTCTGCTACGCGGTGAAGGCCAACGGCTTCCCGCCGGTCCTCGACGCGCTGCTGCGGGGCACCGGCGCAGGCCGTTCGGGTCTGGCCAGGACGCACCCCACCCTCCTGGGCGCGGACCGGTCGGCCGTCCCCGGAGTGGGCCAGGAGGCCGCCGCCACCGGCGCGGACCGCGGGTGTGCCGTCCCCCGTCTGGACCTGCCGTCCGCCGCTTCCGAGGCCGGCGAGGACATCGTGGTCCCCCGACTGGACCCGAACGCCGTCGTCCCCGGTCTCGGTGGGGTGGACGGTTTCGAGGTCTCTTCGGTGCGTGAGATGCGCCTGGCCCTGGCGACCTACGGCCGAGTGGCCGCCGCCCGATCGCCCTACCTGGTCGCGTCCGGCCCGGCGAAGTCGGTCACTCTGCTGACCGCGCTGGTCGAGTCCGGCGTGTCCATCGTCAACGTCGAGAGCCCGGGTGAGCTACGGCGGCTGGAGGCTGTCGCGGCGCGGCTCGGTCGGCGGGTCACCGTGGCGGTGCGGGTGAACCCGGCGCGGGTCTCCCTCACGGGCTCCCTGCAGATGGGGGGACGGCCGAGCGCGTTCGGGGTGCCCGAGTCGGAGGTGCCGGCCGTGCTGGATCTGGCGAAGCGTCTGCCCCATCTGGACGTGGCCGGATTCCATGTCCACGCGGTGTCGGGCAACCTCGACGCAGCCGCCCATCTGGACTACGTCCGCTGGTGCCTCGGGTTCGCCGAGCGCACGGCCGCCGACGCCGGGATCGACCTGCGGGTGGTCGACGTGGGTGGGGGACTTGGCGTGCCGTTCGAGCCGGACCGGCGCGGCGAGCGGCCCTTCGACCTGGACCGGTTCGGGGAGGGCCTCGCGCGGCTATCGGTCCCAGCCGGCGTCGATGTGATCTTCGAGCCGGGCCGGCTGCTCGTGGCCGACTGCGGCTGGTACGCCGCCGAGGTGATCGACGTCAAACGCTCCTACGGGACCGATTTCGTCGTGCTGCGCGGCGGCATCCACCATTTCGCCCTGCCGACCTCCTGGGAGATCGTGCACAACTTCGCGGTCGTGGCGAGGTCCCATCCGAGCGGCGCGGAGAAACAGAAAGAAGCCGAGGACGTCGGGGGCGCGGGAGAGAACGGGGGCGTCGACA
Organism: Frankia torreyi; assembly: GCF_000948395.1. Taxonomy (GTDB): domain Bacteria; phylum Actinomycetota; class Actinomycetes; order Frankiales; family Frankiaceae; genus Frankia; species Frankia torreyi. The sequence continues at coordinate 4,286 of NZ_JYFN01000045.1, read as the reverse complement.
CGACCGGACGTCCGGTCACCGTCGTGGGCGAGCTGTGTACCCCGGAGGACACTCTCGCGCGCGACATCACGGTCGGATCGGTGCGGCCCGGCGACGTCATCGTCTTCCCGCTGGCCGGAGCCTACGGCTACGAGTTCGCGCTCGCGGACTTCCTCGGCCATCCTCGGCCGCGCCGCATCGTGCTTGCGACATCGGCCGACGGCGGTCCGCAGGGCGGGTGACACGGGCGGTCGCCGGGGTCTCGCGGCGGGGCCCCGGTCGGACCCGTCGCAGACGAACGTCACCGGGCGCGGGACGGGCGGGATGCCCGGCCGAACCCGAGCCCCGACGCAGGCGTCCGCTCCACCGCCGGTCCCCTGCGGTCGATGGGGAACCCAGGGGAGGACCCGTGTCTATCGCGTCCGGCGGACGGGCAGCAATGTCGATGGCTGTGCGTGTTAGTCGGAAGAATGGTAAATAGGCTGTTTTGTCTCCACGCAACGCAATGGCTGCAAAATTCTCTATGTACAGACAACGCGACTCGGCTAGACTTGTCCTGGTCGCATCCAATGTGGTTGCCGGGCTCGATCCACCCGGTCGGCCGCGGATGACGGCCGACTACCGCCGGCGTGTGGTGAATTATCGTCCGGGCCGATCAAGCCGACCAGTCCGTTCCGTCTACCAAGTATGAAGGTGGTCTCCTCTTCGGTTACAGCCTGATCGGCTGCTTTCGGTGGTTCCTTGGTCTCGGCCTTCTGGTCTGCTGGTCGTGTTCGCCCGGCGTCGCGTCGGTGATCCGTGTGGTCGTGGCAACGGCCGATCCGAAGCCGGTTGTGCGGGGGGAATTCTCATGCTTTCGTTTCTGCGTGGGCGCGTGTCCGGGCATCGGTACCGAACCGCCGTCCCCCTTCTTCTGGGGGCCGTACTGCTCGGTGCAGTTCTGGGTGGCGGTGGCTATGCGTATGCGTCCGGCACATCTTTCGACAATCCCTGGGTCTTCCGGGCGACGAACCAGGCGAGCGAGGGGCTGCGCATCCAGTCCACCGGTGGGCCGAACGGTCAGCTACTCATTGTGTACGATAATTTTAACCAGCCTATCTTCGCCGTCAACAAGGCGGGCGGGGCGAGCGTGTTCGGCGACAACTTCAACGTGCACCAGGGCGGTGACATCTTCCATCCCTGGGTCAGACTGAGCGTCGTCGATCCGCGGCCGGCGGACTGCGTGACCACCGGTCAGCTCGTCATCGGCGGATCAGCCACCTCGGGCGGTCGGATCTGGCGATGCGTCGTCGGCCGTGGCTGGCTCCCCGTGCTCTGACGTGTATCTGGCGGAATTCCCGTCCGCCCGGTGGGCTGCATCGACGGAGGCATCCCGGTACCCACCTTCGCCGCCCGGCGGGCTTGCTGAATTCGGCGGTGTCCCGAGGGTCCATGGCGGGTGACCCGGAGGCTGGCCCGGGCCGGCGTTCACGGTTCATCAAGGAGCAGGGCCATGACGCCGACGAGGGTGGCGCTGCTCACGATCTTTCGGTGGCGGATGAGCTCGCCGATCTCGCCGAGCGGTATCCATTCGATGCGATCCGACTCGTTGCGTTCCGTGGGCGGTCCGGTGAACGTGGCGGAGTCCGCCCGGAACACGAAGTGCTGCGCGTCGGTGATGCCGTTCGCGGGCTGCGCGTAGATCAGGGGCCGCAGCGGCCCCGGGCGCCAGCCGGTCTCCTCCTCCAGTTCCCGGGCGGCGGCGTCGATGGGTTCCTCGCCGTCCTCCACCAGACCCATCGGCAGTTCCCAGCCCCAGGTGTCAGTGACAAACCGGTGCCGCCACAGCATGAGTACCCGCCGCGACTCGTCCAGCAGCGAGGTGATGGCGACATCGCGCAGCCGGACCACGTGATACTCCGCCCGCTGCCCGTCCGGCTGCTCCACGTCGAGGTAGGCGAGGTTGACCCAGGGCGTCTGGAAGACGGACCGCTCCTGATGAACCCGCCACTTCATGAAGGCTCCCTGCTCGTGCGACAACTGACCGTCCGCCGTCCGCCGTCCGCCGTCCGCCGTCCGCCGTCCGCCGTCCGCCGTCCGCCGTCCGCCGTCCGCCTGCAGCCGGACGGCGAGGCCGTTTGCTCGATGCGGGATCGGATCTGCCGCTCCGCAGGGACGGTGGCGGTTTCCCCTGCGCCGGCGTTCTCGTCGAAGGGGTCGCGGTGGAGGCCGCCATCGATCCAGATCGGTGGCGGCGGATTCGACCGAGCAAAAACATCAGGCGCTTCCGTGCCCCGGGTAATTCGGCGCCCTGTCCTCACCTACGGTGCGAACCGATGTTATCGTCTACGCGTAGACGCCGGGAGGATCCTGATGACTGAGCCGGTGAAGCGGCGGCGCTCTCTGCTGGGTGATGCTCTGCCAGCACGAACGTTCGACCAAGGGGTCGATCTTGAGGTTGCGGAGTGGATCCTGGGAGCCTTGACCGCCAGGATCTCCAGTCTGCTGGCTGAGGAGCCGGACGAGACGGTGGCGCAGAGTCTCCGGGCGGAGCGTGCCGCCCTGGCCGCCGAGCGGCGTCGAATGATTGCCGGGGGCCCGTCTGCAGTCGCCCGGGTGCTCCAGGAGTACGGACCGCGGGCTAGGCAGCTCCGAGAAGAGCGGCAGTGACCGAGGAGTTCAGGCTCGATCCGAAGAGCCACCAGGAGATTTTCGTCCACGAGATCGTTCCCGAACTGCTCGCGGGGGCGCGGTGGCAGGAGGTTCCGATCGTCTTCCTGCTCGGCGGCCAGCCTGGGGTCAATGCCACGTAGCCTATTTTGATCATGTTCGGTTGAGGGTGTGGATCCTGGCCGTCGCTGGAGCGTGATGGCGGATGCTGGCGGCCTCGCCGGGTTTTTTGACGCGGTAGTTGTTGTGGCGGGCGCGTTTCACCGCGCGGGGGCAGGTGCGTTCACGGCGGTCGGGGATCAGGAGCCGGGCGAGGTTGGACAGGTGCTTGGGAAGGTGGTCAGTCCAGTCCTGAGGGGGGAATGTCCGCCGTCCCGGTGGCGGTACGGCGGATCAGGCGGAGGGCCTTGGCGAAAGAGATCGAGTCCGGGTCGAGGTCCGCGGCGGCGGACGCCTGCGCGGTCAGGTCACTGATCGCATGGTGGACGATCAGATAGGACCAGATCTCCTGGTAGACCAGGTCCGGAAGACGGGACCGTAGGACTCGCCCGGGGCCGCGGAGATGGGTTTTGAGCTGGTTGTTGACTCTGCTGCTTAATTCGGCTGGGTGTCGTGGGTGCGGCATGATCTCCTCTGCGGTCCGGGTCGCCTCGTGGGCCGCGGGAGGTGGGGCACATGTCGTTGCAGCCGAAGGGGCTGCCCGAGATCCCGGCGCAGACCGTGGCGGTCGCGCGGGCGGCGTTCCCGCGGGGGACGCCGGCGATGCGGCTGCGGGACCGGCTCGCCGAGGTGTTCGTCGATAAGCCGTTCACCCCGGCGTTCGGCCGGCGGGGGGCGCCGGGTCTGCCGCCGGCGGTGTTGTCGCTGGTCACGGTGCTGCAGTTCACCGAGAACCTCACCGACCGGCAGGCCGCGGCGATGGCGGTCCGCGCGATCGACTGGAAGTACGCCCTCGGCGCGGAACTGACCGACACCGGGTTCGACGCCACTGTGCTGTCCCGGTTCCGGACCCGCCTGGCCGACCATGGCCTGGAACGGGTGGTGTTCGACCGGCTCGTGGAGGTCTGCCGTGAGCGGGGCCTGATCGGCGCCGGTGGCCGGGCGCGCACCGACTCCACCCATGTGATCAGCGNGGTGCGGGACCTGAACCGGACCGAGCTNGCNGGGGAGAGTGTGCGGGCGGCGTTGGAGGCCCTCGCGGTCGCGGCCCCNGACTGGCTGGCCGACACCCTGAACGTCGACGAGTTGGCGCACCGCTACGGCGAGCGGGTCAACGGATGGACGATGCCGTCGTCGACGGCGGCCCGGGACCGCCTCGCGGTGGTGTTCGGCCAGGACGCGCTCGCGGTGTGCCGGGCGGTGGGCGCGCCCACCGCACCCGGCTGGCCGCGCGAGATCCCCGCGGTGGCGTTCCTACAGCAGATGCTGGTGCAGACCTACTACCTGTCGACCGACAGCCGGGGACGGGAGGTGATCGTGAAGCGGGACGCCGACCAGCAGGGTGTCCCGCCCGGACATCGCCGCTTGGCCTCCCCCTACGACCGCGACGCGCGGTGGGCGGCCAAGGGCGACGACCTGTTCTGGTGCGGCTACAAGGTCCACCTCACCGAAACCTGCGACCCTCCCACCGAAGCCGAAGCCGAAGCCGAAGCCGAAGC
>NZ_JYFN01000044.1 GCF_000948395.1 Frankia torreyi | reverse complement strand
TGACCAGCCCCCACCCACCCCACCTGCCAGCGCACCGTCACCGTCACCGGAAAGCGGCCGTCCGACTGCCCCGCCGAGGACCGGACGAACACCACACCGCAGTCCGGCGAGCCCGCAGCCGGGTCATCGACCCCCACCCGGAACGGCGTCCCCGGCCCCCGGCACGACACCGCGCCCCCCGCGCCGAAGTCCCACACCACCTCCTGCGGGCGCGCCGTCGCCGTCACCGACACGCCCGGCACCGTCGCCGTCACCGACACCGGCCCCCACACCCCGCCCAGCCACAACCACACCGGCACCCCCACCAGCTGCGGCACCCCCACCCCCGGCGACATCATCACGCTTGGCGCCGGCAACCTCAGCTTCTTCACCGCCACCTGCGCCAACGTCGCAGGTGAGAGCACGGCCCCTGCCGTCACCGCGTCCGGCAGCCACACCGCCTCGAAGCTGGCACCGCCGCACGACCGCCAATACCAGGACCCTTTCTCGCCTGGCGTCGCCCGCTCGGCCTCCACCGCCGCGGACGGGACGAAATCCGTCGCCGCCTGGTAACGGCAGCCATCACTGCCCGACCAGCCCCGCATCGTGTCCAAACAGGGCAACGCGCCTGTGCCCACGGTCGGGCAGGTCACGGACTCCGCCTCCGACGACGTCGACGGACGGGCCCCCGAGAGCACCGAGGGCTTCTCGGGATGGCCAGACGTTCCCGCCCACAGATCACAGCCCTCCTGACCCGAGGAGCAGACGGCCGCGCCGAAAGCGTCGCCTGCGAACGCGGCGCCTTGTCCCAGCATGACGCAGGTAAGGATCATCACGCTGAGGGCGGCACCCCCGGCCTTCAGCATGTGCCGACCGGCTGAATGACGAGTTCATCAACCTTCCATACTCCCGCGGTTCTCAGCGCGAGAGCCTGCACGCGATGCCGGCCGCCGGGAACATCATCCTCCAGTTTTCCGGAGGCATTGTCGTAGTGAAGCCACGTGCTGGCATCCGCGCAATCGTCGATAGTGACCCGGGTGGGATCATCGCTCGGTGAGAAAGCCGATACGCGGGGCGAGAAGGTCGGCGTACCGTGGGAGACGAGACCTCTATGCCGATCGGCGGCGACGGCGCGATAGATCGTGGACAGGGCCCGGCCGCTGACATGCCGCGTCAAGCGGGGATTCTGGTAGTCCGAGGTCGCCGCGATCGCGACCCAGTCCTCCCACATACCTCGATACGCGGCGAGCGCCGCCGCCTCTGGCGTCGCCTCGGTCGGCGTCGCCGCAGGTGAGGCCGTGGCCGAGGTCCTGCTCGCAGGCGGCGACGGCAGCCGCCGCGCATCACGCGCACCGCCGCCGCATCCACCCAAGGCGACGCCGGCCACGGCAATGATCGCTACTCGCCGCATCCGTCCTGCCGATTGATTCACCTGGCACGCTGCCCGTCCGTGACCTGTTCCGACCGCAGTGTTGTAACCCCATCACGGGGGGCTGTCGCAAGTGAGACAAACATCTCGCGGCGAGCGAGATACGCAGTCTCTACAATGCGCGATTCGCGGTGAAAGGGTCACGGAAAGCGATAATTTTTGATCTCGGGTGCGACGACATCGTTCACAGCGCCTCGGGCTGAGTAGTTGCGTGGCCGCAAAGGGATACGGCAGGTCTCGTCGTCCCCCGGAGCCGGGAAGGCCGACGTCCGCGACAGCGATCCGTGCACGGAGAGCATCAGGTGGAGACCACGATCTCGTCGTGGTCTCCACGTCACTGGACGCAACAGACGAAAAATTCTCCCGCCCGCCTCCATCGCCACCGATCGCGCTCAGACTTCGCTGGCCAGCACAAAAACGCCCGAGGCAGATCCATCTCGGGTCGTCGCTCCCAGCCTCGTCGATGACCGGGAGTGGGTCCGCCGGCCCCGAGGCAGCGGACACCAGGCTGACCCCGCGCCGCGCCGTGGAAGCGAGGCGGACCCCACCGATGTACGGTCAGCGGTTGGCGTCATCCCACCCGGTCGGCACAGAAACGCCGGGGCAGGCTGGGCACCATGACCAGCAGCGGTAGCAGGTCCGGCCGGAGAACGACGAGCAGCGGGAGGTCGGCACGAACCGGGTTCATACCGCGAGCGCAGTCCACAGCCGCACGGAACCCAGGCCCGGCCAAATTCTGGCTGATCACCATCAGCATGCCGCTGCTCGCGATCAGCACCACCGGCCATCAACGCTGAGGCAGCGGAACGACCTTCGCCATGCCGACGACGGATTCATATTTGGCCATGATCCGGTCGGTCGGGACACGGGCGGGGAAGCACATCACCTTTCCGGACATTTTTTCGATCACCCGTCCGAGGGAACCGACGAAATCGGCGTCGAGGTAGCCGGTCTCGTTGATGATCCATCCCTGGGAGAACTCGACAAGGCTCCAGGGCCGCTCCTGATCATTGTCCAGCCGCCGGAGCAGGGCTCTGGCGATCTCCCGTGCCTGTGACTCGTCGATCACCTGTCACCCGTCGCCTTCTGAGGTGGCGGCGAGGAGGGCGGCGCCGATCAGGGGCCCGTTCGCCCCGTAGGGCGAGGGTGTGAGGACGGCCCGGTCGGCCAGGCGGGGTACCGCGCGTTCCCGCATGGCGCGCTGCGCGGCGGCGAGGTAGCCGCCGTCGGGGCCGGCGGCGCTTTCGGCGGCCTGTGCGAGCCCCCCACCGACGGTGATCACATCGGGCGCCAGGATGTTCAGGACGGTCGCGGCGGCAATCCCGAGCCAGTAGCCGGCGGCCTCGAACGCCCGTCGGGCCGCGGGGTCCCCGTTCCGCGTCTTGTGGACGAGTTCGAGCAGGGTCGGGACCCTGGTCCGAACAGGCGGGGAGGTGCGCGGCGAGGCGGCGGGTTGTGGGGGTTGGTAGCCGCGGAGGACCGCCCGCACCGACGCGAGGGTCTCCACGCAGCCGGTGCGGGTGCAGGAGCAGCGCACCGTGCTGGTGGGGTGGACGAGGATGTGCCCGAGGCCGGCCGGGCCGGGGGGTGTGCCGTGGGCGAGCCGTCCACCGATCGCGATGCCGCCGCCGATCCCGGAGCCGAGGGCGAAGTGGACGTGGGTCCCGGTGCGCCCGCGCCGCTCGTATTCCGCCCACGTCGCGGCCAGGCCGTCGTTGACTACCCGTACCCGCCCCCGCAGGCCGGGGAAGAAGCCGGCGAGCAGGGTGGGCCAGTGGATGCGGGAGTACCCCTGGATCGCCCCGGCCCGCACGACCGTCCCGTCGGTGTCGACGGCGCCGGCGGTGGCGATCGCGACCAGCTCGACGTCGGCCGCGCTGGTCAGCGCCGCGAGGATCCGTTCCTGCACCACGTGAAAGGTCGGGGTTGGGGGGAGCCGCAGCACGGGCAGCCTGGTGACGAGCTGGCTGGGCGGGCCGGTGTCGACGATCCCCTGTTTGATCGTCGACGCTCCGATGTCGAAGGCGTGGACCTTCATCGGACCACCAGCGTCCAGATACCCACCCCGAGCATCCATATGATCAGCGCGTTTCTCGTTCCCGTGATCATGGCGAGGCGGATCTCGTGGTGGTGCCCCTGCCGCATGGCCTGGCGGATCAGGTCCGCGTACCACGCGAGGAGCAGGCCCATCGCCACACCTACGGCGATCACGATTCCCGCACCGGTGAGCGTCATCCCGGTTCCTCCTCTCGTTCCCCCACGCGGCGTTCGTCTCCCGTGGTCGCGAGCGCCGCGCAGTACCTCTCGTAGAGGTGGCCGGCCCGCAGACTGCGCCGCCGCGAACGTCGGCAGCGGTATGGCCCCGGTCCAGGCCCTCGAGCCGCGTCCACCCGTGCGTGTCGATGTCCGTCACCACCCCGCCCCTTGTCCGACGTGAAGCCGCTCTGCCCGCAGGGGCGACAGGCAGAGCGGCGGTCCCGCTACCGGCACACGATCATGGAAAGGAGTAGGGCGGCGCCCAGGCCAGCCGACACGCAGACCAGCCCCCACCCCGCTCGGCCCGCTTCCTCGACCTCCCTGCGTACGGCCGGGTCCATCACCTCCCATCGCGCGTCGTCGTCCAGGTCGACGACCCGCCTTCGGCGTCTCCACGGGAGGTTCACGCTCGGATCGGTGTCGCGCCGGCGGCCTGGGCGATCAGCCGCTGGTAGGTGGCGTATGGCGTGGTGTCGGATCCGAGCTGTCCTGGGGGGCCGTCGTAGCCGCTGCCGCCGATCGGCAGCAGACGCAGCTCGGCAGCCACGTCGCGCAGGCGAAGGCGGGTGTCGGCGTCGTGCCCGGGGTGATCGACCTCGATACCGGCCAGGCCGCGCGCCGCCAAGTCCCTCAGAAGTTCTACGGGCAGTGAAGCGCAGGGGTGGCCGAGTACCGCGACGCCCCCGGCGCCGCGCACCACGGTCAGCGCCGCGGCGACGTCCGGCTGCCGTGACGCGATGTGGAACGGGCCACCGACACCAAGCCACGCCGGCCCGAGCGCGACGTCGACGGTGGGCACGACGCCCGCCGCGACCAGGGCCGCCGCGATGTGCCCGCGGCTGACCGGCGCGCCCCGGGCCTCGTCGGCCGCCTGCGGCCAGTCGACCGGGTAGCCCTCGACCCGCAGCAGCCGCACAGCGCGCCGCGCCCGCAGTTCCGCACTGTCACGGGCCCGGCCGAGCAGCTCGGACATCGCCCGATCGTCGCGATCGACCAGGTAGGCGAGCAGACGGACAGACCTCGGCCGCCCGCCGACGACCGCCCGGCAGGAGATCTCCGCGCCAGGCACGAGCGTCATCCCGGCCGGCAGCACAGCCGCCGCCGCATCGATCCCCGCAACCGTGTCCCGATCGGTGACCGCAACAACCCGCACGCCGACGATGGCGGCGTGCCCGATCAGCTCGTGCGGCATCAGGCCGCCGCCGGACTCGGTCGTATACGCGTGAAGATCAATCATCGTGCCGTGTCGCCCCGGTGACGGTCGGCGTGTCCACACGAAAGCGAAGGAAGCTCTCCCGCGTGATGGCGGTCGCCCGGCCGCTCTCGGCTTCCGCGATCCGTGGGCGGGTGCCGGGCCGGTTCCGGCCCGGCACCCAGAACAACCCACCGTCCTCCAGATCGTGGACGTCCACCCAGGTCGCGCCGCAGCCACGCGCCACCGCCACGGCCGTCCGGATCCAGGTCGCCGCGCGTACCGCGGCCGTCGCCAACGCGGCACGCAGCTCGATCCGGCTGTAGGGCCTTCGCGCCGGCCCTACCGTTCGACGGCCGTCGCCGCTGCTCATGCGGCCCGCCCGGTACGCAGACACATCACCGGGGTGCGTAGCCGTAGCGCGCCGTGCACGTCGACGGCCCGATGGCAGGCCGCCGCGTACCGGCGTGCCGCCCGCGCGTCGAGGCCAGCCCGCACCGCCGTGACCGGCGCTGGCGCCACGGGTGTCGGCGTGTGCAGGTAGTCGTCGACACCGCGATGGTCAAGCTCGGTGGTCAGCCTCATCACGTCAACATCGGCGGGATGCAACCCCGGACGGCCGGTCGACATCACCTCCACCAGCGCATCCCACGGGTGCGGAGCCGGTCTCACCGCCGCGTCCACGGCCCGCTCGATCCGGTGCGCGTCATCGTCGGTGAGACCGGGCAGGGCGCAGACGGGTTGGCCCAGATGCGCCATCACCACGGTAAACACGACCTGCCCCGACCGGGCGAGGACCCGACACACCTCGTCGAGCAGCCGTGCCGGCTCCTTCGGCGCTATGCCGTAGCCAGCCACCATCTCAACCGCCCCGTCCGCGACCGGTAGCCTCGACGCCAGGTCCGCCACGACCCGACCGGCACCACCGCACTCCGCCTCGCCGATGGCAAGCGACGGCACCAGCGCCACGATCCGCGCGGCCTGGCCCATCCCGGCGACGATGCCCGCGACCAGCGACAGGCCACCGTCCGGCAGCACGATCAACACCCGAGGTGCGCGGGTCATGGTTTGACGGCGACCGCGCCGTAGGTGCCGACCTGCGCGTCGGGCACCGCCGCGAAACCAGGATCGTCCGGAAGCCAGCGCTGCACGGGCACCAGTCCGGGTCCGACCAGCTCCAACCCATCGAAGAACCGCTTGATGTCGGCGTGTGACCGGGCGTGGATATCAACGCCGCGCTGCCGGTACACCTCCGCCGCCCGTTCCACATCCGGATTCAGATCGCTCGCCACATGACTGATCGTGAGATGACTGCCCGAGGGCAACCGCTCGACCAGCCGCCGCACAATGCCATACGGATCGTCGTCGTCCCCCACGAAATGCAGGATCGCGATCAGCGACAGAGCGACCGGCTGGGTGAGATCCAACGTGTCAATGAGCTCCGGCGCGGTCAGGATCCGGTCGACGTCCCGCAGGTCCGCGTCCAGATAGGCGATGCGGCCCTGCGGGCTGCCCGTCAGCAGCGCCCGCGCATGGACCAACACGATCGGGTCGTTATCCACATAAACGACCCGAGACTCCGGCGCGGCGGCCTGGACCACCTCGTGCAGATTCGGCGACGTCGGAATACCCGTCCCCACATCCAAGAACTGCCGCACCCCGAACTCCGCGACCAGCCGCGCCGCCCGGTGCAGAAACGACCGGTTCTGCCGGGCCGCCGACGGCAGGTGCGGGAACGCCGCCACCGCCGCCTCGACCGCCTCCCGATCCGCGGGAAAATTGTCCTTGCCGCCCAGGAGACAGTCGTACATTCGCGCCGAGTGCGCCTGATCGACCGCCAGATCCGTCGGGGACACCGCCCCGGACACGGAGAACACCGTACCCGGATCTGTCACAGCAAGCCACCATGCTTGGACCGAGATCCACCGTGCTGCGCGGGGTTTCGACGTCTGTGCCTGATCCTGTATGCCACAATGTGTCAGTCTGGCGCACGATCAGGACCTAGAATCGTGATCGACTGTCGGAACGATTGTTTTGACAGTCAGCTCCCAGTGATGTGAGGCGCTTCCAGGACGAGAGCCTGGTGCTGCTCACCGACAGCGCGGTGCACTCGCTCTAGACGCCACGCATCATCCAGTGCTTGAGCGCTGTTGACGACTGGCCGAGCTACGAGCGGGCCGACGACACTGGCCGGGAGGCGCTGGCCTCGGAGACGTACGACGGTCCGAAGCGCCTGTCAGTCGGCAAGTTCGGTGAGTGCGGACCAGATCGTGGCGACGGTGTCCGCGATCGCGATGCTGGTGCGGGCGCTATCGGATTCGCCGTCGGCGAGGAATGCCACCGCGACGTCGGTGTGCTGCCCATAAATGATCCCTGCGTCGCAGACGACGCCGTCGAGGCTGCCGGTCTTGTGCGCGACCGGCGTGCGGTCAGGGAGCCTGGCGGGTATCCGCGTGTTCCGCAGGTTGTTTCTCATGGAAGCCAAGACCGGCCGATAGCGCTCGTGCCCGGCAAGTCCCCTCAAGATCAAGTTCAGGTCGCCGGCGGTGGTGGTGTTGCGTCGGCCGGCAGCCCCGAGCTGCTCATCGCGGAAGTCGACAGCCAGTGTGGTCGCCGTCGCTCCAAGGCGCCGGGCGGTGGCGTTCACTGTGTCGTGCCCGACGCGGTCGAGGAGTGCGTCAGCGGCCGCATTGTCGCTGGTGATGAGCATGAGGGCGCACAGCTGTCGGAGAGCGAGTTGATCGCCGTCGTCGAACGCCGCCATGACCGTCGGGAAGATGGTCGGGTGCAGGTCGCGGCAGTTGACGCGCTCTGACAGGTCAATCTGGCCGGCGTCGGCAGCATCGTGGACCGCCGCCGCAACGATCAGCTTCAGCGTGCTCGCCCCGGGCTGAGGGGTGTGTGCGTTCACCTCGACGCGAACCGCTGGGCCGCGCAGCGCCTCGACGGCCACCGCGCGCCGTCCGCCGGCCTGAGTGAAAGTGTTCACCGCGTCCCGCACCCGGGTGGCCGCGGTGGCATCGGCGGGCTGATACTCAGCTGGCGAACAGGAGGTACTCATCAAGGTCCATTACACCCCGATGGCTGGGGTTAGCCGCGAGGAGGGGGTGTCGACGGACGTCACGGACCGCACGAAGGCCACGAACCGTGCCAGTAGCCGAGGCGACTTCGGCTGCTTGGTGGGCGTGTCGACATGCCTGCTCGAGTTCGTCGAGGTCGGCGAGTGCGTGGGCGAGCTGCGCCTCGTAGAGGGCGCGGCTGCGCACGAACGTTCCGTCAAGCCCAGCGAGGGTGTCCTCAAGAAGCCGCTGCGCGTCACGGGCCTGGCCAAGCAGGACCAGACTCGTGCCCCGGTATCCGGTGTAGGCGGCGCTACCGAAGAAGTACCAGGCCGCCCGCCGGTCCGGGGCGTCAGGCAGCAACCGTTCGGCTTCGCCGAGGGAATGCAGAGCCTGCTCGCGGTCGCCGACGTGAGCGTGGGCACGTCCCGCCACCGCGGCCAGCCAGGCGCGCAGCGAGGCTGGTCCACCCGCACCACGCGCGACGGCCATCCGGGCCAGGACCACGGCGTCGCGTGGATCGTCGCCGCACGCGGCGAATGACAGCCAGCCGATCATGTAGCTGGCCAGGGCATCGTCCCCGGCACGCCGCGCCGCGCGGACCGCACGCGCATAGAAGTCGCGGGCACGAGCGGGCTTGTCCAGGTCCAGCCACAACCAGGCCAGGAGCTGGCAGGTCTCGGCTTCCAGCCGATCCACCTCGGTCGCGGTCGCGACCTCCGCCCGCCCGACTTGCTCGAGCAGACCAAGGTGCGCCGTCACTGGACCCACCAGACCGGACGCGCCCAGAAGGTCGTCCAGCCGGCGGTAGTGATCAAGAACATCGCGAAGGCGCGCCACGCTCTCTCCCGGGCCGCCCGGCCGAACCGCCGCGGCAGTCGAGTTGTCCGCCGTTGCCGGCGGCGTCGATGGCTCGGACGAGGAGGTGATCCTGTCGAAGTCGGCTGTGAGCGCGCCGCCGGTTCCTAGAGCGGCGTCTGCGTCAGCCCAGAACGAGCGAGGTGGACACTGGCGCCCGCTCTCAGTGTTGGCGATGGTGCTGCGACTGTATGAGACGCGGTGGGCCAGCTCCTGCTGAGTCAAATCGGCCTGCTTCCGGGCCCTGGCGAGCCTGGCGCCGAGGTCCGACTGGGCCTGGATATAGGTCATCGAGATCACCCGGACACCCCAATCGTCAACAGCCCGCCCAGTCAACGCATTGTCGCACTGTCAGTCGCCGGCGCGGCCGGGCCTGCCGGAAAGCGCCGAGCTTGACCGTCAGGATGTGATGACGAGACGCACGTGAGACTTGTCGATCACTATGCCCGCGGGGCGAGTTTCCTCAGCTCTGTCCGCAGGGTATGAGGTGATGATGGGCTGGGCGCTGCGGTCGCGGTCAAAGCGGCGGATCTGGCTGACTATCCGCTCGGCGAGGCGGGCGGCGGCGGGACCATGGCCGGTGGCGCCGAGTTCGTAGCGGCGTTCGCCGTGCGGTCCTGGCTGGTCGGCGGGACGGGGCTTGGTGAGGTAGGCCAGGGATTCGCCTTCTACGATCGTGGGCGTGCGGTAGGCGAAGGCGGGCCGGCAGACGCCGGCTTCGATGGCCTGGTCTTCAGCGTCGATGCGGCAGGTGCCGGGTTCTGTGGCGGTCAGCCAGAGCCAGATGTGGTCGAAGGGCTCGTTGGCGACCACGAACACGCCGGACCAGATGGTGATCTCGGGCCCGGAGAACACGTCCTGCAGCTCGGCGGCGTCGATGTTCTGGTCGGCGTCCCAGTACAGCGCGACGTCCTTTGTGACGGTGCCGGTCTGTTCACCGGTCGGCACGATGCCGATCATGGGGATGAATCCGCAGAGTTGGCTGTTCTCCGCGCGGAGATGTGTGTCGTGGCGGGTGAAGGCGATGCTTCGGGCCTGGCCGCGCCAGTGCAGGGGCACGACAAGCGTTCCGCCAGGCGCGAGTTGGTCAAACCAGGCTGGGGGCAGGTCCCATGGCCCCACTTATCCGGATTTTGATCATGGAGTTTTGGGTGGGATTGACGGCATTCCGAGTGGCGCTGGTCTGGGGGTGTTGCGGGCGGCGCGGTCGAGGGTGGCGAGCTTGTTCTGGGCGGCGTGGAGGCTGACTTTGAGGCCCTCGACTTCGCCCTGCCAGCCGTTGGTTCTGGCTTCGTCGGTGCGTTCACCGAGGTTTCGGATGATCTGTTCGAGGCGAGTGCGTTGGCGGGGGTCGACGCGGAGCATGGGGCAGCGGACGCAGGCTTAACCGAAATGATCTTGCTATCCGCGTAACCCGTCTTCCCTGGGAGGGGGGGTCACGGAGAGTACTCACATCGGCTTGCGGTCGCTGGGGCTTCGGGCGTGTCGCGGGAGCGGCTCATGGATCGTGGCGGTTGCCCGAGCTCGGATCGTGGTTGGCGTAGGTCACCGCGAGGTTGACCGCGGGTCGGCAGGCCTCGACCTGGTCCGGTGTCCACCCGGTGGGTCCGAAGGCCGCCTCGTGGGTGGCGATCCGGTAGATCAGGGCTCGGACGAGCATCTGACCCCAGGCTGGCAGGTGCGCCCATCGGGCAGCGAGGTCGGGTGAGGCTCCGTACCAGCACAACGCGTCGGCGACCGCGACGGCCGACGCCCAGGACGCGGGGCGCCAGTACGCGGGCCAGTCGATGATCGCCGGTGGCAGTCCGGCGGCGAACAGTACGTTGCCCGGCAGATCGCCGTGCACCACCTGCGGGGTGAGGTCGACCGGACGGCGGCTGCGTGCCAGTGGTGCCAGCAGGTCCAGGGCCGCCGGGCAGCCACGGACCGGGAGTTCTTCCCACGCGACCCTGTCCCCATAAGCCCACGGGTCGTCGCGGAGGTCCAGGAACGCCGGTCGGGGCAGGTCCGCGATTGCCGCGTGGAAGGCGGTGCCGGCGCGGAGCACGTCGTCTTGCCGGCTGACGTCTGGCTCGCCCGCGACGAGTTGGCACGCCTCCCAGCCGTGGGCCACCCATGCCCCGTCCAGCGTCTGGACGGGGCGGGCAACGCGGAACTCGGTGGCGTCCGGCAGGCCGGTGAGCACCTCGGCTCGCCAGAGCGTTTCCGTCAGGAGCTCCACCGGTTTGAGGACGAGCTGGCCAGCTCGCCACGTCCCGCCTTGGCCGCCGGGCAGTACGACCGGGTCGTCCGCGACGCCGAATGCCGCCAGCACGGCATCTGACGGGCCCGCGACCGGAGGGTTCACACCCAAGATCATAATCTGATGGGTGGTGCCTCTGGGGTCAGGCCCTTGTCTGCTCCGCTCGTCCGGCGGCCGAACGCAGGTCGGGCATGCCCAGATGGACGGCGGCACCGCGGGCAGTCTCGCGCATGGTCGCGAGTTTCTGCTCTGCGGCTGCCAGGGTGGTCTGGATCGCGGCGACCTCACCGAACCATCCCTGTTCTTTGGCCTCTTGGAGCCGGTCGAGGAGATTGGCGCGGATCCCTTCCAGTCGCGGCATCTGGTCGGGGTCGACCCGGAGCAGCGGACACCTGACACACGCGTTTTCGTGCGCGCAGGGGGTTCCGTGGTCACGGCCGCAGGTCCCGAGGGCGACTTTCCGTAGTTCGAAATGGGCGAGGAACTCGTCCCATTNCTGGGTGGTGATGTCGCGGTATTCCTCGCTGGGTCGCTCGGCGCGGCGGCGGGCGATGAAAGCCCGGTGGTGGGATATCACGTCCTCGGGGTAGATCGCGGCGTATCCCATCGTCGTGTCCACCGTGGAGTGGCCGCAGACCTTGGCGGCGATGTGCGGAGGCAGTCCGGAGCGGATGGCGTCGGTGACGAAGATCCTGCGGAAGTCGTGGGGCCGCCATTCCAACGGCTGGTCTCCTGCGGTGATCTGTGCGGCCTGCGAGGTTGCGACGAGGCACTCTCGGATGTAGCTGCGGGTGAGAGGACGGTCTTCGGTGCCGTACCGCCGTTGGAACAGGAACGGCATCGGCGGGCTCCAGGTCTGCTCGAACACGTCGTAGGCGCAGACCAGCGGCAGAGCCGCTTTCCCGCCACGGACCCGGAAGATGACCGTGGTCAGGACGTCGGCGAGCTCGGGCGAAACCAGAAGCAGCCGCTCTGCATCGGTCTTGGACGGGGCGACCTGCAGCATCGGCACGACCTCGCCGGTGGTGGGCAGCGTGTAGGCGACGAAACTGTGGTGGGTGAGCTCGAGCATCTCCTCGATGCGGATCCCGGTGTGCCGCAAGACTTCCACCGTCGCCCACGACCAGAACGCCGCCGACTCCTCGTGGGTGAGGTCCCGCCGCCTGCCCGTGGCCAGGTCCACGGCGTAGACCCGGCCGGACTCGCCCTGGCGGCAACGTCGGAACTGCTGGCCGCCCGCGTTGAACCGCCCCTCGGCGGCGGTCGCCTTGGCCGTGTTCACACGCTGCTCGGCGTCCCTCCGTTGCTGTTCGACGGCCCGTAGCAGCGCCGGCAGCAGGGGCAGTTGGGTCCTGGTGCGCTGGTCCATCCGCGACTTGACCCGTGACTTGAATTTCTTCTGCGTCACCTCGGCCGCTTTGATCGGGCACGGCGCGACCCACGTCGCCCACCGGGCGGGGTCGTCGGCGGCCCATCGGGCGATGTCCTCGTAGAAGGCCCGGACGAATACCAGCTCGCTGCGGTAGTTCACGCGGGGGCGCACCGGCTGGCCGTCGGCGTCCCGGATGTGGGCCAGCCGTTCTTTCCATGCCTGCGCGACCTCGGGTGCCAGCCGTAGCGAGTCGATGCCCGGATTGTGGATCTCCAGGTCGCGCCAGAACAGTCGGCAAAGGTTACGGGCGATGGAGCGCAGCGAGGTGTGGTCGAGTTCGGGTGCCCGCTCGGTGAGGTACTCGACCAACAGGTCGCGGACGGGCCGGCACTCGATGCCGTAGGCCTCCACGATCTGCTCTATGCTGCGACGGCCGTCCAGCCGCAGAACTCGCAACCGCTCCGGTGCCGCGGCCGGAAGCACGCCGGTCTTTTTCAGCAACGCGTAGAACAGCGGCCTTCCCGCGCTGCCACGGAAATGGTGCTCCTGCAGAGCTCTGGTCAGCTCGACGCAGTCGCCGAGAGTGATGTCGCTGACGAGGCCGCCCTTGCGGACCAGGATCCAGGTGATCTTGTTCAGGGCGTCCGACCTGGCCCAGCCGGCCGCGTGGTCGGCGCGGAGACCGAGGCGCTGGAAGCCGTCGGGGTCGATCGCCGCCCGAGCCTCGGCGAGCATCAGCGCCTGGCGTTGCCGCAGCAACCACGGGTAGCCGGGCCGGACGATCTGCCCGGCGACCAGGAGCGCCACCCCGCAGCACAGTTCGTCACGATGATGGCGTCGAGCCGGGGCGCGCCCCTTCAGCGGCAGGTCAGCCCAGCTAGAACCGGCGGTGTCCGCCCCGCTGGCCAGCCACCGCTCCTGCCAACTGTCCCCGGGCTGGCCCTCGAGCCAATCCAAGATCTTGTTCAGGCCACGCCGCCGGGTCTTGTCGCGGGTGCGGCCCGCGCTCGGTTCGGTGAACAAGCCAAGCAGCCGCTCGACCAGGGCCTCCCGGCTCTGGCGGGTCTGCCACCAGCTCTGCTCGCAGGGCCGCGGGTCCAGTTCAGCTGGCTGTCCCACCTCGACGGTGCTGGTCTTCGCGGCCGTGGCGGCAGGCGCCGCGACGGTCATCGGGTTCCCCCGCCGGCGGCCGTCGTGCCGAACAACGTCGCGAGCACCTCGGGCCGGTAGCCAGGCGCCGGGGGCGCCGGTGGCCGCTCCCGCTGGGCGCGCTGCCGCTCGTGATGGGCCAGGACATGAGCGATGACCTCGTCAGGGGTCGGCGCGATGTAGATCTCAGTGGTGGAGATGTGGGCGTGCCCGAGGACCCATTGGACGTCGGCCAAGGTCAGGTTCGGGTCGCGGACCATCCGCTTGGCGGCGCTGTGCCGCAGGTCGTGCAACGTCCAGTTCGCACCGAGAACACGGTTGGCTCGGGTGAACAGCATCCGGGCCGCGTCGTAGGCCAGCGGCCGGAACGGGCGGCGCAGCGTCCACCACAACGGCTCGTCCGGCCCCCAGGGGACCATGTTCCGCATCTGTTGCTGGTAGAGCCGCAACCACACGAACGCGTCCGACGACGCTGGGAGCCGCTGCAGTGCCCGACTGCCCTTGCGGACCACGCCAATCACCTGGTCCTCCGGGGTCACCTGCCCCTGACAGACGCCGAGCAGCTCCGAGGCGCGGGCCCCGGTGGAGACGTAGAACGCGACCAGAGCCCGGTCCCGGTTGCACGACAGGGCCGCGAACAGGTCGTTGAACGCCTGGTCGGGGATGCTTCGCGGGGCCGGTTTGGGCTCCTTGGGCTGGTAGACGGCTCGCCGCGACGGCCGCGGGAACGGCTCCATCGGATTGCGGTGGGCGCCCAGCCGTCCGTCCTCCACGCCCCCGGCCTGCGGGAACGGGTTGACCAGCGGCCGGCCGTGCATCTCCCGGTGATACTCGTAGAACGACCGGATCACCGCACGCGCGTGCCGCCTGGTCCGGGCAGCGTAGTTCTCCCCGGGCGTCGCCTTCCCGGTCACCGGGTTCACCCAGCCCGGAACAGGCGCATCACCGCGACGCGGCCGCGGCGGCTTCTTGACGGTCTTCAGCCACAGGGCGAAGTCCCGCGCCTCGGCACGGCCGGCACGATCCCACGGCACTTCCAGCGCCTGCAAGAACCGGAACCACGTCAACAGCTCGTAGGCATAGGACCGCAGCGACGCCGGGCTGGCGTCGTCGGCGAGCATGTGACGCAGAAACTCGGCGACCGCGGGCACCTCGATGCCCTTGCCATCCACAACGCGGAACGGCAGCAGTGGATCAGCGGTCTCCTCAACCCCGCCAACCCTCGCAATCGCCAGCGATGCAACATTTCGGACCGTCGTGCTGCGTTCCGACACCCGTACCTCCGCGAGTCGCCATAGTCGACGACACGCGATGACAGCAGATCGACGCGATCACAGGGAGTAGCCGCGGACCGACGCCAAGGCCCAGACCAGCCGACAGAGCCCCTGTCCGTCGCCCTCGGCAGGAGTGCAGGAAGCCTCCCAGTTAGTTCGGTCAACGGGACGTGCTCGTGGATGCAGGGGGTGCCGTAGGGGCGTCCGCA
Source organism: Frankia torreyi (assembly GCF_000948395.1). Lineage (GTDB taxonomy): Bacteria > Actinomycetota > Actinomycetes > Frankiales > Frankiaceae > Frankia > Frankia torreyi. The sequence goes on along the minus strand of NZ_JYFN01000044.1, from coordinate 42,954 downwards.
GTCGCCGAGCTCGAGTTTGCGCAGGTGGAAGTGCTGCTGGAACTCGGCCCATTCGTCGTCGGTGGGGTCGCGGTATTCCTCGCCGGGTCGCAGGGCGCGGCGTTCGTCGACGAAGGCGCGGTAGGTCCGGATGAGCTGGTCCTGGAAGACGGCGGTGTAGGCCTGGGTGGTGTTGACGCTGGCGTGGCCGAGGATCTTCGCGGCGATGTGGACGGGCAGGCCGCCGGTGACGGCTTCGGTCGCGAACATGCGGCGGAAGTCGTGCGGGGTGTAGTGGAGGGGCTGGCCGGCGGCGTCGGTCAGGCCGGTTCGGGTGATCGCCCGGTTGAGCAGGTGCCGGACCGTGTTGGTGCCGAGAACGTCGTTGCGCCAGCCGTTCTTGTGCATGAAGCCGTCGGGGTGCTGGAAGAGGTGCGGCAACGCGGGGCTGGTGACGCGTTCGTGGCTGTCGTAACGGCCGGCGAGCGGGATGGTGCCGTCGGGGGTGCGGATCCGGCTGATGACGGCCGCGAGGACGCTGGCGAGCTCGGGTGTGACGAGCAGGAGCCGTTCCTCGTCGCTCTTGGACGGGACGATCTGCAGGAGCGGGACGAGTTCCCCGGTGTCGGGCATCCGGTGTGAGACGAGCGCGAAGTGCGTCAGTTCCAGCAGTTCCTCGATGCGGACACCGGTGTGGCGCAGGGTCTCGATGACCGCCCAGGCCCAGAACGCCTCGTCCTCGGTGATCGTGACGTCGGTGCGGGCGCCGGTCGCGGCGTCCTCGACGACGAGGTGTGACGGCCGGTGGTTGGGGGCGGCCGGGCGGCTGCCGGTGCCGACCCGCCGGTAGCGGGTTCCGGCGTGCTCGAAGACCGTCCCGGGTTCGGTGCGGCTCGAGGCGTGCAGCAGCGCGGCCTGGTCGTTCTTCCAGCTTTCGGCCGTGTCGACGAGGCGCGGTAGCCGCGGCAGGCGCTCCCGGGTCCGCTGATGCATTCGCGCGGTCGTGGCCTGGCGCTGTTTGACGACTCCCGCGGTGTCGGTCTTGCGCACCGGGCTGGGGAACGCCCACGGCGCCCACGAAGGGTCGGACAGCGCCCACTCGGCGATGTCGAGGTAGAACGCACGGACGGTGATCAGAATATCGATGTGTCGCTGCGGGGTCGGGCGGCTGCCGCCGCCCTGGGGGAAGCGCAGCCGTTCCTTCCAGGCGTCCGTCACGTCGCGCGGCAGGTTGAGGGTGCCGATGCCGGGGTGGTGACGCTCGATGTCGGCCCAGAACGCCCCTGCGAGGCGGCCGGCGAGCCCACGGAAGGTGCTGTGGTCGAGCGCGGGGCGTCGCTCGTCGAGATAGCGGACCAGCAGCGCGCGGATCTGCCGGTCGGTGATGCCGTGGCGGTCCACGAGTTCGGCGGTGGTCTGCGGGCCGGGCTGCAGCGCGGCGCGCAGCGTCGAGTGCGGCGGGAAGACACCCAGGTCGACCATCATCTGCCAGGCCGGGNGGGNGCCGTCGGTGGCTCGGTTGCGGCGACGCGCGGTGGCCGGCTGGAACGCCACGAGGTCGCCGGTGGTGACCTCCTCAAGGCCACCGCCGGTGTGGATGACGATCGCGGTCAGGACGTTCAACGCGTGTGTAATCGCGTTGTCGGACTGGCCCCGGCGGCGCGCGACGTCAGCCGCGCGGACGAACAGCTCGGGGCTCACCGACGCGCGGACCACCGCGAACGTGGTGGTCGCGCCGTATTTCCTCAGGAACGGGTAGCTCGGCCGGACGAGCCTCATCCGCAGCAGGCAGGCCAGACCCCGGGTCAGTACCACGCGATGGCTTTCCCCGCAGGACGTGACCGGTTCGGGAACCGCAGCCGACCAGGTCGCCCACCTGGAGCCGAGTGTCGCCTCGGCGTGCTCCCACCGCTCCTGCCAGCCGCCGCCAGGCAGCTGGCCCAGCCAGTCCAGCAGCCGGCGGACACCGGCAGCCGACCGCGACGCCTGCTGCTGCTTCCCTGGCCACCACGGGAACGCCGGCAGGGCCTCGAGCACGCTGGCCAGCGACACCGTGTCCCAGGGACCCGGCGGACGCGTGGCCGGCTCCCGGCCCGGAGCCGGGGCGGCGCAGGCCAGCTCCGCGGCAGCCGAGACCGAGACCGTGGCGGGCGTCACCGCGGGTTCCCGAACAGGACCGCGAGGTCGGCCGGGTCGTAACCGAGGGCCGCCGGCGGCGGCGCGGGGCGGGGCCTTTCTCGTGCCGCCAGATGCTCCCGAACCCGGGCGAAGACCTCCTCGTCGTCCTGGTCCAGGTAGAGCTGGGTCGTGGACAGGTGCGCGTGCCCGAGGATCGTCTGCGCGTCCCGCAGCGACAACCGTCCGTCGCGCACCATCCGGATCGCGCAGGTGTGTCGCAGGTCGTGCATCGTCCAGTTCGCGCCCAGCCTGCCGTTCGCCCGGCGGAACACCGCCCGCAGCGCGTCGTAGTTCAACGGCTCGTGGACCCCGCCGCGTCGATAGACCGTCCGCCAGACCGGATCGCCCGAGCCCAGCACACCGCCACCGACGTCGGCCAGGTAGAGCCGCAACCACACGAACGCCTCCGGGCTGGCCGGCAGCCACTGCTCCGCGCGCGTCCCCTTGCGCACCACCTGGACCAGCTGCTCACCCCAGTCCAGGTCCGCGCCGCGCATACCGAGCAGCTCGGCCGCGCGCGCCCCGGTGCTCACCGCCACTGCCAGGATCGCCCGGTCCCGGTTGCGGCCCATCGCCGCGAACAGCGCATCCCACTGCTCGTCCGGCATCGCCCGGGGCTTCCGCTTCGGCAGGCGGGGGTTGTAACGCAGCCGCCCTTCCGGACGGAACACCTCCAACGGATTGTGATGCGCATGCGCCCGGCCCCGCGCCGCCCGGGCCAGCACAACCGGGTTCACCAGCGGCCCCTCGCCGCGCTCCAGCCAGAACTCGTAGAACGTCCGCAGCACGGCGTTGCTATGCCGCACCGTCGCCGGCCCGTAACCGTCTCCGAGATGGCGTTTACGGGTCACCGGATTGACCTGGCCCACAGTCGCCCGTGACGCGACCCGCGCCGCCGCCACCGGCTTGGCCGCCTGCCCAAGCCACAGCACAAAGTCCCGGACCTCCGCCGAGGTCACCCGGTCCCAGGCCACCCCGACCGCGACCAGAAACCTCCACCACCGCAGCAACGCCAGCGCATAGCTGCGCACCGAGTTCGCCGACCGTCCCTGCGCAACGAAGTCCCGCAGGAACACCTCGACCGGCCCGACCGGCTCGCCGAGCCCGTCGACCAGCCTCCACGGCACCACATCGCCGGATGCGACCACGCTTCCCCACACCGGAAGCCGGATCGCCTCGATCACCCGATGATCGCTGTCGTCAACCACCTCAGCACCCCTCCAAGATCAGAGAGGCGCAGACTCTTCCGCCGCGACCAAGCCCGCCCTACGACACGCCGCGGGAGGTCAGGAAAGTCCGGTCAACAGTTCGGTCACGATGATCTTGTTGTAGGGGGCGTGCTCCGCCTCGCCGAGGGCGCCGTCCGCGGTGACCACGCGCACCCCGCTGTAGCCGGTCTCGGCAAGGGCGTGGCGGGCGTGATCGGTGACGTCGGGGTGGATGTCGACGGTAGTGACGCTTCCGGTGTCACCGACGAGTTCCGCGAGAAGCGCCGCGTTGTATCCGGTTCCGGCGCCGATCTCCAGGACGTGGTCACCGGGCTGCGGATCGAGCTGGCCGAGCATCATCGCCACGACGGTGGGCACGGAGATGCAGCTGGCGGGCCGGTCCTTCCCGGGCTTGATGGTGATCGCCCTGTTCTGGTACGCCTCCTCGACCGACGCCGCAGGTACGAACCGGTGCCGGGGAACGGCGCGGAACGCCTGCTCGATGCGTGCGNAGGACAGGTGACCAGCAGCGCGAATACGGCTGATCATCTCCTCACGCAGGTCCTCGGGTCGGGTGCTGGTGGCGTGGGTCATCCGGTTCCTTTCGTTGCCAGGTCGGGTGTGCTGAGCGGCACGCCCACGGGTGGGGCGGTGAGCAGGCAGGCATCCCATCCGAGATGTGGCGGCAGGTTAAGTCGGGGCCGCCACCCGAACGATCTTGCTACGTCCGGCCAGCGGCTCGACGGAGCGGCGCCGCCGCGCGTCGGGATGGACGCCGGTCCCGTTTCGTCCTCGTCGCGGGTCCCGGCGCCGCGTGGAAGGGTCGGTCAGAGGAGGCGGGTGCCGTCCGGGACCGGGTGTTCAAAGCCGGCCAGAACCACCGCGCCGTCCTTGTCGTGCGCGCCCGTGACCAGGACCTCGGACTTGACCCCCGCGACGCGCTTCGGCTCGAAGTTGCACACGCACAGCACCTGGCGGCCGATCAGATCCTCGGGCGCGTAGCGGTCGAGGATCTGGGCGCTGGAGGTGCGGATCCCCGCGTCGCCGAGGTCGATCGTGAGCACGTACGCGGGCTTGCGCGCCTTGGGGTTCAGCTCGGCTGTGAGGACCGTGCCGACCCGCAGCTCGACCCGCTCGAAGTCGGTCCACGTGATGGTCGCCACCGGCTCACTCCTTCGCTGCGGCCTTCCGTCGAGCATCGCGCGCTGTCACCCGACCGAGAGCGGCCGCGGCCTTTGACAACCGGTGTGCCCGCACCGCTTGGGGGCGGCCTCGGTGATGCGGGCGGGGCCGGACTTGACTCAGGACGCGAAGGCCGGCAGGTCCACCCGGTCCGCGACGGCCTGAGCCACCTGGGCGACGAAGTCGTCGAGCGCCAGCGAGGTCAGCGTGCGCTCGCCCCGGCGGCGGACGCTGACCGTCCCGTCCTCGGCCTCACGCGCGCCCAGGACGAGCATCATCGGCACCTTCTGCTGCTGCGCCATCCGGACCCGGTTGCCGAGCGTCTCGTTGCGGGCGTCGACCTCGACCTTCACGCCCGCGGCGCGCAGCGCGGCGGCGACCTGGTCCGCGTACCCGGCGTGCTCCTGCGCCACCGGGATTGCGATGACCTGAACTGGCGAGATCCACAGCGGGAACGCGCCGCCGGTGTGCTCGATGTAGATACCGAGGAAACGCTCCATCGAGCCATAGATGACCCGGTGGATGACCACAGGCGTCTGTCGGGCGCCGTTCTCGTCCACATAGACGCAGCCGAAGCGGCGGGGCAGCTGGACGTCGAGCTGGATCGTGCCCATCTGCCAGGACCGGCCAAGCACGTCCGACATCAGAATGTCGATCTTCGGACCGTAGAAGGCGCCGCCGCCCTCTTCCTGCTCGTAGTCGCCGCCGGTGCGGGCGTCGAGAATCCTGCGGAGCGTCGCCTCAGCCTCGTCCCAGGTCGCCACGTCGCCGATGAACTTCTCGGGCCGGGTACCGAGCCGGAACCGGTAGCCCAGGCCGAAGATCGAGTAGAAGCGCTCACAGATGTCGAAGATCCGCTCGTACTCGTCGGCGATCTGCTCCGGCCTGACGAAGATATGGGCGTCGTCCTGCTGGAAGCGTTGCACACGCAGCAGGCCGTGCAGCGTGCCGGACCGCTCGCTGCGGTGCAGCGGGTCGCAGTCGCTCAGCCGCAGCGGCAGGTCCCGGTAGCTGCGGGTCTTCAGATTGTAGACCACCATGGCGTTCGGGCAGTTCATCGGCTTGACCGCGAAGGTGTTCTCACCATCGCTCTCGAGGATGAACATGTCCTCCCGGAAGTGCTCCCAGTGCCCGGAGGTCTCCCAGAGCTTCTTGTTATTGATGAGCGGCGAGGAGATCTCCTCGTAGCCTCGCGCCTCGTGCTCGTCCCGCCAGAAGGCGAGCAAGTTGTTCAGCAGCCGCATTCCCTTCGGCAGCCAGTACGGCATCCCGGGCGCGGTCGGGTCTAGGTGGAACAGCTCCAAGTCCTTGCCGATACGCCGGTGGTCGCGGCGCTCGGCCTCGGCGAGGAATTCCAGATACTCGGCGAGGAGCTGCTTACTGTCCCAGGCGGTCCCGTAGATCCGCTGCAGCTGCGGGTTCTTCTCCGAGCCCCGCCAGTACGCCGCGGCGGACCGCATCAGCTTGAAGGCCGGAATGTAGCGGGTGCTCGGCACGTGCGGGCCGCGGCAGAGATCCTTCCAGACCAGGTTTCCATCGCGGGTGACGTTGTCGTAGATCGTCAGCTCGCCGGCACCGACCTCGACGCCGGCGTCGGCCGCGCTGTCCACCGCCGAGCCCTTCAGGCCGATCAGCTCCAGCTTGAACGGCTCGTCCTTCAGCTCGATAGACGCCTCGTCGTCGGCGACGACGCGCCGGACGAACACCTGGTCCGACTTGATGATGGCCTTCATCTTGGTCTCGATGAGGGCCAAGTCGTCCGGCTGGAACGGCCGGGCGACCTGGAAGTCGTAATAAAAGCCGTCCTTGATCGGCGGGCCGATACCGAGATGGGCCTCGGTGAAAGCGTCCTGGACGGCCTGCGCGAGCACATGCGCGCAGGAATGCCGAATAATGGCGAGCCCGTCGTCGGAAGAAGCGAGAACCGGCTCGACGATGTCCGACTCGGCGACCGGGTGGCTCAGGTCCCGCAGCACGCCGTTGACCCGCGCCGCGACCACGCCTTTCCCGCGCCCCACAACGCTGGCTGCCGTCGTCGTTCCGACCCCAGGACCCTGAGCACTTCCACTTGCGGAGGCAGGAACACTGAGGTCAGACACGGCGGTCTCCATCGGACGATGACTACGAATGCTTGCTGAGATGCCTGGGCGAGAACGGTCTCATCATACAGCGTGCCCAGGAGCATAGCCGGGCCAAGAGCGGCGCCGCGCGTTGCCCGGCCGGTGCCCCCGACTGGCCGACGACCAGGCCCAGTTGGCCGACGATCGGGCCCGGCGTCGCGGGCCGTGGCCCAATGGAGCCCGACAGCGCCTGTGCGCCTATGCCGTTCGTGAGCGGGGCAGTCCGATCATCGATGTCGGGCTCGCCCGAGCGCGGCGCCGTCTTCCCGGGCACCGTGACGGCGATGGGCCACCACGTCGGGCGGCGGCCGATGCGACGTCGCCATCTCTGGCGACCGGCCGAGCGGCCTGGGACCGAGCCGGCCCCCCGCCGGCCGACGCGCCTGGTCAGCGCGCCGGGCGGGCAGGGCCGGCAATGTCGCCAAGGCTCCGGTCGGTGCGGGCCGACCGAATATCTACGCCGACGTGGGAGAGACCTCGTTCCCGACCACGAGCGAGCCACCGCGGGAGGCGGCCGGGACGGTCTCGACGTCGGCCGCTGGGGCCCGGGCCGCGGCGCGCTCGTTCTCCTCCAGCCAGTCGGGCATCGAGACGCGGTAGACCGGCAAGGCCATCGCCGTCGTGACGATCGCGGCGATGACAAGAATGGAGAACGTCTCGGAGGACACGAGGTCGTAGGACATGCTGATGTTGATGAAGATCAGGATCATCAGCCCTCGGGCATTCATGAGCCCGCCGATCGCCGAGGCCTGGCGCCACGAAGTGCCCTGCGATCGGGCGCCGAGCAGGCAGCCGCCGTACTTGCCCACCACGGCGACCGCGACGACCAACAGGAGCATGGCCGCCATCGTCCAGCTGTCGAGCCCTCCGAGCCTTGTGTTCAGGCCGGAATAGGCGAAGAAGACCGGCAGCAGCAGGATCGAGTTGACGTCGGTGAGCCGGGTCCGCAGCTCCCTGCGCAGCATCGGTCGGTCGGGCATCGCGAGGCCCGTGATGAACCCTCCGAACACCGTGAAGATCCCGATCTCCTCGGTGAAGTAGCCGGCCGCCAGCACGAGCAGCAGCACGATCGCCATCTTTTCCCGACGCAGCGTCCCGTCACGCTCGACGCTTCTGGCGAACACCGTCAGCAGCCGCGTTCCGACGGTCAGCATCACCAGTGCGAATGCCGCCGCGCCGCCGATGGTCAGTGCCACGTCCGCCGGGCCGCCGGCCGATGCCACCGCGACGACGACGGCGAGGACTCCCCAGGCCGCGGCGTCATCGATTGCCGCGGCGACGAGGGTGAGCCCGCCCAGGGGCGTGCGCGTGATGCCCCGTTCCTCGAGGATGCGCGCCAGCATCGGGAAAGCGGTGATGGACAGCGCGCCGCCCAGGAACAGCATGAAATTCCAGCGGCTCACGTCCGGCCGGGACAGCGTGTGGTAGAAGATAAACGCGGAGCCGGCGCCGAGGGCGAAGCTCGGCACGATTCCCGAGACAGCCAGGACACCGGCCCGCCGGGTCGTTCGCCGGTCGAGGGTTCCGTGGTCGACCTCGGTGCCGACGAGGAACATGTAGAACGTGAGCCCGATCATGCTGAGCACGTAGAGCACGCTCTTCACGTTCGTGTTGAAGAGGTGGTGCTGCAGACCCGGCGCGACGGCGCCGAAGAATGAAGGGCCCAGGAGCACACCGGCCACCATCTCGCCGACCACGGTGGGCTGCCTGATCAGCCGCGCCAGCCGGCCGCACAGTGTCGTGGCCGCGAGCACGACGAACATCGCCCCGAATGCGTGGACCGTGAGGTCGAGATTCGCTTTCACGCCGACTCCAATCTCTGGTGTGAATACCTCACCCGTCGTCTCGGCGACGGTAGATACAACAGCGAGCCGGGTTAACTGGTGGGAAGCCGGGCAGCTCAGTCGAATCGATCCGCGATGAGCGCGCCGACCTGACAGCTGACCGCCGCATAACTCGACTCGACGGTCAGCCATCGCGTCAGCCGCGCCGCCGCGCGGGGCGTTTCAGCAGGTTACGAGGATGCGCGTCGGGCAGCGGTGTTCAAGTCCGATGATCCGGGGCGGCGGGCCGGAATCCTTCAGGCGGAGTTTGGGCAGCCGATCGAAGAGGATCGTCGCCGCCAGTTGCAGCTGGGCGCGGGCCACATGGGTGCCCAGACAAGTATGTGGTCCGGCGCTGAATCCCACATGCCGCCGCTGTACTCGGTCGAGGTCGAAAAGATCGGGCGCGTCCCAGCGCTCTGGATCCCGGTTCGCCGCCGCCAGATTCAGCTCCAACACGGCACCCGTGGGCAGGGCGGTTCCGCCGAGAACAGTATCCCGGGTCACCAGTCGGCGCAATACCGGGTCGGTGGGTTCCCAACGGATGACTTCCTCGATGGCCCTGGAGAGGGCCTCCGGGTCCTCTCGGACCCGGACGGCAATCTCCGGCTCGCTTAGCACGACAGCCAACAGGATGCCGAGCTGGCGCCAGACCGTCCCCAGACCGGCCACCATGAGAAGCAACAGAAGGCTTTCAATCTCGGCGGCGCTGAGGGACCGGTCGTCATTGTGCTCCCCCGCCAGTCTGCTGGCGACGAGGACGCTCATGAGGTCATCGCCCTCCTGGTTGCGGCGATCCTCAGCGATGCGATGAATCACCGCCTTCAACCGGGCCCGGCGGCGCGTCTCGCTCTCCGGATCCGGGTTGGCGCGCTGGTACAGCCCGCTGAACTCGTTGGCCTCGGCGGCGCTCAGCCCAAGGCTGGACGTAATCGTGCGCAGAGGCACGGCGTGACACAGCTCGCCGCTCAGCTCCCCTTCGCCGGCGGCCGCCAGCCTGTCGACGGCCTCCTCGACGGCGGGCGTGATCCACCGCTCGACCCACCACGGCACCCGGCCGGGGCCAAAGGCGGGCTGGATCAGCGCGCGATGGCGCCGATGCTCGTCGCCCACCATCTCCAGGATCGACCTCCCGAAGACGTCGGTGGTGACGCCTTCGTAGTAGGAGTTGGAAAAGGTCTCGTGATCCTGCAGGGCGGCGTGGACCGTCTCGTAGCTGAACGCGGAGAAATGCGGGGCCTCGTGCCGGAGCCGCGGTCGGCGAGAAAGGCCCTCGGGGACTCCGATCAAGGCCGCCACGGTTCCCTCATGTACGGGGCGTTGGGAACGCAGGCGGGCGAAGTCGTGGTGCGGATCATCGACCACCACGCCGCTCTGAAAGCTGGCTGCGTAGGCCTCGGGATCGAAGACCGGGGACGGCCCGTTGGACGTCAACATCTGCGACACCTCTTCAGCTGGCATGCGGGTCTCCCGACAGGACGGCGGCTCTGCGGCCGGGCGTGGCAAGACTCCACCCGGCCCAGTTCCACGGGTTTCCGGTCAGCGCCTCCTCGTACCCTTGGGCGACGGCCGCGAGATACGGAGCCTGATCGCCAGGGCTTTCCGGCGGGCGAATTCCCGGACCGAAATGACAGACGAACCCGTCGGAGCCCTTCGATTCGACCCAGACCGGAATCGACGTTGCCCGGGTGCGCGAGGCCAGCATCGAGCAGCCGTCCGAGGTCAGGAAGTCCGCGCCGGCCAGGGTGAAGGGCGTACGGGCCGCGCCGGTCCCGAAATACACGTCGGGGAAGAACACTGTCGCGCCGCCCCGGCGGGCGTGGCGGACCAGCTCCAGAAGCGCGGTCGGCGACAGCATCACGACCTCGGGCAGGATCTGGTCGAGATGCTTCGAGCCCGCCTCGAGCACCAGGGCCATCAGGGCGTGCAACGGGAGGTCGCGGCCGGCAGCGAACGACGCCAGCGCTGGCAGGACCGTCATGTAGCTGCCGATGTGGAAGGGCACGAACACAACAGCCCCCTCGGCGAGGGCAGCGTCGGCGTGTTCGGTTCCCTCGAAGGTGATCAGACTGGCGAGCTCGCCGCCGAAGGCCAGGACGTACATCCAGTCGAGGCTGACCCGCTGGCGCCACCGAAGATGGTGGTCGAAGAACGACTCGAATTCGATCTCGGCGCTCAGGGCGCTGCCCTCGAAACGCCGCGCGACCTCCGGCCGCAGCCGCTCCTGGTCGCCCAGCGGAGCCCTCGTCCGCTGCCCGAAGGCGCTCTGCAGGTCGGCGAGAAGGGCCCAGGCACGCTCCCGGCCCAGATGGGGAAGGCAGTCCAGCAGCGGGCCGTAGGTCCGTATGGGATCAGGTTGGGAGCGGTCGAACAGGCTGGGCATCATGGCGGTGTCACCCCCGCTTCGAACACGGAACGAGTGGTCGCCTCAAGCTCGCGGGTTCTGGCGCGGGTGCCGGCGAGTACCAGCATTTCCGTCGTCGGCCCCGCGTCCGGGCCGGCCCCGAGCACCACGACCCCCTCGCCGGTGGCGTGGGAGAAGGCGAGCCCGGACTGGCGTAGCCGCGAGACGGCGGCATCGAGCCCCGTTCCGGGTACGTCCCGCAGGGAGCTGACGGCGGCGCGGTCCGCATAGTCGTCGCCGAGCAGCGCCGCCGCGACCGAGTGCAGGACCAGGCCACCGCCCCATCGCGCGTTGATCTCGTTCAGCAGCACCTCGCCGCCGTCGGCCCGCACGGCATCTACGTTCAGGAACCCGCGGTAGCCGAGTCGGGCGACGGCATCCGCCAGCCGGCCCGCGGCGCCGGACGTCACAGTCAACGCCGCCAGCGGAAGGTCGAGCGGCAGGTCCAGACCGACCCACACCAGCGACCGGGTCCGGGGATCGGTGTCACGCCTCAGGCGGATGTTTCCGCCGTCCACGAAACGAGCCCAGCCGTCGGGGCCGACCTCGTATTCGAAATAGCACTGGTGGGTCGTCGAATAATATGCCTCGACGGTGACCGGTTTCCGGCCGCCGGAGCTGAGGTCGTCCCATAGGCTGGCGCTCAGGCCGGCGATGTCGGAGGCATGGATCGTCTCCCGGCAGCCCGGCAGGACGTCGGCCTCCTTCAGGCTCAGGGCCACATTGCCGAATCCACCGGCGCCGTCGTCGCTCTTGAGAATCACCGTGCCCNTCTCGGCGAGCAGGCGCTCTATCGACGGCCCGAGCCGGGGCGCGCTCGCGACCACCGCGCCCGGGGCGATGGGCAGGTCGAGGCCGGCGGCTAGCTGCCGGAAGTGCGACTTCCGGTTGAACAGCTCCATCCCGCGCTGGCGGAAGAAGGCGGCCCCGGCCAGCGCGACGCCCAGTTCCTCCGCCAGGTCGGTCACCCCGATGCTGGCGAAACAGGGCAACAGGCGCCAGGACGACGTTCCGGCGAGGTGGGACCGAATCTCCTCCAGCAGGTCCGGCGAGACGAGGACCTCGTCGTCGAGCAGCCGCGGTCGGCTCACCACCGACACGGTCGACGCATCGAAGCCGAGGACGGACCCAATGTAGTCCATCAGCTCCTGGGGCATCGGCACCGGGCTGACGATGACGTCGCCGGGGCGGGCGAACCAGGCATGGCGCAGGCAGGTCATGGTGACGTCCCGGCCCACCTCGCGCTCACCGGGAAATCGATGTTCCGTTCCGACGTTCAGGATTATTACCTTGGCCATCAGCACCCGCTCCGGCCACTGGACGACGCGCGATTCTTCATCGCCTCACTCCCCTGGGCCGAAGAAGTTCACGGCCGGAAGGCTGCCATCGGTCTGTTCGGCCCACCCGATGTTCAACATCTTGGTGCGCAGTTCAGGCGGGCGTTCGGTCTGAATGAGCACGAGCCACGGCTGCTGTTCGGCCAGCAGAACCCCCTGCTGCGCATACGCGGCGAACTTGTGGCGCAAAATCTCGCGCATGACGGTCTCGTCGGGCTCGGGCAGCGCCTCGTAGTAGCTGCCCGGCCGCCACAGCCGCCGCATCGTCTCGATCTCTGCCCGCCAGTCCTCGGCGTCGAAATAGCGGTCCGGCTCCCGCAGGACCCGCTGATGGACGGCCGCTGACAACGGCGACCACGACGCCGCGGACAGATTCGTGACATGCAGCATGTTCTCGGGCAGCACCCGTGGCTGCGGGCGCCCGTCCTTGGGCGCGGCCCGTTGCTCGGTCAGATAGCGATGGGCACCGGCCAAGAGGAGCCGCCGTCGTTCGGTGAGCGCGTCCTCGTCCAGCGGGCGCGGCTGTGGGAGGAACCGCCACAGGTAGTCGTCCTCGTCGGTGTCGGCGACGACGGCCCAGACCCTCGTCGGGATGTCCGCCGCCTCGAGCCCCCGGAACAGGTCCCGCAGCCGTCGCACCTGCCGGCTCAGCACACTGCCGTTCAGGTGCGTCAGCAGATAACGCTCCGGCTCCGCCGTACCCAACCTCCGGTAGTCGGTCGGCGGACACACAAAGAAGGCCAGCCGCAAAAAGCCGTCCCGCGCGATGCTCGCGAGCACCGCGGCGGCCACACCCGCTGGGTGGTCAATGGCCTCGTCCGCCGCCCGCGGTGCCGGGGCGGCGTCACCCGCGTGCCATTCCCCGAGGATGGCCAGACTCACCGCGGCTCTTCGATACTCCTCCGTGGTCAGACCGGGATAGTGGTCCGCCAGCCGCGCCGCCCGCTCCCGGACCTGATGGAAGTGGGGCAGAAAGCCATCGACGGCCTCGCGCAGGCGTTTGTACGCCTTGTCCAGCCGCTTGCGCTCGGGGGCCGCGGCCGGGCCGGACGGGTGAGCGGTCGTCGTGCCATGGGACTCCCGGCACGCCTGGAGCAACCGTTCCGCCTCCTGAACGAAACGGTCATTCTGACTTTCCACCAAGGTCACAGCCGCCGGTGCGCCGTCGGACGAGGCCGATTCCGGCCGCTGGGACGGCGGACGGGGCCCGACCACGCGCCTCGCCTCGTGAATCCGCGTTTCAAGCAGCGACCGGGTCCGCCCCACGCGGTCGCCGAATCCCTCAGACGGAGCCATCGGACGGCACCCGCTCGCGACCGTCACCGCCGACCACGAACGTCAAGGTCTCCCCGCCTTGGTCGTGCCCGCCTGGAGGCGGTCCATCATGCGTGCGGTCATCTCGGCGACGTCGGTGTCCCCGGTCGGCCTGGCCACTCCGACCTGGCTGTTCACGGCCTGGCACCGGGCGTCCCACGTTTCTCGGCCCCGGAAATCCATCGAGGTCTTGGGGTCGTAGGCGGGCCACGGCCGGTAGCGGTTGACGCCGGGCACGGGCCGCCCGCGGGCCACGATCGGGTCGACGTAGAGGCCGGTGTCCCCGAGCTGGGTCGTCGTCCGGATGTAACCGATGTCGAGGCCCCGGCGCCAGCGGCCCGATTCGTTGCCCTCGGAGCCGTGAATGATGGCGGGATGATGCACGGACACGTCCCCTGGCCGCAGTATCACGTCCACGGCAGCCTCGTCTCGGACATACCGCGCATCGATCGACGAACACAACATGTTGGGAACGTCGTCGCGCAGCACAATGTCGGCCAGGTCCAGCTGGTGAGTGCCGGGGATCATGCGTAGACAGCCGTTCGCGGGGTCGCAGTCGTCGAGGGCCAGCCACACAGTCAGGGCCTCCATGGGCCGCAGGTTCCAGTAGGCCCCGTCCTGGTGCCAGAGCACCGCCTGGCCGTCTCCGGGCGGCTTGCAGATGTAGTGGGCCGTGAAGCAGGCGATGTCGGGGCCGAGAAACGACTCCGCCAGGTCGAGCAGCCGCTCATCGGTCACCAGGCGAACCCAGAAGGCGTCGTCGCGCATCAGCGGGTGATGCAGGTGCTCGGGTCGAAAATTGGGGAATCGATGAAGGAGCCAGTCCACATGATCTCGGGCCTCGGCGACCAGGTCGGTATCAAGGATGCCAGGGAAGATGGCGAAGCCGTCCCGTTCATAGGAATCCAGTGCCCGGGTGTCGAGCGACGTGGTTGACACGCGCTACCTCTCTGTATGAATGAACACAGCCAATCGGCGGCTACCCGTCAGGTAGCGGACTACTTCCGTCTGGCTATGCGCAGCTGGTCGGCCGCCGAGCCATACTGGCGGTCCAGAACTCTCGTCACCCGAGCCCAGTCCTCCAGGGTGTGGATGGAGAGGATCTGCTCTACCACAAAGGGGTCGTTACGCCAGGCCAGCGCGCGTTCCCAAAGCGCGGTAAGCGGTTCTTCCCTGACATTTCCGACCTTGGCCTCGAAGTTGGTGCAGGCGCGCAGCTGGCCGTCCGGCTCCAGATGGGCCAGACCCCCGTCTTCCTCGACCAGCGCGGATCCCGGCAGGAACGACCGGGCATCGGAGACTGACACCGAGACCCCGTTCACGGCCGCGGCGGCCAGGGCATCCGCGGAGTCGAGCAGTTCCTGGAGCATCGGCTCGGCCAGCAGTTCCGCCGCCTCGAACCGTTCCTCCTGCGCCAGGCCCTCGGGGATGACGCCACCGAAGCGGATGGTGTCGAGGGTCGGGAAACGCGCGGCCATCTCCCTGACGAACTGGTCCAGCCCGTTCCGGCCGGTCCGGGTCACCGTGTATTCCAGCCCGAACTGGAATGCTCGGTCGCCGGCCGCCTGTCGCTGCCGCTTGACGCGGTCAAGCACCTCAAGGGACCGCATCGCCCGCTCGAACGAGCCGGGACGGCCGCGGATCTGGTCGTGCACCTCGGGCCAGGCCCCGTCGATGCTGATCGCCACTCCGGAGGAACAGTCGGCGAGCCTGACCGCGGTCTCGACATCCATGAGCCAGCCGCTGGTGAAGACGGTCACGGGCNCCCCCGCCTGTTCGAGGGCGGCGGCGGCCTCGCTCCACCACGGCACCAGCAACGGCTCACCGCCGCCGAACGACACCCGGTCCGGGCCGGCGGCGAGGATGGCGCTGACCACCTCCCACATGCCCGCGGTGTCGAGGACCCGGGCCGGGCGTCGCCCCGACTCCGAGTAGCAGTGGGCGCAGCGCAGCGGACAGGCGTAGGTGACGTCCCACACCACCCGCTTCAGCGGAGCCATGAACCAGGTGGTCGACGCCGCAGCCCGGCGCGGGAGGTCCTCGTGGTGCGGATCACCGGCTCCACTGGCCACCGCACCCCTTGTCGGTGCAGCAAGGTCTGTTTTCACCAGATACCTCATTCCTTGGCGAGTAGCCGTGCGCGCCGAGCGATGGAGCGCGCTTGATCTCGGCTCCTCGGCCTTTCGCCCCGGTCTTCTCCCGAGGGATCGCCCACCCGGTCGTTCCGTCGCATTGGAGCCGTCCGTCGACGCCCGTCGGGCAGCGCGGAGCGATTGTTATTCGGTCAGGACGTGCTTTCCGGCCGCGATGCTGGCCTCCCAGTTCTGCCCGTCGAACTCGACGTAGTCGATGGAGGCGGCCGCCGACAGGTCGAGGCATCGGGCGTTGACACTCATGTGTGTCTCCGGATGCGACCGCGGCCGGTAGAACGGCATGATGCCGCACACCGCACAGAACGTGTGGTCGGCCACCCGGTTACCGAAGCGGTAGGGCTTCAGAAATTCCTGGCCCTCGTGCAGCTCGAAACGATCATTGGGGACCATTAGCTCCTGGTGGCCGGACATGAAACAGATCCGACAGTTGCACAACGTGATGGTCAGCGACCGGCTGGCCGCGGCCCGAAAGCGCAGGTGGCCGCAGTGGCACTGGCCATCGTACCAAAGGCGTTCCATTTCAGCTCCTCGTTCCCCACGTGGGCAGACCTTCCTCGCTGGCTACTCCCGTGCGTGCCCGGCTCCGCGCAGGGACCTGAGGAGGCCGAGGTGGAACGCAAGGTAGGAACGTTCCCGCCGGTACTCGACGCCCCGCATGGCCTTGTGTAGAAGGGGCAGGTTGACGGCGGCCACCCAGGGCACAGCATGGTGCTCCGCGTGGTAGTTGGCATTCCAGATGACGAAGCGGATGAGGGGGTTCGACCGCACGGACCGGCTGTTGCTGGCCCAGTCGGGGCTGCCCCGGAGCCCGTAGTGCTCGGGCAGGCTCAGCAGCAGCGTCGCGGGCCCCGACACCACCAGCGGGAGCCAATAGCAGAGCAGCAGCGGCATCGGGGCCAGCACCGTGGCGGCGATGACGACGGCCAGCCACGCGCAGATCACCTGGCTGTCGGCGACCGTGGCGGACCACCGGTCGGGGCGCTGGACGCTCCGCGGGAGCCGGTCGCGCCGCCGCAGCGCGCCCGCCACCGAGATCGACAGGACGAACCGCCAGTAGCCGACCGCCAGCAGGCCTGCCAGATACTGGCGTACTCCCGCGTAGCTCGACCCAGACTCGGTATCGCCATTCACGCCGGCGAACCGGTGATGCAGCAGATGCTGGTACCGATAGACCGAGAAGTTCAGGAGGACCGGTGTGCACCAGGCGGCGCCGAGGATCCGGTTCCCGCGCGCCGAGCGGACATGTGTGCGGTGGACGCAGTCGTGGGCGGCATTCAGGAAGCCGGCCAGAATGAAGCTCTGCGCGCAGACCGCGACCAGCGTCAGTCCCCAGTTCCCGACGACCAGCGTCAGCGCGCAACAGGCCGCATAGCCGCCAAGGATTGCCACCGCGCGCAGCGGCACATGGCCGGCCTTCGGCTGCCTGAGCTCGAAGGGAACCGACGGCACGGCCGTCGCCGCCGGACGCGGCGGGTCCGGGGCTTGGCCGAGGTCGGCCTGGGCGCCGCCGCTCACCATCGCTGAAGCCTCGATTGTGGGTCGCTGTGCGTTGCCAGGTTCCGCGGTCAGGCTGATCTCCCCTCACTGCCGTCAGCGGAAAGCCGGGTCGATGGCCCCGGACCGAGGAGGTGATTCGATCACGTGCGGACCACGCAGGCGCCTAGTCGCGGGCGGCCACGTCGACATCACGGGGTTTCTCGCCCAGGCTGGCTGTCTCCTTCGGCCGGGTCGCCAGGACGATGGCGTCGACCACGTCCTGGAGGGTCCTGATGCGCCCCATGTCCACCTCGGGGGGAACAGCGCAGGCGAACTCCTCCTCAAGGGCCGCGATCAGGCTCACGGTGTCCAGCGAGTCGAGCCCCAGCGCCGTGCCCTCCCCGCCGCTCCCCTCGTCGAAAAGCCGAGTGGCGGGGGNGAGCCCGACCGGGGGGNTCAGCTGTAGCTCCGCGCCTTTGCCTTCCAGGAGCTTGACCACCTCCCGCTGGACAGCGATGAAGACGACATCATCTGGAGGTCCGCTCACTTTGCTCCTTCCGTACGACCAGGTCTGGTTAATCCCGCCGGACGATGAACGCTCGGCCGCTATGGGCCGGGCCGTCCGAGTACGACGCCGAGCCGCTAACGAACACCGGTCTCCCGCCACGGCACGCGCATGCCGAGCAAGATGGCCAGATGGCCGTCCACGCCGAACATAGAGTTACGCTGGCCCATCAGAACCGGACCGCTCCGCTTATACTCCTCGATATAGGGTTCGAGGTTGCCGAGCGGCGTGTCGTTGCGGGCCATCTTCCAGAACGGCGTGTTCAGCCGGGTGTTGAACCGGTAGTGCATGGCCAGGAAGTCCTGGATGTCGATCCACTGTTCCGTGACGGCCTCGTTGTAGGCGTCGATCGCCTCGGCACCCGACGGGCCGGAGGTGGCGACCGTCTCGGCCAGCCGCATGGCCTGCTGGCAGATGAGCTGCAGGTTGGTCGCCTCCAGCGGCTCGATGAAGCCGCAGGAGTTGCCGACGGCGACGACGTTGCCCACCCACGACCGACGGATGCGCCGGGTCTCGAATCGGATCACCCGGAGGGTGGCCGGGGCGACCAGCGGGTTCTTGCGCAGGAACTCGGCGGAGGCCTCCTCGTCGTCCGCGAAGGCACTGCAGTAGACGTACCCCCGGTTGACCAGGTGCTCGTGCTCGATTTGCCAGGCCCAGCCCGAGTCCATGGTCTCGACGGTCGTGTAGAGCTGGATCGGCTCGTCGCCGCGCTGCCAGCCGCCGACCACAGCGCGGTCGCAGAACAGGTGATCCCGCATGGAGACGTAGGGTTCGCCCAGCGTGCGGTGGATGAGCTCCCCCCGGAACCCGGAGGCGTCCACGTACAGGTCGGCCGACATGCGCGCGCCGCCCTCGATCAGCACACAGTCGAGCCCGGCGTCACTGCGCTCGGCGCCGATCACCTTCCCCTCGACCAGGTCACCGCCGAGCTGCTCGAAGAAGCCCTCGAGGTACTCCACGAAGCGCTGGTTCTCGACGTGGTACCCCACCCGAGTCCGGCGCGTGGTGGCCGGGAAGGGTGACTCGTCCCGCGCGTCGGTCAGGTGGTAGTAGCCCCAGGGCTTGTCCGGGCCCGGCAGGATCTGGTTGTCGAAATCCTCCTCGAAGGGATAGTCAAAGTAGGGCCGCGGCCCCCACTCGAAGCGGATGCCCAGCTTCACCGTCGGGTTGGTCGAGGCCAGGAACTCGTCGCGAGGCACTCCGAGCGGGCCGTGCAGCATCCGGGGAGTGTCGGCGAAGGTGCCCTCGCCGACCATGATGTGCGAGAGCGCGCTGGATCGGACGACGGTCACCTCGGCGCCGGGAGCCAGCTGGAGGAGAGCTATCCCGGAGAGGAGGCCCGCAGTTCCGCCGCCCAGCACCAGCACTTTCTGCGTCATCTGTTCTCCTCTACCGTCAGCGCCATCGCGAGGCGATTCGCGCCGCCCGCTCCGCGTTTCCTGAGCCGCTCATGCACTGGCGGTAGGCGGCGAGAGACTGGTTGATCCCGTCGGCGGGGCCCCGTCCGTCAGATCGGTCGGGGCCCGTTGGTCCGGGCGTTGGTGCACGTGTGGCTTCATCCCCGGGGCCGGCGAACCGCGCGACCTGACCGTCCGCGGCCGTTTCTCGCCCGCGTGGGTTGCGCGGCACGCCGTCTGACGAGCCCACGGACCCCCTAGAGCGAGCTCGCGCCCTGCTGGGCAGGAATCCCGGCGATGGCTCCGCACCAGTCGCTGTGCAGGTGATACGCATCGACGACTGCGCGGCACAGCTCCGGAAGGTCCGTGACCTCCAGCGTCCGAGTGATCATGGAGCCGGTCATGGCCACGTGGTACTGCTCCGCGGGGTCGTCCCCGCCGACGTGGGCATGGAAGTAGGCCAGCTCGCTCCGGTCAACCGTGAAGACCTCGGCGAGGCGCTCCCAGAGGCCGTTGATCATGCGCTCCGCGTGTGCCTCGAAGCTCACCATGGTCGCCACCCGCGTCACCATGTCCATGCTCGACAGGCCGTCCAGCAGCCGGTGCAGGTAGAACTTGGTGTCGTCGGAGAACCTCGGGTCGGTCGCCTCGCCGAGTAGACGCTGGATGTCCTGGCGCAACAGCGCCGAATGGAACCGCCGCCGCGTCTGGAGGATGTCCGGCAGACCCCGCGGCCCCGACGCCATCAGGGTGCTGTTTACCGCGGTCTCGTCGGCGACCAGGAAGGATCCCACGACCAGGGTGATCTCTTCCGCCTCGGTGAAGTCCATCCCCGCGTGGATGTGGTGCAGGGCAAGGTCGCGCTGGGCCGCCGCCTGGAGATAGGGAAACGCGATCGACATGGCCAGGTACTCCGGCAGCAGGCGCTCGAGAACCTGGCGGTCGAGGGGCCGCTCGAAGGGATGGATCGGCACCGCCTCGACCATGATCGCGTCGAGCTGCTCGCGGATAAGGGCGGGGTCATACGTCAGTCGGCTGCTCTGCTGGACCATTCATCACCAATCAGTCTCGCGCCGCTACTCGGACCGGTCGTGTTGCTCGTCTCGGATTGTTTCGGACTATTTCTGGCCCTGGCTCGCGCTGCCTCGACCGCGCCGGGCCCTCGTGGTCCGGGCTGGGAGGGCCGCCCCGCGACCGCCTCTCGGTGCCAGACGGCTCTCAGGCACGGAGAGGGCCGTGGGACGAGGAGAACCGACCCGGGGCACGTCATATCGACCGCGTTCTCAGATCGGACGCCAACCTGAACACGGTGGAGCGACGCCGATACGTAGAATAGGCCCGGCGTTGGGTATCAAAAGAACGCAGCCACGAAGACGGCCACTCGACAGAAATGACAGGAAAGAAGTCGGTCTCGGCGGCGATCTGAGGGTGAACGCCCGCCGCGTTTCGCTGAGGGCACGGCGCAGAGTACCGCGTGATTCTTCTCGTCAGGGTTGAGCGCGACACGAAGACTTCGCCAGTTTTTCGCATGGTTCACCCACCTCCGCGTTCAGTAGCACAGTCGCGACTGCCGCGATCAACCTATGTATCAGCGGGCCGACCTGGAATTATTGACTGATCGCCAGTCCGGCTCGGCGCTCTTTCGGCAGGTCGCCGTTGATGCGGCGAGAAGCACCGCTGTAACATTAGGCCGAAAACCGAAGCACCTGCAGACTATGTTATCGACTGACATCCGTCAAGGTATTCGATCGACCCTGGTCGCGCGACCATACACCGCCCCCAGATTACTTAGCGTCACCTTTCGGCGATTTGTTCGCCTTTCCCATGGAAGATCGTTAGCGGGGCGTCATAGATAGCAGAGCGCTGCTGAGCTGGGGAGACCGGGGTCGCCGGGAAGCCAAATCCGGGCGCGGCGCGGAGAACGTTCATGCCGCAAGGTTCCGGTGAGTATCCGAACGCGCGCCTACCCCGCGAAACCGAGTGTTACCCAGATCACTGTCAACCGGATGAGGTGCGGATGAGTCCGCGCAGCGGTCAGTGGCGCCCCGAAAGATCATCGGAGTGCGCCAGACCATGGGTAGGCGACTGCCTCATCGCGCTCTGACCTGGCCGACCGCCGTGGCCAACCCTCGCCTCATCGATGCCGGCCAATTTTCCGAACGGTGAGCCAAGGCCCTTGCATGCCCCCCGCGACGAGGCGATGATTGGCGTCGGGATCGTCGTTGCTTGACCGTTGTTGACAGTAGGTGCGGCCGATGCCCTGGCACCAGGCGCCACGGTCGTCTGATGGTCCGGGCCCGTTTGATGGAATCTCTGCTTCGGGTCGGGCCCCTGGCGGGGAGGCGCCGCCGCTCTCGCCGCGTGGTTGTCGTAGAGTGCCAGCCACCCGTGCCCAGCCCCAGCTCAGTCGTCGACGGCGGCGAGTTCGGCCAGCGCCGCTTCACGATGCGCGCGCCGCGAACGCGGCTCAGCCGCGGGTGATGATCCCGAGACGCCTAAGGATTCCCAGGTCGGAGGTTACGGATGAGCAAGGCCACGCTCGTGAGCCGGCACTACGAGACCTTCAGCGAAGGTCCCCGACTGCGGGCGTCGCGGTTGCGTCGGCTGGAGTTCCAGACCACAGTCCGGACGCTGCACCGCTGGCTGCCGCCGACCGCCACCGTGCTGGAGCTGGGCGCCGGCCACGGCGCGTACTCGTTCCTCCTGGACCGGATGGGCCATCGGGTGACGGCCACCGACCTGCTGGCGGACAACGTGCGGGCCATGGCCGAAAAGGCCGAGCGCCACGGCCGTCCGTCGATCCGCGTCGAGCAGGTCGACGCCAGCTCCCTTGCCGGCTTTCCGACGGCCAGCTACCAGGCGGTGCTCTGCCTCGGGCCCTATTACCACCTGCGCACCTGGGAGCGGCGCCGCAACTGTCTGGAGGAGTGCCGCCGGGTGGCCGACGCCGCGGGATTCGTGGCGGTGTCGTACATCAACCGGGTGCTGGCGGTCGACTTCCTGCTGCGCAGCGGGCGGCCCCTGTCGCCGGCGCAGTACCGGTCGATCGTCGATCCCGACGACATGCGGACCGACTACCCGGACGAGTTTTTCAACATAACGCACTTCGCCGTCCCGGACACCGTCGAGGCGGAGCTGCGGTCCTGCGGCCTGACGGTGGTCGACCATGTGGGAACCGACGGGGTCGCCGGGTTCTTTGCCCCGTCCGTCGAGACGCTTACCCGCGAGCAGTTCGCCGCCTTCCGGGACTACCACCTCGCGAACTGCGGCCAGCCGGCGCACCTGTACGCGAGCGCCCACGGCCTGGTAATCGCGCGGCCGGCCTGACCGCGAGCCGCCGGGCCGGGGACGCTATCCGGCGTCGGCGACGGCGGTGGCCATGCGGCGGAGCGCCTCGACGAGGACCCACGGCTCGGTCGCGAAGTTGAAGCGCGCGAACCCGCGTCCAGGGGAGCCGCAGTCCGACCCTTCGAGGAGCGACACCCCGGCCAGCGCGGAGAAGAAGGCGGCGGGCTCGGTCCCGCCCAACGTGAGCCTGCGGCAGTCGAGCCAGGCGAGGTAGGTCGCTTCCGGCGGCCGGTACGTCACCTCCGGCAGGAATTCGGCGAGCAGGTCGCCGAACGCCCGACGGTTGGTCGCGAGGCCGGCCAGGACGCGGCGCAGCCAGGGAACGCCGTCGCGGAACGCGGCCGTGCTGGCGATCGCGCCGAGCACGGAGGGCGTCTCCCGATCGAACCGCCCGAGGCCTCGCCACTGCGCCAGGTCGTCGTCATGGCTGGTGATGAGCAGGGCACAGCGCAGCCCAGCGATGTTCCACCCCTTAGACGCGGAGGTGGCCGTCAGGGTGTGGCTGGCGGTCAGCGGCGAGAGGGCGGCGTAGGGCTGATGCCGCCGTCCCGGATAGACGAATGGGGCATGTATCTCGTCGGCGAAGACTCGGCCACCGCGGGCGTTGACGACGGCGGACAGCGCCAGCAGCTCGGCCGGCGTGAACACCCGGCCCACCGGGTTGTGGGGATTGCACAGCACCACTAGGCCGCCGCCCCGCCGGAACGCGCCGTCGATCCCGTCGAGGTCGAGCTCGGGACGCCCGTTCACGTCGACGAGTGGAACGGGAAGCACCTGGCGGCCGAGGAGGCCCGGCACGGCCAGGAACGGCGGGTACGCGGGGACCGGCACGATCACGGCGGATCCGGGTGGGGTGTACCGCTCGATCGTCACCCGCAGGCCGTGCAGCACGCTGGGCACCGGCTGGATGAGCGCCGGGTCGACCGCCCAGCCCTGGCTGGACCACAGCCAGCCGGCGCAGGCTTCCCGCAGCCGCGCGTCGAGGGCCGCCGGCAGGTATCCCACCAGCCCGTCCGTGACCGCCCGCCGCAGCGCCTCCAGGACCGGCGGGGCCGTGCCGACGTCCATCTCCGCGGTGCCCGCCCCGATGGCGCCGGCCCCGGCCTCCTCCCACTTCAGCGCGCCGGAGCCCTGCCCCCCGGCCGGTGGGGTCACGCGGGTTCGGATCTCCACAGGCGGCAGCATCCCTTCTGAGCGGCCCCCGGATGACGTCGTTCACCTTCGAGCCTGCGAGCAGGGGCTCCGCCGGTCAGCCGAGCGCGCGGGACCGCGGCGCGGACCGGCTCAGGTCTGGATGGCGGGCGGCAGACCGAGGGCGACTTGGCCGATGTACTCGTAGACCTCGTTCGGCGAGTACGGCTGCATGAACGGCCCCGCGCGCACATCGCGATACATCCGAGACAGCGGGCTGGAGCTGAAGTACCCGCTGCCGCCCGAGATCTGGAGCGCCTTGTCCACCACATCGATGGCCTTGCGATTCACCACGAGCTTGGAGCACTGGAACTGGCCCTGGATCGCGTAGAGGTCCTGGATGTTGAGATCCTGAGGCGCGACGTTCGCGACCCGCTCGTCCAGCAGCCGCCCGGCCCAGGACAGGTGCGCGCGGCAGGTGGCCAAGTCGGCCTCCATCTCCGCCACCGCGTGCTGGATGCCGTACCGGTGGGCGACGGGGGCGCCGCTCGGCTGCTTCGTGCGCGTCCTAGCCAGGTCGATGGCCAGGTCCCGGGCCGCCTCCGCGATGCCGACGAAGGCCGCGATCAGCCCGAGGTTGGTGACGGCGCCAAGCGAGACGCCCATGACGCCACCGCTGTCCCCCCAGCTGGCGCCGGACATCATCGACGACTCCGGCAGCAGGCAGCCATCGTACACGGCCCCGTTGCTGCCCGACGAGCGCATCCCGAGGGTGTCCCAGTCGTCGAGGAACGTCATTCCTGGAGCGCCGCCGGGCACGATGGCGAAGCCCGACTCGTAGGTGCCGTCACCGCGGGCCGTGCGGCACGAGACCAGCACCAGGTCGGCCGCAGGGGAGAGAGTGCCGAAGGTCTTGCGACCACTGAGCGACCACCCCTCGTCGACCTTGGTGGCCTCGGTCATCGGCCAGCCCATGGTCGTCCCGGGCTCGGTGTTGCTCGCGGCGGCGATGAGACCACTGGCCATCTGCTGCAGGAGCCCTGCCATGGCCTCCGTCTGGGCCGCGTTGTCGGTCCCCTTTGCCAGGCGGTGCAGGAAGTCCGCGGCCCAGACGATCGAGAGGTGCATGTTGATGGCGATGGCCGTCGACGGATCGGTCCGGCCGAGCCGGTTCATTCCCAGCGCCAGGTCGTGGACCGAGCGAACGCCGAGGCCGCCGAACTCCACGGGGACCGGCGCGCTGGTGAAACCGCTTGCCTTCATCTCGTCGAGGTTCTGCGTCTGGAACGTGGCGGTGCGGTCCGCCTCAGGCACCCGTGGCGCGAAGTCGGCGGCGTGCTTCTCGGCCAGTTCCACGAACCGCGTTCCGGCGGCGGTGACGGGCAGCAGCTCAAACTCCGGCACAGCGAAACCTCCCTATGGGTTGTGGACGCCAGATCGACTCGGCGGCCCGCGGATATCTCCCGAGCGGTCAGATCGGGCCACCCGGTTGACGGTGTCGAACACGCGGACCAGACCCGAGGCCGCCGGCCGCGGCGGCGAGCGTCTGGCTCAAGCGGCGACCTCGCGCAACGGCTCGGGGACCGCGGCCTGCGCCCGCAGCGGGCGCACGACGGCGACCGAGATGAGCACGGTCAGTCCGACCAGGCCGGTGGCGATGAGGAATGAGCGGTCATAGCCGTGGACGACCGCGGCGTGTTGCAGCGCAACGGTGAGCTGGCCGTGGTGGTCGTCGGCGAGCTGCCGGGCGCGGCTGTGCGACACGTGCGCGGCCACCGTGGACAGGAGGGCGAGCCCGGTCGAGCCACCGATCTGCTGGCAGGTGTTGAGCAGGGCCGCGGCCAACCCCGACTCTCCGGGGCGCACCCCCGCCACAGCGGTGAGGGTCAGCGGGACGAACGAGAAGCCGAGCCCGGCGGCCATCAACAGCAGGGCCGGGAGCGTGCCGCCATACCCGCTGCCGGGGGTGAGCCGCGACAGCCACAGCAGGCCACCGGCCGCGCAGACCGGACCGATCAACAGCGCGGCCCGGATTCCGATCCGTCCCACCAGCCGCGCGGCGACCTGGGACATGATCACAATCGTGGCGGACATCGGCAGGAAACCGAGCCCGGCCATGATCGAGCTGTAGCCGAGGACGTCCTGCAGGTACTGGGTCATGAAGTACAGCGAGGCGAACATCGCCGCGCCGAAGCAGAGCATCATTCCATAGGCCGCGCAGCGGTTCCGGCTGGTGAAGATGTCCAGCGGCATGAGCGGCCTGCGGGCGCGGGTCTCGATGACGACGAAGACGGCGAGCAACGCGGCGGCAGCGACGAGGCAGCCGACCGTGCCGGGGCTGGTCCAGCCATGGTTCGAGGCGTTGGTCAGGCCGTAGACGAGCAGGACCATCCCCGAGGTGACGGTGACGGCTCCCGGCACGTCCAGCCGGCCGCCGGCCTGGCCCTCGGACTCTGCCAGCACGCGTGGGGCCAGGAGCAGCACGACGAGGGCGATCGGCACGTTCACGAACAGCACCGCGCGCCAGGACACCAGCTCGGTCAGCAGCCCACCCACGAGCAGTCCGATGGCGGTTCCGGCGCCGGAGATCCCCGCGTAGACGCCCATCGCCCGGTTGCGCGCGGGGCCCTCCGCGAAGTTGGTCGCGATGAGGGAGAGCGCGGCTGGCGAGGTAAGCGCGCCCCCGGCCCCCTGCGCGGCGCGGGTGACGATGAGACAGACGTCGTTCTGGGCGAAGCCGCCGACGAGGGACGCCAGGGCGAAGACAGCGGTGCCGGTCATGAACATCCGCCGCCGGCCGAAGAGGTCACCGGCCCGGCCGCCCAGCGGCAGGAGGCCCCCGAAGGTCAACGCGTATGCCACGGTGACCCAGACGAGATTGGCGGTGCTGAAATGCAGCCCCCGGTGTATCGCCGGCAGCGCGACGAAGACGATGGTGGCATCAAGGACGATTATCAGCTGAGCGGCGGAGATCGTCGCCAGTGCGAGCGCGGAATGACGACTACGGGTCATGGTTGTCACATCCTCCGATAGACTCCGCGCAGGACCGCGCTGAAGCGTCCCGCGAAATCTTACCCAGTCGAAGGTTTTCGGCATATACCGTGCGTTGAGCGGCTCCCTGGAGAAACAGGATCCCGAGAAGCATACCATTATCCGGCGATTAAAACGGCACCTACTGTGCCAGCCCTGCCTACCAGCAAGGCATCGAAGACCTCGACGGGTTTCAGTCAGTCCGCAGTCTGCCGTGGCCTTCCGTTTGGTTACGCGGTCACTATACCAAGGCCCTCCTGGGGCCGCAACGACGAACCCGGGCACCTTCGGGAAATGCCTGCGCAACGGTCCGCCGATGTTCTTGTTCAGCACGTCTCATCCGGCGGCGCCGCTCGGGCGGTTAACGCGCTCCGATCAGTCCACTGCCTGGGCTTTTACGCTCCAAGTCTGCACCAGCGGATCACACGACCTGCGGCGCCCCGGCGGCCGGATCCTCCGCCGGAATCCCCGGCCTCGACTTGCGTCCGATCGCTCAGGATCTGTGGCGCGACACCGTGACCGGTGTCCATTCAGGGGTGGGTGGCCGTAGGTCGCTGACCTTGGGGTTTGTGTTGGCTGGACACGTCGCTGGTGTTGCTTGATCGGCGTGGTTGGGTGTGGATGATCGGGGTTGTGTCTGAGCCGTCCGGGTCGTGGGAGCCGCGTCTGGTGGCGGCCGAGGCGCGGATCGAGGAGCTCGCCGCGGGTCAGGCCGAGGTCGTGGCGATGAACACGCGGCTGCGGCGGGTTATCGCGGACGGGGCTGAGCGGCATGAGGTGGAGCTGGGCGCGGCGCGGGCTGAGCGGGACCGGGCGAACAGGCGGGTCGCCGAGCTGGAGCTGGAGGTCGCCGAGCTGCGGCGGCGGTTGTCGATGGACAGCACGAACTCCTCTGTGCCGCCGTCGAAGGAGCCGATCAGCGCGAGGGAGAAGCGGAAGGCTAAGCGGCGGGCGTCGTCGGAGCGGGTCCGGTGGAAGGAGAAGAAGCCTGGTGGGCAGCCGGGCCATCCGGGCTCGGGGCTTACGCGGGAGGCGGAGCCGGACCGGTCGTTATCGGCGGACCCGCCGTCGGAATGTGCGTCGTGCCAGGCGGATCTGTCCGACGCGGTGGTGCTGGCGGACGGGTGGGCGCAGGTCTGGGACCTGCTCGAACCGGTGCTGGAGAAGGTCGAGTGGGTGCTGCCGCGGCGGCGCTGCGCGTGCTGCCGGAAGGTCACCACCGCGGCTGTTGCGGGGGTGCGGCACGCGGCGGCGGGCGGCGTGGCCTATGGGCACCGGCTGCACGGCGCGGCGGTACTGCTCGCCTCGGAGGCGAACGTGCCGGTCGAACGGGCCGCGACGGTCATCGACGCGCTCCTCGGAGTGCCGGTCTCGGCCGGGTTCGTCGCCCGCGCGAACGAACGCCTCGCTGGGGATCTTCAGGCCGCCGGGTTCGACGAGGCGATGAAGGCCGCGCTGCGCGGCGAGCCGGTGCTGTGCGGCGACGAGTCGCCGGTCAACGTGCTACGCAAGGATCGTGACGAGGCCACCGGCGCTGTCCTGTCGGGCACCCCGCACCTGCTGGTCGTGCGCACCCCGACGCCCGGGCTGGTCTGGTACGCGGCGATCAGCTCCCGGTCGTCCGAGGCGATCGACGCCACCGGCGTCCTCACCGGCTGGCACGGCCTGTTCACCCGGGACGACTACGCCGGCTGGCACCAGTATGACCCCACGCTCGCCGGCGTACAACTGTGCTGTGCCCATTATCCGGATGTCGCTGTTACCTCGACTTTCGTAGTTATGCAGCGTCGGTCTCCCACGCCAGCCGGAGGGTGTGGATTTCTGCTGGTGTCGGCTGTTCGGGGTGTGTGAGCTGATATTTGGTGGTGATCAGGACGCGGCGGAGCTTGGCGGCCATGTCGGCGGTGGAGGGGTGGGTCTTGGTGGTGTACCAGGGGGTGCGGTCGCGGCGGTCGGTGACGTCGTCGGGGTGGTGGCCGGTGGTGGCGTACCAGCAGGTGGCCAGTGTCTGGCAGGCCAGTCCGAACGGGACGGTGCGTTCGACCGCGCGGGCGACGCGGTTGTGGGCCTGACCGACCCGGAAGATCTGCTTGGCGTCCTCGACCGCGACTTCCATGGACCATCTCGCGGCGTACCGTTCGATGATCTGGGCGGGCCTGGCCAGGGTGTCGGTGGTGACCAGCGCCAGGTCGTAGGTGCCGGCGCGGCCGGTCTGCTCGCGGATGAGGATCACGGTGACAGGTCGGGCGCCGAACACGCCGTACCACAGGCAGCGCGGGGCTGTGGCCTGGACGATGGTGGTCTGGCCGTAGCGGGTCACCGTGGTCGGGGTGAACACGGCGCCGGTGGCGAGCTGGGCCAACGATCCCAGCCGGTCGCCTTTGAGCCGGGGCCGGCCGCGTTTCCCGGTCCGTGGTGGGGCCGGTGCGAACAGGGCCGCGTCCTTGCGGAGCCGGGTGGTCCAGGTGACCTGGGCGGGCAGGGTGCGTAGCTCGTCGCCGGCGTAGGCGGCGTCGGCGACGACGTGCAAGCGGCGGCCGGGCAGGGCGGTGGCCAGCTGTTCGACGGCGCGGGCGGCCAGCCACAGCCGGGAGGCCGAGGTGGTGTCCTTACGCACGAGGCGGGCGAGCACCGGCAGGCAGACCGGCCGGTCCAGCATCGGCAGCGTCACGACGATCCCTACGATCACCCAGTTGTTCCCGAAGCCGACCTGGCGGGCGTCGCGCGCGGAGCCGTCGTGGAACCAGCCGGCGGCCCACACCTTCTTGCCGGCGCGGTGGAACAGGGTGTCGTCGACCGCCACCAGCACCGGCGCCCCGTCCACGATGAGCAGCCGCACGACGAGGCGGGCGAGGACGGCGCCGAGCTGGGCCGGGTCCCAGCGGGCGGCGGCGAAGAACCGGTGCGCCCGGTCATGCGGCCACAGCCTCGACAGCCCCGCCCCGACCAGCATCCCGCACACCGTGCGGCGGCCCGTCGCCGACAGCATCCCGGCGACCAGCGCGCGGAAGGTCTGGAACGTCGGCGCGGTGAAACACGGCCGGAAACCCTCCAGCAGCACCGCCAGCGAGACGGGTATCGTGACATCCGGGAGCATCGGCGTCCAGCTTTCGAGCCGGTATTAGGAAGCGCCGATGCTCCCGCCACCAGCCTCCCGAGCTTCCTGTTTCCCCGCACGCCACACCGAGCCGTGCCACTGGCGGAAACATCCACCCCAGCTCGATGAACGCAATCAGCACACCTTCACCGGCAGCCACCGGCGATCAAGGAAAAGTGCGAAAGTCGAGTGTTATGCGGCGCTTGGCGCACAACAAAGCCCTACTAGTAGACTGTAAACCAAAATTCTTTCCGATGATACATAACCAAATGTCGTCACAAGTTGTTGGCGAGCAGTTTCCTGAATTCCCGGTGGAGTACCTCCACCTTGGCTACGATCTCTTCTGCGGTGGCTGTCCACTCGAACGGCTGGGCGTCCCAGTTCCAGTTCTCGACATAGTTGTTGATGGTGTTGACGAGGTCCTGGACCGAGACGAACGCCCCGTGCTGGAGTGCGTGCCGGGTGAGAATACCGAACCAGTTCTCGACCTGGTTGAGCCACGAACTGCCGGACGGGGTAAAATGGAACGTGACGTTCTTGTGCCTGTGCAGCCATGTGTCGACGCCGGGGCCGCAGTGGGTGGCCAGGTTGTCGACCACGACGTGGAGCTCCGCACCGCCGTATTCCGCGATGACCTGGTCCATGAACGTGAGGAAATCGGCCCTGGTGTGGCTGGGGAAGCACCTGGCGGTGACCCGCCCTGTCCCGACGTCGAGGGCGGCGAACAGGTCGGTCGTGCCCTTCCGCTGGTAGTCGTGCGTGCGGGTGGCGACCCGGCCGGAGGCGACCGGCCGCGGTGGCTGCGTCCGGTCGAGTGCCTGCACCCCAGGCTTTTCGTCGATCGACAGCACCTCGGCGCCCTCGGGGGGATCGAGGTAGAGGCCGACGACGTCCTCCACCTTGGCCTCGAAATCCGGGTCCGCCGAGAGCTTGAAGACTCGGTGCCGGTGCGGCTGGAGATTGTTCTCCCGCCACAGCCGGGCCACGAAGGTGTGCGAGACCGACACTCCCTCGCGGCGTTTCAGGTACCGCGCCATCTCGGCGCTCGTCCAGTGGCTCAGTCCGGTCTCCGGTGGAGGGGTGGTCCTGGTCAACGCCAGGATCCGCGCCCGTACCCGCCCCGGGACCTCCCGTGGCCGCCCCGGGGACACCCGGCTCACCAAGCCGTCCGGCCCCTCCTCGTCATAGCGCGACAGCCACAGCCGCACGGTAGGCTTCGACGCGCCCGCCTTCTCGGCTATTTCCCGCACCGAGAATCCTTCGTCCCGCCATAGCACCATACGGGCGCGGGCAGCCGCAGACCTGTCGTACCCACCGCCTCCAACCAAGGACTCGAGAATATCGCGTTGACTATCAGTTAGGATCATGTGCCCAATTTACCCACACTTTTTCTAGCCTAACAGTGGCACTGGAACGAGCATTTGTTTACGCCGCAATAGTGGTTCAGGTCGGCGTCGGCCGGCCACATGGGGCGATGGAAAATGTCCGTGGTCACCCGGATCGACGTCGGGCCTCCTTGGTGCCGAAGGGCAAGCCCGTCTACTAGTGTGACGTGGGGATCTGCAGGCACGTAGGACTGCCGCCTTGAGCGCGACCTCTAGACTCTGTGATTACTGGATCCCCTCCGGGTGCCACCTTTTTCTGTCGGGATGGCCTGGAGGGGGTCGTATGGAAGCGCAGGTCGCGCGGTGCGCGGGCTTGGACGTGCACAAGGACGAGATCGTTGCCTGCGTGCGGATGGCCGAGGCGCCGGGTGGGCCGGTCCAGGTGCAGCTGCACACGTTCGGGGCGACGACCCGGGAGTTGCTGGCGCTGCGGGACTGGCTGACCGGCCTGGGGGTGACCCGGGTCGGGATGGAGTCGACCGGCGTGTACTGGCGGCCGGTCTTCCATATCCTCGAGGACGTGATCGGCGAGTGCTGGCTGCTCAACGCCCGGCACATGCACAACGTCCCCGGCCGCAAGACGGACGCGGCCGACGCCCAGTGGATCGCCGAGCTCGTCGAGTACGGCCTGGTTCGCCCTTCGTTCGTGCCGCCGCAGCCGATCCGGGAGCTGCGGGACCTGACCCGCTACCGCAAGGCGCAGATCGAGGAGCGGACCCGCGAGGTCCAGCGGCTGGACAAGTTCCTGCAGGACGCGGGGATCAAGCTGTCGTCGGTGTCGTCGTCGATCCTGACGGTGTCCGGTCGGGCGATCCTCGAGTCGATGATCGCAGGCACGACCGACCCGGAGGTGCTCTCGGAACTCGCCCGCGGGCGGCTGCGTGCCAAGATCCCGGCGTTGCGGGAGGCGCTGAACGGGTTCTTCACCGGCCACCACGGCCTGATCATCGGGGAGATCCTCGCGAAACTGGACTACCTCGACGAGGCGATCGACCGGCTCTCGACCGAGATCGACCGGGTGATCGCCCCTTTCGAGGCGAAGGTCGCTCTGTTGGACACGATCCCCGGGGTTGACCGCCGCACCGCCGAATGCCTACTCGCCGAGATCGGCCCGGACATGTCGGTCTTCCCGACCGCCGGGCACCTGGCTTCCTGGGCCGGCCGCTGCCCCGGCCAGCACGAGTCCGCCGGCAGGTCCAAGGGCGGTAAGACCCGCAAGGGCTCGACGTGGCTGCGGCTGCACCTGCACGAGGCCGCCCGCGCCGCCTCCAGGACCAAGGGCACCTACCTCTGCGCCCAGTACAGGCGGATCAAGGCCAACAGGGGCGCTTCCAAGGCCCGGGTCGCCGTCGACCACTCGATCCTCGTCGCCGTCTGGCACATGCTCAGCCGCGGCGAGCCCTACCAGGACCTCGGCGCTGACTACTTCGCCCGCCGCCGGGACCCCGACCGTCACGCCCAGCGGCTGGCCGCCCAGATGAACTCGCTCGGCTACGACGTGGTCTTCACCAAACGGCCGACACCGCCTACCAGCCCCGCGAGGGCTGCCTGACAAGAACCTGGACAGAGCGTCACCCGCTGCCCGGGCCCGGGCAGCGGGTGACGCGGCGTGGTCCCGACGCGACGGCCCCTGTCCCAGCGTGGTCACCACCTGATCCTGGCCATTCCAGCGTGGCCACCCCCTCACAGGCGGCGGTTCCAGCGCGGGCGCCACGCGTGGGCACCCCGCGCTGACCGGTCACCTCATTTTCCCTCTAGCAGGCCTCGCCGCCAGGTCGTCGGTGACGGAGGGAGTCCGCCGGTCTACTCCTCCGTCTCGATGCCGGCAGGGCTCTCGGGTCGCCGGGCCAGCCGGCGGGCCAGCAGTGCCAGGTACGCCCGGTAGCGCCCCTCCGGGCGGTCGAGATCCCAGCCGAGCACGCTGTCGAGTTGGGCGATGCGGGCCGACACCGAGCTGTGGTGCAGATGCAGTTCGGTGGCTGCCTGGCGGTGTGAGCCCGCCCGGCAGAAGGCGTCGAGTATGGCGATGGCGCACTCGCCCGTCGCGGTGGCGGCGAGGTCGTCCAGCGCCCGCACGTCGGCGTTGGCGCGCAGCCGATCGGGCGGCACGGCCGCCAGGAGGGTGAGCGAACCGAGCCCGTCGTAGTCGACCACACGGTCCTGCGCGGGGCCGGTCACCGCGAAGCGCAGTGCCAGCTGTGCCTGCCGCCAGGACAGTCCGGCGTCAAGCCCGTCGACCACGCCGCCGAGCCCCACCAGGGGCTGCGCGCTCGGGTCCGGCGCGGGCGCCATCGTTCGGCCGCGCCGCCGCGACGCGGCCGACGCCGTGTCCACAGCCGCCAGCGACACCGCCGCCCGTCGTCCTCGCGACCGCACGGCGCTCGGCGAGGCCTCGGCGCCACGCTCGCGCGCCCCCGAAGGTACGCCGAGGGCGACGATGGCCGCGCGAAGCTCATCCACCATGTCGCGCGGTTCCGTCTCCTGCTGACAGAGCACGGCGACGAACCGGCCAACCCTGGCCACCCGCACCGGGCGCTCCTCACGGTCCCGGCTCCCGGCGAACAGGGCAAGCGCCCAGGCGGTGAGGCCGGCGTCGGCCGCGGTCCGCGCCGCGGCCACCCGCACCGCGGCCACCCGCACCGGCACCTCGGGCACCAGGTCCAGCAGGCGCAGCGCGCGGGCCCGGTCCTGCAGGGACTCGCGGGCGGACAGCGCCAGTTCGACGAGAGCCGGGTCCGTGGGCTCCGGCGGGTGGTGCCCCTGGACGTTCAGTGCGGTCTTCGCCACCGCCGCCATCCGCTCGAGGACGAGCTCGTCGAGCACAGCGGGCGGACCAGGCCGCGCAAGCCAGACCTCCCTTCCCTCGCCCAGGTTCAGTCGACTCGAGGCCGCGGTCCGCGTCGCGTCGCGCGGCGGGCGCCCGGTTCCCGCGGGCGCCGCGGCGCGGGCCCCGTCGGGATCGAACAGCACCTCACCGATCCCGGGTGCGCGAAGCCCGGCGGGGCAGCCGACGAGGATCGCGGTCGCCCGCACCAGGGCACTCACGCCCGCTCCGGCGGCGCTCAGGGCGTCGAAGTACGCGATCACACGCGCCACCTCGTCCCTGCCCGCGGCCAGGGTCCGATCACCGCGCGACGGCCGAGTCATGATCGGCCTCTCCTGGCTGGATCGTCCCCGTTCGCGCTGGGCCGTGGACCGCGGTCCGTCCGCGGCGGTGCTGCGAGCGGCGGGGTTCAGAGCGCCACCGCCCGCTCGACATCGTTGATGAACGCCTGGACGTGGTCCACGTGGCGGCCACGGCGCCAGGTGAGCATCACGGGGGCCGGGGCCAGATCGATGATGGGGATGATTCTGATCGACGGCGGCGCGAGGTCGGCCAGCGACGCGACCGTGATGTGGATGGCATCGGTGCGGGTGACCCGTTCCATCATCTCGGGAACGGTGGCGACCCGGTGGACCCGCCGGATCGACAGGCCCGCGGGCGTCCGGCCCGGGACGATGTGCTCCCAGAGGTAGTCCGGCATCCGCCCTGGCGGCGCGAACGCCTCGAACGCGGCGAGCTCCTCGATGGACACCTCGGCGCGGTCCGCCAGCGGGTGGGCGGCACCGACCACGACCGCCCGCTGCTCGCTGAACAGCACCCTGCCCGGCACGAGGTCCGGCTCGTCCAGCGCGAACTTGGTGATCATCACGTCGGCGTCGCCCGCGCGGATCGGCGCGAACGGGTTCGCGACGTCGTACTCGGTCAGGACGACCTCGGCGCGGTCCCAGCCAACCGTCGCGACGACGCGATCCACCACGAGGGTCGATCCGTGATAGCCGAGCCGGATCGCGGGCCGCCGCCCGTCAGCGTGTGGGTGCGGACTGGCCATCGTGAACCTCCGTGGTGAGGCAGGCGAGCGCCTGCAGGCGGTCGGGATTGGACTGGTCCGCGCCGACCCGCAGCGCGGCCGGCGCGGCCCGCAGGCCGACGAGACGGGGCACCCGGTGGATCCGCAACCGGCAGGGGCCGGTCAGCTCGTCGTGGAGCACGGCCTCCACCAGCAGATGGTTGATCGTGACCAGGGCGCGGGCCACCGTCGTCCCCGCGACCGCCAGGTACAGATCGCGGCGGTGTCCGGGCGCGCCGGTCGGGCCGCCGTGCGCCGCGGCGCCCGCGGGCGGCGGCGGGCCGGGTGCCAGGCGAGGCAGGTCGACCGTCAACGCGGGGCCGGCCCCCAGGACCCGCTCGCCATCGAAGGTCCGCAACAGCCGCCGCAGCGTCGCGGTCTCCTCGTCGGGCCCGGGGCCTACCCAGGCCACGTTGCCGTCGGGCGCCACGTGGTCGAGACGGAATCGTCCACGCAGGTTGTCGGGATTGCCGGCGAGGAAGACGGTTCGGGTGAACGAGCGCAGCCAGTCCGCGGCCCGCTCGGGGCTGGCCCGGGCGGCGAACACGCACGTCTCGCGGATCCACGTGGGCAGGTCGAACGAGCGCAGGACGACGACGGCCGACGTGCGCGCGTCCGGCGGGGGCTGGCTGCCCAGCGCAGACGACCACACCTCCCCTGCCTGGCACGGCGCCGTCGGGGACGGGGCCAGGTCTGGACGCAGCGCGCGGACCCGCAGCTCCAACTCGGCGCGCAGGACCGTCTGGGAGAGCCTCACTGGAACACCGCCCGCAGCAGCCCGGCCGGCACGGCCGGCCGGCGTCGGGCCAGCAGGCGGGTGGTGAGCCGGTAGGGATCGACGTGCAGGTGGCCGATGCCGCGGAAGTGCCCGACGAACTCCGCGATGTCGCTGGCGTCGTCGGGCCCCCGTCGCGCCGAGGCATCCGAGGAGGCCGGATCGGCCTGGTCCGCCGAGGCCGGCGCCGGTCGCGGCCCGGGGGAGCCCAGCCTGGCCGCCCGGGCGACCGTGGAGGCGAGCAGGTCCGGCCGGAACGACTGGCGGTCACCCGGCCCGAGGACGGCGATGAAGTAGAGCCGCAGCCCCAGCCGCAGCGCGGCGCTGTCCACGTCGGCGAACGAGTCCAGCAGCGCCGATCCGCTGCGCCCGGCCCAGTCGCCGTGGCGCGCCGACCGGATCCGGCCCTCCAGCGGTACCCGCCCGACCGCGACCCGCCGGATGACCGGGCCGTCGTCGCGGCCCGCCGCGGACAGCACCCGCTGCAGCAGGCGATAGTCGGCGTCGAGTTCGGGATCGTGCAGCAGGACGACCTCGTCGAAGGAACCGACGAGCGGAAGCAGGTCGCGCAGGGCGCAGGCGAGATAGTTCGGGCGGCCGTCGCGAGAGACGATCGGCCGCAGCGGCATGCCGAACCGGGTCGCGTCGAGGTACACCGGACCCCCGTCGGTGCGAAGGTCCAGGCACAGGCCGCGGGCGGCAAGCCGGTCGAGCGCCTCCTCGAGCCGGTAGCCGGGCGGCTGATGGCGGGTCAGACCCGGGTCGTGCAGGCCCATGCGCGCGTACTGGCCGCGCCACAGCTCCAGCAGCCGCGCGCTCGCGGGGTGGACCCAGCCCACCTCGTCGGCCGCCTGCGCATAGGGGCGTACGGCGTCCGCCGCGACGGGGCCGCCGCCGGCACGGAAATCGACGTAGAGCTGGCCGATCTCGCTGTCGTCGCGCTCGGCGTAGTCGATGTCGCCGTGGACCCGGTCCAGGTACTCCCAGAAGCCCAGCACCTGCTCCGTGAGGTGGTAGGCGGTGGGGCTGGCCCGAAATGTGACGTCGGCGACCTCCGTCGTCGCGCGGTACATCACGTCCGTCCACAGCAGTCCCTTGAGATGGCTGGGAGTCAGCGGTTTGGTCGGGGTGACCGTGACCGGAGCGAGCAGGACCCGAGGGCGCCTGGGCGGGACGGCGACGGCCAGCGGCGCGCGGGCGTCGGCCAGCGGGACGCGGATGTCGGCCGGCGGGACGCGGATGTCGGTACCCGGTGCGACGGCACCGGCGAGGGCGCGGGTGGAGACGCTGGCGGAGGCGGGGGCGGGACTCCTCACGCGGCGGCCTGCGCGAGTGCCGCCAGCAGGTCGCCACGGCGCGGGCCCGGCGGCCGGGCGGCAGGGGCAGGCTGTGCGTCGCGGACCCGCCGGCGAAAATCCGGGTCGTCGAACACGTCGGTGGGAGACCGCAGCCCCATCATCACCCGGGTGAACCCACGCCAGAC
The DNA here is from genome assembly GCF_000948395.1 of Frankia torreyi. Classification (GTDB taxonomy): domain Bacteria; phylum Actinomycetota; class Actinomycetes; order Frankiales; family Frankiaceae; genus Frankia; species Frankia torreyi. Next base: position 5,676 of record NZ_JYFN01000044.1, on the reverse strand, counting down.
GGCCGCGTCGGACGCTGCGGCCGCGCCGATCTCGGCCAGGGCGGGCCGCCCCGCCGGGCGTGCCGGGACCGTCGGTGCCGCCGGGGTGGCGGGCAGCCCGGCGGCCGCCCGCCAACCGGCGACGCGCTCGGCGTCGTCGATGGCGGACTGCTCGAACCACGGGCGGTAGAGCGCGTCGGCGAGGCCCGCGGCCCCCGCGCCGCGCAGGTCCGCGCCCGGCGCACCCGCCAGCACGTCGGCCAGCGCGAACGCGTGCGCCAGCGCCAGCGACATCCCCCGTCCGTACAGCGGGTTCGTGGTGCAGGCGGCGTCACCGACGGGGAACAGGCCGGCCAGTGGCGACTGCGACGCGACTGCCACACCGCGCAGCACGTTGTCGGGACCGGTCGCCGCCCGGATCGGGGTGAGCGGGGTCACGCTCCCGTCGGCCAGCCAGTCGCGGACCCAGGGGGTGCTGCGGGCGACGGCGGTGAAGGACGGCGGGTCGTGCAGTGCGCGCAGCGCGCGGTCCTCGGGCAGCGAGCCCAGCGCGATCGAGAAGATGTTCCCGTCCGCCGGGTGCAGCACGCCCGCGTAGTGACCGGACACCAGCCCGGCCGCGTTGCCGCGGTTGAGCGGGCCGAGCTGGCCGTCCCCGCGTTGGTAGAAGCGGCTGAAGGTCCGCAGTCCGGCGGGCCGGACCTGGTCGGGCGGCACGGGCAGGCCGGCCGTCGTGATCCAGCCCCGGGCGGCGCCGGCACGACCCGAGGCGTCCACCACGATCTGCGCGCCGAACCGGCCGGACGCGGTGGTGACGCCCGTCAGCCGCCCGCCGACGCCCCGCTCCACCCCGGTGACGGTCACGCCATGCTCGACGCGTACCCCGGCGAGGCCCGTGACGTACCGGTAGAGCACCAGCTCCAGCAGCGAGCGGCGGCAGGCCAGTGCCACGAGTTCGGCGTCGGGCGGCTCCCGCCGGGGACCCGCCGCCGTCGGGGGCAGCGCCGTGGTGAGGTCCAGCAGCCGTCCGCCGGCGCTGTCCAGCATGCCGAGAAGGTCGGGGGCACGGTCGCGCAGCGTGCCCACGCCCCGCGAGGTCAGGATGTGGGAGTGGTCAGCCTGCGGGACGGCGCCGCGCCGCCACCGCCCGGCCGCCTCGGCGACGGGGCCCAGCGGTGGCGGAGATGCGCGCTCCAGGATGAGGACCCGGCGCCCGTGCTGGGCGAGCGCCAGGGCGGTGGCGAGCCCCGCGACGCTGGCACCGACGATCACGGCGGCCGACATGAGCGCCGCCTCGACGCCGGTCAACAGGAGCGCCCGTCGGGGTGCGCGACCTGCCCGGGGGCTGCTGCCAGGTCCCCGCGTGCCAGATCCTCGCGTGCCAGGTCCTCGCGTGCCAGGTCCTCGCGGCGCTGTCCGTGCACGAAGAAGACCCGCCTCACCTCCGTCTCGGCGCGCGGCGGCACAGGGTCGGGCCAGCGTCCGAAGTCGGCACCGGCCTCCCCCGGCTGGACCGCCGTCGCCTCGATGCCGTGCGCGGCGAGCAGCGCCTCCGGCTCGTCGGTGCCGAAGACCCACGGGCATCCCCAGCCGGCGAAGACCCCCAGCAGCGGCGCCATGTTCGGCAGGGTCAGCGCGGCGGCGTTGACGACGTCGGCCGCGACCAGGCTGCCGGGTACGGTCACCGCGCGCACGGCGGCCAGCACCCGGTGCACGGCGGGCTCGGGGATGTAGTAGAGCAGTCCCTCCAGCAGCCACGCGGAGCGCCGCGCGGGGTCGTACCCGGCCGCGAGCAGGTCGTCGGTCCAGGTGTCCGTCTCCAGGTCGACGGCGACGGGGCGCCGGTCCACGCCGGGTGAGCGCCCGGCCAGGACCTCGGCCTTGACGGCGAGCACGGCGGGACGGTCGATCTCGTACACCGGCAGGTCGCGCGGCCAGCGCAGCCGGAAGGCCCGGGAGTCCATTCCCGCGGGAGCGAGCACGATCTGCTCGATGTCCGGGCGCGCCGCCGCCGCGAGCAGGTACTCGTCGAAGAAGCGGGTGCGGATCGCGTTGTAGTCCGGCGTGCTGGGCACCGTCCGCTGCGCGCCGGCCGGGAAGGTCACCGCGCGGACCTCGGCGAGCAGACCGGGTCCCACCTCGCCGGCGAACGCGGCCGCGTAGGGGTCCTCGTAGAGCCGGTCGGGCCGGCGGGTCTCGGCGGCCCGCAGTGCCGCCGTGAGAAGGGCGGTCCGTTCCACCGCCGCAAGATCAGCCATGGTCTGTCCTTTCACACGTCGTGAGGTGCTCCTGGCCGCTTCGCCCTCGAGACGTCACGGCTCGAGGGCCGCGACGGCTGCGGCGGCCGGTTCCTGCTGGCCCGTGGCGTCGGGTGCCCTGCGGGCCTCGCTGAAAGGCTCGGCGACAAGCCGGTCCCACATGGCCGCGTCCTGGCGGAACATGCGGTCCTTGACCTGTGTCGGGCGCACGCCCTCGGCCACGCGGGCCTGCCAGTCGCGGGCGAACGCGTCGGTGCCGAGCTGGCGCACCGTCGGCGGACCGAGGTGGCCGGCGGCACGGGCGGTGCGGTACCCGGGGGACTCGGCGCCCAGTGCCTCGTCGAGGCGCGCGGCCGCGGCCTCGATCTCCGTCGGGCTCCAGGGGGAGGTGGACGCCAGCGCGAACTCGTAGGCCGCGGGCCCGGCGGTGCGGACCCGGCAGGCGACGTTGCGGACCTCCAGACCGCCAGCGCGGGCCGCGGCCGCCACCGCTCTGGTCACCTGCGACTCGCGCAGCCGCTCGCCGGCGGCGTCCGACCGGGTGCCCCGGCCGGCGTATTCCACCCGGGGCACCCCCGCGACGCGGTCGACGACCCGGACCACATCCCCCACCGCGTAGCGGTAGAAGCCGCCCACATGCGTGAAGATCACGTGATACTCGCGGCCCGCCTCCAGTTCCTCCCATCGGAGGGTGTCGGAGTCGGGCGTGACGTCGTCGTCCGCGTCGAGGAACTCGTGGACGGCGGCCGTCACCAGCAGGCTGCCAGCGGTACCGTGCCGGTCCAGCGCGACAGCCACCGGCCCCTCCGACGCCGCGACCGGCGCCGGCAGCACCGCCACGTCGGCGCCGAACTCCGCACGCAGCCCCGGCAGGTAGAGGGAGGCGATGCCGGTGGTCCAGCAGAACAACACCCGCATCCGGGGCCAGACCTGGGCGGGGCGGATCGTGCCGGCGTAGGTGTCGAGCGCGTCGAGCTCGCGGGCCCGGCGAGGGTTCGGCTCCAGGCAACGCACACCGCCGAGCGTGCCGTCGCGTACCTCCCGGACGATGTCCGGCCACCACCGGGCGAGCTGGTGGGGCAGCACGGCCACCATCGCCGGGTTGATGCCGATCACGGCCCGTACGTCCGCCTCGACCGCCATTCTGAGCCGCAGATACATCCTGCGCTCGTGATCGGCGTCGTCGACGGCGACCGGGAGCCTCATCCACGGGGCGCGGGTGCCGGGTTCGGCCGACAGCGGCTCACCGAAGGCCGCGCCGAAGTCCACCTGGCTCGCGCCGAGGTGCGGCCGCCCGGACGCCGTCACGGTGGGTGCCGCGACCACGTCGTGCTTGAGGTTCAGGAAGTACTCCGGGCGGGCCAGGGTGTCCGGGAAGTGCTCGACGATCGGAGCCCAGGCCGCATAGAAGAAGGGAAAGAACGAGGTCCGCATGAAGTCGGCCGTGATCGGGATCTTCTTGCGCTCGCCGGTGCTCCCGCTGCTGGTGAAGTAGACGACCGGGTCCCGCGCGGTCAGCACCCGCCGTTCCCCCGCGGCCATCCGCTCGATCCATGGCGCGTGGTCGGCGAAGGTCTGGACGGGCACCGCGGCGCGCAGGTCGTCGAGCGTGCGGACGGCGGCCAGACCGTGGCGCCGGCCGAAAGCGGTGCCGGCGTTACGGTCGACGAGATCGTCGAGCACCATCCGCTGGTGCTCGGCCGCCGCGGGCAGCGCGGCGCGCAGGCGGTCGCGCTCGGCGAGCACCCTGGTCCGGTAGGCGCGCCCGTGATCCCGCCCGGCTGATTCCCCCCGTTCCACCGGTTCCGCCGATGCGACCGGTCCCGCCTGGTCAGACTCATCGGTCGTCAAGACTCAGCAACTCCTTCCTGACCGCCTCGGCGGTACTGCGCGGGTCGACGTGCTCGGTCACCATGCGCAGCGGCAGACCGCCGACCTCCTCCAGCAGCAGTCGCCGCAGGTCCTCCTGGTAGGCGACGAAGGCCGCCCGGTCCGGCCGGTCACCGTGGTACTCCAGCGGATTGGGGGCCCGGTCCGCGGCGCTGCGCCGCCAGGCCTCCGCGACGGGCGTGTCGAGGAGGATGACCCCCCGGGGTCGGGGGAACGCCCGCCACCAGCCGAACATCGGATGGTCCGAGAGTCCGGCGAGCCGACACTTCGCCAGAATCTTGTAGTAATAGGAGTCCATCAGAACCGGCGGTCTGGAGGGCAGCTCGAGAAGACGGTCGCGGAGGAAGACGACGCCGGTCTGCATCATGGCGGCGAGGAAGTCCACCGAATACGCGCCGCCTGGCGCCGCGGCGTCGTTCACGAGCTGCTCGCGAAGCTTCGTGATCAGCGCGTGCCGAGGCTCCAGAAAACTTCTGTCGATCGAGAGGAGCCGTAGCTCCGGCACCATCCCCCGCAGCTCGAGCATAGCTGATGACTTGCCTGCGTAGTCTATCCCCGCCAGCACGAAGAAGGGCGGACAATCACACTGGTGAAGACTCATGAGAAACCACCTCCGAGCCGGGATCATTCTTTCCGCACACCCACCGCCGACGTCTCCCTTTCGGCGGGCATACCCAGGCCCCACCGCCTTCGCTCCGACCGGAGCCGGCGATACCCGTAGCCGCTGCCTGGCGGCCGAGCCCCGGCGGTAACGCAGGGGCACGGTGGATCCGACTTATTCCCCCCAGGCGCGACATGTCTACAGGACGCAATCACCCGTCAGCACGCCGGCCGCTTCCCAGCCAGCGCCTCGGGGTGCGCCATGTGGACCATACCCGGCACCCCTCCGATCGCAGTACCAGGACCGGCGCACCAGCAGCATGTCCAAAAGTATTCACTCACGACGAAGGATTTAGCAACCCGCCGATCGCCGGTCATACGACTCCCGGAGGCCGCCATCTGGCGGGCCGGCACGTCGGCGAAAGCANTGCGGCACCGTATCAGGTGGGTTCACCGGCGACTCGGCCATGGCCGCCGGTCCCGGAGATGGTGAATGCCGAGAACAACTGGAGCCGTGGCAGGGGAGACAGCGGATGCGGCATCTCCTCGGCATTTCACGCAGCGTGAGATGCGTCGATCGACGGAGACCCACTTCTTTCCCTACGACACCCGACGTCGAGGAGACCCCGGTCGCCTGGGCCGTGACCACTGGTCCGACGACTACGGACCGGAGTACCGCGCCAGTCGGACTCCGCGCGTACGGGCGTCAGTAAAGACTGATATGGCACCTTAGTGCCGTCCCCGGCCGCGCCGGAGGAGCGCTTTGTGCGGCGCGCCACATGTTCGGACCGCGGGTGGTCGGCGCCGCCGCGGCGGCATCACCGGAATAGGAGTGGCGGCACTGTTGTGTTGGCGAAGTCCGCCATCTCGGCGACCGATCATTCATGATCGGGTGGTGCGTCGACGTCGTGTCCATCCACCGGTTCCGACGTCAGAGTTCGCCGGGTTC
>NZ_JYFN01000043.1 GCF_000948395.1 Frankia torreyi | reverse complement strand
GCAAACATGATCCTGTACACCCGCTCCACGTTGTCGCGATAGATCTCCTCCCAGCCCGGATAGACGTCATCGGACACCACCCGCAACCGCGGCGGATCGGGACGCCCGAACACCCCGACGCCGACGCCGGCTCGACCACCGTCGCCGCCCAGGCCGCCACCTCTGGAGCCGTCACGGCCCCCGGAGCCGTCATCACCACCGGCGCCTCCGACCGCCTCCTCTTCCGTCAGGGTGCGTCGTCGGATCCACACCCGACCACCCGCCACCGGTCGCCACCGCCTCACAGCTCGCCATCGTCGCCGATCTATCGCCTCACCCGTACAGATAGGCGGGAGGGTTACACCCGCGCGTGCCAGGACCACCGCTCCGCCACGCGGCGCCGGCGGCCTGGCTGTGTGAGGCGTGCGCGGGCGAGCGCCTGCGCGCTGTCGAGAGCGTGGAGATGGTCAGGTCAGAGTGGAGATGGTCAGGACCAGAACCTTGCTCGCGGCCGGCCGTTATGTAGCGCGGGGGGAGGCGGGCAGAACAGCACGGATCATCGGGATCTGCAGTGGCAGGCGAGCCCACAGGGCGGCGGCCCGGACGCCCACGCCAACGCTGGTCCAGAGCCGGCCGAACCGCCGCGGGGCGGTTCCGCGGAACCGCCGGAGGCGCCATCCGGGATCCGCCGGTGAGCGACTCGCGGTGAAGAGACCCGGGCACACCTCAGCCGAAGATCTTGTGGGTACCGACGTGCAACCGGGGCACCGCACATCTACCGCCGCGGCGATCTGCCCGCCGTTGCCGCGGCCGTCGAGCCCTTCTCCGAGGCGGACGCCGGAAAACGGAAGGCGAGGTGTCGGGCCGGCTGGCGGAGATGATGGACGAGCCGTACCTGCGCCCCTGCCGGCCCTGCCGGGCCACCCACCTGTACGAGCAGCCGTTCCGGCTGGCCGCGCTGCGTGCCGCCTGGAGCTGGCGGCCGGCACGTCTCCCCCGGTCCTGCAGCCCGTCCCGGGGTTCACCCGCGCCGCCTCGGTGCCCGCGCGCTTCGACTGCTCGGCCGCCCCGGCGCCGTGCTCGTGGACGGCGAGATCGCCGGCCTGTGGCGCCCCCGCGCGTCGGGCGCGAAGCTGCGGCTCCTGGTCACCCCGTGGCGGTCGGTCACGCCGGCGCTGCGCGCGTCGATCACCGACCAGGCCGAGCGGCTCGCCGCGTTCCGCCAGATCCGGCTCGTCGGCGTCGAGCTCGACGACTGACACCGCCGGCTCGCTGCTGGGCTCCACCGAGCTGAGCCGCACCGAGCTGGGCCGCATTTGAAACCGAAACCGCCCCGGATTCTCAGGAGTCCGGGGCGGTTCACGTGCACGCGGGTGCCGCGTTCTTATTCCTTGCGCCGTGGGAGCTGCGTGTGCGCGCCGCCGAGCTCCGGCGTCGCGTGGTAGTCGACGAGGCCGACGACCTCCGGGTAGTGCAGGTCGAAGGCGGGCCGCTCGGAACGGATCCGCGGCAGCGTCTTGAAGTTGTGCCGCGGCGGCGGGCAGGACGTCGCCCACTCCAGCGAGTTGCCGTAGCCCCACGGGTCGTCCACCGTCACGATCGGACCCTTCCGGTACGACGACCACAGGTTGTACAGGAACGGCAGCGTCGACAGCGCAAGCACAAAGCTGCCCGCGGTGGCGATGGTGTTCAGCGTGGTGAAGCCGTCGGCCGGGCTGTAGTCGGCGTAGCGGCGCGGCATACCCCGGACGCCGAGCCAGTGATCCACCAGGAAGGTCGTGTGGAAGCCGACGAACATCGTCCAGAAATGAATCTTCGCGAGCCGCTCGTTCATCATCCGGCCGGTGACCTTCGGGAACCAGAAGTACACCCCGCCGAAGCCGGCGAACAGCAGCCCGGCGACGACGTAGTGGAAGTGGCCGACGACGAAGTAGCTGTCCGAGACGTGGAAGTCGATCGGCGGGCTGGCCAGCAGGACACCGGTAAGACCACCGAACAGGAACGTCATCAGGAAGCCGACGGCGAACAGCATCGGCGCCTCGAAGCTGATCTGTCCGCGCCACATCGTGCCGATCCAGTTGAAGAACTTGACCCCGGTCGGCACCGCGATGAGGAACGTCAGGAAGGCGAAGAACGGCAGCAGCGCCGCACCGGTGACATACATGTGGTGCGCCCACACGGCGATCGCCAGCGCCCCGATGCCGATGGTCGCGTAGACCAGCCCCTTGTAGCCGAACAGCGGCTTGCGGGAGAACACCGGAATGATCTCCGTGATCATCCCGAAGAAAGGCAGGGCGATGATGTACACCTCGGGATGCCCGAAGAACCAGAACAGGTGCTGCCAGAGGATGGCGCCACCGTTGCTCGCGTCGAAGATGTGCGAGCCGAACCGGCGGTCGGCCTCCAGGGCGAGCAACGCGGCCGCGAGCACCGGGAAGGCGACCAGCACCAGGATCGAGGTCACCAGCAGGTTCCAGCAGAAGATCGGCAGCCGGAACATCGTCATGCCGGGCGCCCGCAGGCACAGGATCGTCGTGATGAAGTTGACCGCGCCCAGGATGGTGCCCAGACCGGAGACGGTCAGGCCCACCACCCACAGGTCACTGCCGACACCCGGCGAGTAGGCGGTGTTCGACAGCGGCGCATAGGCGAACCAGCCGAAGGAGGCGGCACCGTTCGGCGTGAGAAAACCGGCGGTGACCGTCAGGCTGCCGAACAGCCAGAACCAGAACGACAACGCGTTCAGGCGTGGAAAAGCCACGTCCGGCGAGCCGATCTGCAGCGGGACCAGGTAGTTCGCGAACGCGAACGCGATCGGCGTGGCGAACATCAGCAGCATCAGCGTGCCGTGCATCGTGAACAACTGGTTGTACTGCTCGTTCGAGATGTACTGCAGGCCCGGCCGGGTGAGCTCGGCCCGCATGAACATCGCCAGGACTCCGGCGAACGCGAAGAACAGCAGCGAGACGATGAAGTACATCACGGCGATGTCCTTGTGAGACGTCGTCCGCAGGTACTGCAACAAGCTCCTCACGACCCTGGGCGGGGCCTCGTCCACCGGCGGGTCCGAATGCCCGGCCGGCGTATCGTGCACGAGTGTCACATTCCACTCCCGATCGTGTTGCCGCTGCCGGCGGTGGCGCGCGCGGTCCCGGCGACGGGTGTCACGACCGCCGCCGGGCAGCCCACAATGAATGTGTCGTTACCGTCGGCGGGGACGGGCCCGACGGATAGACGGCCCCGGGCCGCGCGGCTCGGCGCACCGGCTCCAGAAACCTGCCGGCGCTGGTCACGTTATCCACGCGCTGGTTGCCACGACCCTGTCTGACGGCCCGCATTCGGGGGAACTCCGGCACCCGGGCCGGGCGCACAACGTCCTATGTCCGGCCGGCCCGCCATTGCCGGAAGCGCCCTCCACCCCTGTTTCGGGTCGGCCCATGGCCCGCCACCAGCACGTTCCTTGCCGCAGACCGACCGGCGAGTGCCGTCACGCCGCCCGGGACGACACCCGCAGACGATCAGAGCAGCCGTGATGGCCGGTTGACAGGCCGAACCCCCGAATTTCTTGANCCCCNCCCGAACGGGTGGCCCGCCCCTCCGCCGCGGACTGCCTGGCCGGGCGTGGCGATCAGTCGGCTGGGAAGGCGACGGGGCGTGGACGCATCGCGGCGGGAATGGCGGGCTCCGCGTCGACGATGCGCATGAGCAGGCGCAGCAGCTGCTGCTGCTCGTCCGGCGAGAGCATCTGCACCGACGCCGGGGGAACGGACAGCAGCTCCTGGGCGTGGGCGAGAATGCGTCGGCCCTCCTCGGTCATCGCGACCGTCTTGGCCCGCCGGTCGGTCGGATGCGGCTCACGCCGGGCGACGCCGCGGCGCTCGAGCAGGTCGACGACGCTGGTCAGATAGCTCGGGTCGTAGCGGAAGGATTCGACGAGCTCGCGCATCGGACGCGGCCCGCTTGACAGCACCATAAGAATCTTGAAAGCGGCCGGCGTGAGATCGAATGCCTGGCAGACCGCGTGCATCCGGCCGGGCGCCTCGCCACTGAACATCAACGCCAGGATGGCGCGCCACGCTTCGCGAGCCGTCGTCTCGCCGTCCGTCACTCCGTCCGCAGTCACTCCGCCCGCCGCCGCCCCGCCAGCCGTCACCCCGCGCGTGGCCGCGCCCTGGGCAGCCACCTTTCCGGCGGCCTCCTGAGCGTCCTCGATCACCCCTCAATCGTAGCGGCACGCCGCCGCCCATATCGTGGTCCCAATCATATATTTGACACCACTCAACGAACGCCCGATGCTGGGCGGCGACAAGCTCTGTCCCGTCCGGTCGCCGACGGGGCGACGTCCCGGGTTCCTGCCCGATCGGCTCCGAAGTCGAGCGGACAGGTCCGAACTCGACCGACCGTCCCCAGCGCCCGCCACCTTCACCACGGAGATCAATGTGCCCGACCAACCCAACGCGGCCCCGCCGCCCGCAACCGCCGCGCCCGGGCCCGGGCCCGGGTCGGACGACAGGCTCGACCCGGCACTGATCCGGCTGTCCGTCACGGTGATGCTCGGCGCGATCATGGTGATCCTCGACACGACGATCGTCTCGGTCGCCATCCACGCGCTCGGCAACGAGTTCCACACGTCACTGTCGACGATCTCCTGGGTGAGCACCGGCTATCTGCTCGCGCTGGCCGTCGTGATCCCGCTGGCCGGCTGGTCGGTCGAGCGGTTCGGTGCGACGAGGATGTGGAACATCTCCCTGGCGCTGTTCGTCGCCGGCAGCGCCCTGTGCGGGGTCGCCTGGTCAGCGGAGGCGTTGATCGCCTTCCGGATCCTGCAGGGACTCGGCGGAGGCATGATCATGCCGATCTGCATGACCGTGCTCGCCCAGGCCGCGGGCCCGCGACGGATGGGCCGGGTCATGAGCATCATCGGCGTCCCGACGCTCATCGCGCCGGTCCTCGGCCCGGTCGTCGGCGGTCTGATCGTCGACCATCTCAGCTGGCGCTGGATCTTCTACGTGAACGTGCCGATCGGCGTGCTCGCCCTGTTCCTGTCCTGGCGCGTGCTGCCCCGCGACGACCGCGGCTCGGCGCACCACCGCCTCGATCTACCCGGCCTGGCGCTGATCTCGCCGGGGCTGGCGGCGCTCGTCTACGGCCTGTCCGAGGCAGGCAACGGCGGCGGCTTCGGGGCCGCGAAGGTGGAGGTCAGCATCGGCCTCGGCCTGGCGTTGCTGGCCGGCTTCGTCGGGTACGCCCTGCGCCGCGACGGCGCCCTGCTCGACCTGCGGCTCTTCCGTGACCGGACGTTCAGCATGGCGGGCCTCACGACCTTCGCGATCGGCGCGATGCTGTTCGGCGCGATGTTCCTGCTGCCGCTGTACTACCAGATCGCGCGCGGACAGAGCGCCAGCGACGCCGGACTGCTCATGGCACCGCAGGGACTGGGCGCCATGATCGCCATGACGATCGCGGGACGGGTCGTCGACCGCCGCGGCGCCCGGTCGGTCGTCCCGCTGGGCATGGCGCTCGCCCTGCTCGGCACGCTCCCGTTCACCCAGGTCGACGCGCACACCAACGAGGCGCTGCTGGCCCTGTCGCTGTTCGTCCGCGGGCTGGGCTTCGGAGCGGCGATGATGCCCGCGATGACCGCCGCCTACGCGACGCTCGAGCCGGCGGCGGTGCCGCGCGCGACCACGACCCTGAACATCCTGCAGCGGGTCGGCGGGTCGCTGGCCACCGCGCTGGTCGCCGTCGAGCTGCAGCACGCCATCGCCAGCCGGCTGCCGGGCGTCGGTGGTGGCGAAGGCGCCCTCGCCGAATCGGCGGGGGTGCAGCTTCCCGGCTCGGTCGCCGACAAGGTCGCCGAGGCGTTCGGCACGACGTACTGGTGGATCATCGCGCTGACCGCCGTCGGCTTCGTCGCCAGCCTCTTCCTCCCCGGCCGCCCCGCTGACCCCGCGGCGGACGGCCCCGCCAACCGCCAGCCGCAGATCCCGCGGCCCGAACCAGCCGGGGTGGAGTAGCCCACCGGCGGGTAGCGCCCCGAGCGCCCGACTGGCGCGCGATCAGAACGTCAGGTACATGTCGTCCGGGATGATCGGCTGGTGGTAGGTGCACGAACCGGACAGCACCGTGGATCCGTGGAGCCGCGACTTGGGAATGAGAATCTTGTCGCCGTCACTCAGTGCGATCTTGTGAGTGACATTGTTCCAGAAGTGCATGTCACCCGACTCGATCATGACCAGTCGGTGCTCGTCGTGGACGTGCGTCGTCGACGTCTCGTCGCACGACTCGACGAACGTGTCCAGGTCGACCTCGATCCCCTCGGTCGTGAGGTAGGCGTCGATGGCCCGCGCCTTCGCCTTGTACTCCTCGATCGCGTCCGCCCAGGCCAACTGGTCCGCGAGGTCGCGGTCCCACCGGCGGGCGAGCTCGGCGGCGTCGGTGAAGCCGGCGTGGAAGGCGATCAGGGCCGCGTCCCCGGACAGCGCGAGCAGCGGGGTGAGCAGCGTGTCGACCAGCCTGTCCAGGCCGTCCAGGCCGTCCAGGCCGTCCGGGGTGGCCGGGGTGGCCGGGGTGGCCGGGGTGGCCGGGGTGGCCGCCGACGGTCGCGCGGTGAACAGGGCCGGCCGCTCGCCGAGGCCGTCCTCGATCGCGTCCGCCCAGGCGGTGGCGACGACCGCGTCGTCGATGCACTGGTGCACGAACGCGCCGAGCAGTTCGGCGTGCCGGTACGGCGAGCGGGACAGCAGGTGCAGATGGTTGCCGCGGGCCAACGAGGTGTTCAGGTACAGCTGCCAGTACGCCCCGACCGTCGGGGTGAGCTCGGCCGCGGCGAGCAGCGCCGTCCACGCGGACGAGTCCGCCACCCAGCGCCGGTAGTCCTCGACCAGCAGTTCCCGGGCGACCGCGTGGGCCGGGTCGTACTCGCCGAGCGACGCGCGGGCGGTCGCCGTGCGTGCCGCGGGCAGGAACGCCGAGAGCTGCAACAGCGCGAACGTCGTCGCCTCGCGGCGGTCGCGGGTGCCGCGCAGCACCGCGAACGCGTCCCCCGGATGGTCCCGGCGCTCCTCCCAGTAGCCGCGCAGCTCGCCCAGCACCCCGTCGACCGACGGACCGCCCGACAGGGACGGGCGTTGGGGTGCCAGGAACGAGAACAGGTGACGTTCGAGGACCGGCTGGGCGAGCGCGGCGCGTAGCCGGTTCGCCGCGCCGTAGAAGTCCGCGCCGTCACGATCGGCCGCCGCGTTCCGGTTCGGCGGCAGGTACAGCAGGTCCGCGTCGTAGATGTTGCGCAGCATCCGGTGCCCGAGCAGGCCCGAGAGCCCGAGCGTGTCGTCCGGTCCCAGGGCGGTGCCGTAGTTCAGCCAGGCCAGGTCGGCGGGCCGGACCGGGCGGCGGTACGGGTCGTCCTCGGTGGTCAGCTCCTCCCACTCGGCCGGGCGGAAGGCGGGGTTCGCCGCGAACGCGCGCACCAGCGCGTGCGCGTCCGGACCATCCTGGGCGGCCTCCACCCGGCGGGCCAGTTCGTCGAACCCGGCCAGCGTCGTGGCCTGGTCAGAAGTCATCGGGTTCCTCCTCCAGCGGGAATCGTCGTGGGCTGCGGCTGCTGTTCCTGCGGTGGCTGCTGTTCCTGCGGTGGCTGCGGCGGCGGGGCGGGCGCGGCGAGGGCGCGCCGGTCGATCTTGCCGGCCGCGGTCAGCGGCAGCTCGGCGACGTCGACGAAGGTGTCCGGGACCATGTGCGCGGGAAGCTGCCCGGCCAGGACGGCGCGCAGGTTCGGCGGGCCGCCCGTCCCCGCGCGCACGCAGTACGCCCGCAGCTCGTCGTCGCCCGCCTCGCCGTCGCCCGCCTCGCCGGGGACGACNACGACGGCGGCGTGGCGGATGCCGGGCTGGCCGCACAGGACGTTCTCGATCTCCTCCAGCTCCACCCGGAAGCCGCGGAACTTCACCTGGTTGTCGGCCCGGCCGAGGAACTCGATCTCCCCGTCGGTCCGGAACCGGCCCAGGTCCCCGGTGGCGTACATCCGGCTGCCCGGGACCGAGCTGAACGGGTCGGGCACGAACTGGTCGGCGGTGCGCCGCGGGTCGTTGAGGTAGCCCCGGGCCAGCGGCAACCCGCTGATGAACAGCTCGCCGGCCGCGCCGAGGGGCACCGGGTTGTAGTCGGCGTCCAGAACCCGGATCTGGGTGTTCGGGTTCGGCCGGCCGATCGACACGCGGGCGGTGGCCTGATCCGGGTCGAACACCCGGCAGGACACGCCGATCGTCGCCTCGGCCGGGCCGTAGCCGTGGTAGAGCCGGGCCCGCCACCGCTCCCGGAAGCGCCGGTAGGCCTCGTCGCGCAGGACCTCGCCCCCGCACCAGACGTGCCGCAGCGACCGTCCCGCCTCCTCGGCGTCCGGACGTTCGAGCATCGCCCCGAGCGTGGCCGGCCCGACGTAGCAGAACGTCACCGCATGCGCGTGCACGATCGCGAGCAACGTGCCCGGATCCGTCTCGGCCCCCGGCGGCGCGATCACGATGCGTGCGCCGGCGACCAGCGGCAGGAAGACCTCGTTGATCGAGATGTCGATGCTCAGCGGCGCCTTGTGCAGGACGGTGTCGTCGCCGGTGAGGCCCAGCAGGTCGACCTGCCAGTGCAGCCGGTTGCAGATCGCCTGATGGCGGATCATCACGCCCTTGGGCGTCCCGGTCGAGCCGGAGGTGTAGATGACATAGGCGAGGTTCTCCATGTCCACGGTCGAGTACGAATCCCCGGCCGCGTGCGGGTCCCCGGCGGAGCTCGGGTCCGCGAGGGAGCTCGGGGCGTCGCCCGGGACGGGCCTGGCGGACGTGCCGGCGGTGGCGAGCCGGCCGGCGGGGTCCAGCCGGAGCAGCGGCACGAAGCCGGCGCCGGCCGACAGCTCCGGCGGGGCGCCGGCCGTCCCGGCCACCACCGCGGAGATCCGGGCCTCGTCGGCCACCGCGCTGATGCGCCGCGCCGGCCAGGAGACGTCCAGCGGCACGAACGCGCCGCCGGCCCGCAGCACCCCGAGCAGGGCCACCACCTGGGCGGCCGAGCGTGGCAGGCACACGCCGACGGTCACCTCCGGGCCGACGCCGACCGCGCGCAGCGACGCGGCGAGGGCCTCGGCCCGTCGTTCGAGGTCGAGGTAGGTGAGGGTGACGGCTCCCTGCGCCGCCCGGTCGGCCAGGTCGACGACGGCGGTCGCGTCCGGCGTCCGGCGGGTCGCGTCCGCCACCAGGGCGGTGAGCGAGCGCCCGACGAGCGGGTCCACCCGCCCGCTGGCGAAGGCGTCCGCATCCGTTCCCCGCTGGGCGAGGTCGGTCCGGCCCCCGGCGACGTCGCCCGATGGAACCGACGGGGGGCTGGAAGGCCGGCTCGTGACCATGGTTCGTCCCCTCCGATCAGACGGAACTCGTGGCGACCGGCCCGCGGCCCGGCGCCGGATTCGGGCCGCCGACGGTGCCGTACCGGCCGGTGCGCACCCGCGCGGCACCGCCGGACGAGTCGCCGCCGCGTCCCGACATCCGCCGTCGCAGGCTGCGTGGCCGCATATCGGTCCAGGTCAGCTCGATGCTGTCCAGGCAGTGCTGCCGGGTTCCCGTGACGGAGGTGTCGAACCAGCCGAGCGCGTTGGGCCGCCCGTGCGGCCACACCGAGAACTGCTGTTCCTGGTTGACGACCACCTTGAACGGACCCGTCGCGCCCGACTCGGTCAGCGACGGCCCCGCCTGCCCGGCGGGTGTTCCGGCCGGTTGGCGGCCGGCCCCGGCGTGGAACGGGCAGGACTCGGCGACCGAGGCGTCGTCGCGCAGGAAATACTGCTTCCATTCCCGGTTGGCCGGGTCGCCGTAGGAGCCCAGCAACGGCGTCGAATCCACCTCGTCCATCCGGGCGAGGCGCTCGCGAATGACCTTCCGTGCGGCCGCGCCCCGCGGACTGGTCGGCTCCAGCCCGGCGAAGACCCAACGAGGCTGGAAGGTGATGGTGAAGACCGGGCTGCTGCGGCTGCGCAGTCGCCGGTGCGCCGGCGTGTTGCAGACGACGAAGATGGGGGTGCCGCGGAAGCTGAACTCCCAGCCGGGATCGTCGGTGTCGGTCGGGATGTCCGACGGCCAGGGTTCGCCGTCGCTGTCGTGCAGGTAGCTCAGGATCGACCAGAACCGCTGTTCGTAGGACAGGACGTCGTCGGTCTCCTGCCTCGCCGTCCCGCCGCCGGATCCGAAGAACACGACCAGCGAGGTGTCGCGCGATATCGACTGGTAGACCGACAGATACGTGGCCAGGATGTCCGGCAGGACGGACCAGGTCCGCGCGTCGCGCAGGTCCTCGACGAAACCGAACCGCAGCCCGCCCTTGTGGGCCGCGCCCACCGCGAAGACGCAGGGAAAGGGCTCGGTGTCGGACCTCAGCGTCGCCATGATGTCCCGCGCGCAGGCGGCGCCCCAGCCCGGCATCGGGCCGATGGCCAGGTCCAGGATCTCCTCGCGGACCGCGCCGGTCGCGCCGGTCGCGCCGGTCGCACTGCGCCCACTGGGTTTCGGCGTGTCTCGCACTGTCGTTTCTCTCTTTGCTCAGCCGCGGGCCGATCCCGACCCGCGGTCGTGGGGTGGACTCAGGTGCGGCCGGCCGAAGCGACTGCCGGGTGTTTCGCTGCCCCCGGGTGTGCGGCGCGGGCGGCGAGCGCGGCGAGCGCCCGCAGCCACGCGGCCGCGAGGTTGCCCACCACTACCGCGCCCGGCCCATCCGGGCCGCTGCTCCAGCGCGCGCTCAACTCGGGGCCGTCCGGGCCGTCGACGACTCGCACGATCAGGCTCAACGGGAACGGATCGGGTGAGTCGGCGTTCCAGTCGGCGAAGAGCGCCTCGTCCTCGGCGGCGACGGACCAGTCCGCCACCTCGCCTCGGCTCAGCCGACCCACGTAGTTCAGGTAGATCGTCGGTGTGGGAGCGGCCGACAGGTGCGGCGCGGTCCGCGGGTTGAGGAAGCGCAGCATGCTGTAGTCGGTTCCGCCGTCGGGGAGCTGGGCCAGGAGCGCGCGCACCCGTGCCACGGCGGCGTCCACGGCGAACTCACCGAAGGCGGCGCCGTCGTCGGCGGTCCGCTCGAGCAGGAACGGGAAGATCTCGGCCATCCAGCCGACCGTCCGGGACAGGTCCTGCTGGTCGACGATCTGCTCCTGCCGGCCGTGGGCCTGCACGGCGACGACCATCCCCGCCGCGCCGCCCTCGCCGGGTCGGGTCTGGTCGGCCACGGCCAGGGACAGCGCCGCGAGCAGAAGCTCGCCCACGCCGATACCGAACGCGGCGGGGACCGTCGACAGCAGGGCGGCCGCCCGTTCCGGCGGCAGACTCACGGTGATCGCCTGCGGCTGGCCGACCTGGCCCGACCCGGCCGAAGCCGCTGTCCAGGCCACGGGCGTGGCCCGGTCGTGCAGGTCCACCCAGAACGGCAGCCGGGCCTCCGCCTCGGCCGTGCGCGCCGCCTGGTCGAGACGACGCGCCCACTGCGCGTAGGACACCGGAACAGGGGCGAGCTGGGGCCGCCCACCCGCCCCGAGCGCGGCCGCCGCGGCGCGGAGATCCGCCAGCACGATCGGCCAGGAGACGCCGTCGATCAGCGCGTGGTGAATGATCAGCAGTAGCCGGCCCGGTCGTGCGTCGCCCGCGTCCAGCCAGACGCAGCGGATGGCCTGCCCGTTGTCCGGATCGAGTTCGGCGTTGGCCGCCGCCGCGAGCCCCGAGATCAGCCCCAGCCCGCGCCCGCTGTCGAAGCCGTCGGCCGCGGCGAGGTCGACGGCGTCGATCCGGCGGAGCCAGGGACCGACGTCGACACTGCCGCGCGGCGCGATCGCCAGCGACCAGGCAGGTCCGCCGTCCGCGCCCACCGTCGCCGCACCGGGCGGGACAGGGCCGGCGGCGTCCGAGCGGACGAGCCGAGCCCGCAGCACGTCGTGCTGGTCCACGACCGCCGTGATCGCCGCGCGCAGCGTGGACAGGTCCAGCCCGGCCGGGGTGCGCAGCAGCACCGGCGAGGAGAAGGAGGCGAACGACGCTCCGCGGCCGCGCGCCGCCTGCAGGGCCGGGGTCGGCGGGACGAGGAGCACAGCGGCCGGCCCGGTGCCCGCCTCGGCCACGGCGCTGTCGGACGTGTGCGCCGTCCCCGCGACGGCGGTGGCGGCGGACGGCGCCGGAGCCGAAGCGGGCGCTCGGCGCGTGACGACGGTGGCGAGCGTCTCGGGCGTGCGGTGGCCGAACAGCAGCCGCGGGGTCACGGTGAGGCCGGCGGCCCGGATCCGGGTGACCAGCCGCATGGCGACGATGCTGTCGCCGCCGAGGGCGAAGAAGTCGTCGTCGACGCCGACCGCCTCGACCCCGAGCACCGTCGCGAACGCGGCGACCAGGGCCGCCTCGATGTCGTTCGCGGGATCGCGCCCGGCCGGGGCCCCTTCCTCGTCGCCGGCGGGCAACGCCGGGGCCGGCGGCACGCGGTCGGCACCCGCCGGGGCCGCGAAGGTGGCCGGCCAGCTCAGCGCCAACGCGCGCAGCGGTGCCGACGGGTCGGCGGTGACCGCGGCGAGCACGTCCCGCAGCCGCTCGGCGAGCCGGCTGGCGCTGGAACGGTCGAACAGGTCGTCGCTGTAGGCGACGCCGATGGTCAGGCCGCCGTCGGCCCCGGCCCGTTCGATGAAGTCGAAGGACAGGTCGAACTTGGCGCTGGTCCGTCGCACCGGTTCGAGACGGCCACTGACCGCGTCGAGGTCCAGCTCGTCGACGGCGTCGGACGCCGTCAGGTACACGACCATGACCTGGAACAGCGGATGGCGGGCCAGCAGCCGCGGCGGGTTGACCGCGTCCACCACCCGGTCGAACGGCAGGTCCTGATGGTCGAAGGCGGCGAGGTCGCTGTCGCGGACCCGCCCCAGCAGCTCGCCGAACGACGGGTCACCCGACAGGTCGGTCCGCAGGACCAGCGTGTTGAGGAAGAAGCCGACGAGGTCGTCGACGGTCTCGTCGACCCGGCCGGCGACCGGGCTGCCGAGGGGAACATCCTCCCCGGCGCCCAGTCGGTGCAGCAGCGTCGCGACGGCGGCCCGCAGCACCATGAACATGCTGACGTTGTGCGCCCGCCCGACGGCGCGCAGCGCGGCGAGCGCCCCGGCATCGATCGACGTCTCGACGATCCCGCCGGTGTGGCTCGGCTCGACCGGCCGCGGCCGGTCGGTCGGCAACGCCAGTTCGGCGGGCAGGCCGGCCAACGCCCGCCGCCAGAACTCCCGCGATCTGGCGGCCGGCGAGGACGGGTCGGACTCGTCGCCGAGCAGCTCCCGCTGCCACAGCGTGTAGTCGACGTACTGGACGGGCAGCGGCGCCCACTGCGGTGCACCGCCAGCGAGGCGCGCCCGGTAGGCGACCGACAGGTCGCGGGCCAGCGGAGCGTCGGACCCCTCGTCGGCCGCGATGTGGTGGATCAGGAACTGCGCGAGGTGCAGCTGCGGCGAGCACCGGACGACGCGCACCCGCATCGGTGGCTCGCGTTCGAGGTCGAACGGGTAGGCCGCCGCCTCGACCAGCAGGTCCGCCAGCTCCTGCCCGCCCGGTTCCGGTTGCGGTTGCGGTTCGGGCCGGGCACCGCCGGCCGCGGACGCCCACTCGACCACCTCGAACGGAATCGTCACCTCGGTCGGGTCGAGGATGCGCTGCACCGGCTCGCCGTCGACGGTCGGGAACATGGTCCGCAGCGCCTCGTGCCGGACCACCACGTCGTGCACCGCGGCGCGCAGGGCGGCCACGTCCAGCGGCCCGACCAGGCGCCAGGTGATGGGAATGTTGTAGGTCGGGCTGGGTCCCTCCACCTGCCCGACCACCCACAGGCGCCGCTGCGCGTACGACAGCGGCGGGTGCTGCGGACGCCGCCGACGGCGGACCGCCGCGCGGGCCGTGCCGGCGGAGTCCATCCGCCGGGCGAGCCGGGCCACCGTCGGATCCTCGAAGACCGTCCGCGGCGTGATCTCCACGCCGAACGCCGACCGGATGGCCGCGCACAGCCGCATGACGAGCAGGGAATGGCCGCCGAGGGCGAAGAAGTCGTCGTCGAGGCCGACCCGGTCGAGGCCGAGCACGGCCGCGAACCGCTCGCCGAGCAGCTCCTCCCGGGCGTCGCGGGGGCGCCGGCCGGCAACCGGCGCCGGGGCGGCCGGCTCGGGCAGCGCCGCCCGGTCCAGCTTGCCGTTCACCGTGCGGGGCAGCCCGTCCAGCGCGACGAACGCCTGCGGGACCATGTACGCCGGCAGCACCCGGGCCACGTGGGCCCGGGCCGACTCGACCGGCTCCGGCCCGACCCCAGCCCCGGCTCCGCTCCCGACCCCGGCCCCGGCTGCCGGATCGGGCACCAGGTAGGCGACGAGCTGGAGCGCGGGCGGGGCGTCCGGGCGGAAGACGACCGCGGCCGTGCCGACGCCGGGTGCCGCCGCCAGGGCCCGTTCGATCTCGCCGAGCTCGACCCGGAAGCCGCGCAGCTTGATCTGGTCGTCCGCGCGCCCGAGGAAGGTGAGTGCGCCGTCGGACCGGCGGCGGGCGAGGTCGCCGGTGCGGTACATCCGCTCCCCCGGCGCCCCGAACGGGTCGGCCACGAACCGGCCGGCGGTCAGGCCGAGGCGGCCGAGGTAGCCCCGGGCCAGCCCGGGACCGGACAGGTACAGCTCGCCGGCCACCCCGTCCGGGACCGGCGCCAGCGCGGCGTCCAGCAGGTAGGCCCGGGTGTTGGCGATCGGCGCGGCCCAGCCCGGGTCCGCGCTCGCGGCGGCGGCCGACGGGTCGGTGCCGGTCCCGGTGCTGTGCCAGCCGTAGGCGTCGACCGAGTACTCGGTGGGCCCGTACAGGTCGTGCGCCACCATCCCGGGGATCGCGCGCAGCCGCTCCCACAGCGGCGCCGGGGTGGCCTCGCCACCGACCAGCAGCACGCCCGGCCGGTGGCCGTCGGGGCGCAGGAACCCCTGGCTCAGCAGCTCCTGGAGGTAGGTCGGAGTCAGGTCGAGCACGTCGATGCGGGCCCGCTCGACGTACTCGACGAGCGCGGCCGCGTCCCGGGCGATCCGCTCGTCGACGACGTGGACCTCGTGTCCGGCCAGCAGCCACAGCAACGGCTCCCACGATCCGTCGAAGCTGAACGAGGCCGCGTGCAGGACCCGCTGCGGATCCCGGTCGGGGCCGGCGGCGCGCTCGGCCGGCGCGATGAGGTCGACCGCGTGCGAGGCGAACAGGTTGACCAGGCCCCGGTGGGTGCCGACGACCGCCTTCGGAACGCCGGTCGACCCCGAGGTGTAGATCACGCTGGCCGCACCGGCCGGGTCGGGCCGCGCGGCGGCCCGCTCGGCCCGACCGCCCAGGTCCGGGTCACCGAACACCGGATCGCCGAACGCCGGATCGCCGAGGGGCAGGACGGGGGCGGGGACGGCCGGCAGCCGGCCGGCGAAGGCCCGGGTGGTGAGGACGGCGGTCGGGGCCGCGTCGGCCAGCAGGAACGCGAGCCGGTCGACCGGCTGCTCGACGTCGATCGGCAGGTAGCTCGCGCCCGCCGCCAGCACACCGAAGATCGCCGGCACCATCAGCGCCCGGGGCAGGGCGAGCGCCACCACCGCCTCCGGGTCGCCGCCCAGCCGGGACAGGCGGCCCGCGATCCGGTCCACCTCCCCCGCGAGCTCGGCGAAGGTCGTCCGGCCGCCGGCGGTGACCAGCGCGGTCCGGTCGGGATGCGCGGCCACGGCCCGGGCGAGCAGGTCGGGCACGGTCGTCCCCGGCGCCGACAGCGCTCGCCGCGGGCCGGCGGCCGCGCGCAGGGCGGCCGCCCGCTCCTCGGCGTCGGAGATCTCCAGCCGGCTCACCGGTCCGTCGGGGTCGCGGACGATCCCGGCCAGCAGGCGGAGCAGCCGGTCGGCCAGCCGGGCACCGCCGGCCGGCTCGATGACGTCGGTGGCGAAGTCGACCAGCACGGTGATCTCGCCCCGCGCGGCCCGGTCGACGAACGTCACGTCCAGGTCGAACTTGGCCGCCCCGACCTCGGGGTCGATCCAGGTCACCGGGCCGCCGAACAGCTCCCGGTCGTCGCCGGCCAGGTGGTGGTAGCCGGCCATCACCTGGAACAGCGGGTTGACGCCCGGCGTCCGGCGTGGATTGATCGCCGCGACCACGTCCTCGAAGGGGAGGTCCTGGTGGTCGAAGGCGGCCAGGTCCGTCCCGCGGGTCCGGCCCAGCAGCTCCCGGAAGCTCGGGTCGCCGCCCAGGTCGGACCGGATCACCAGCGTGTTGACCAGGAAGCCGACCAGCCCCTCCAGCGCGGCGTCGGTCCGCCCGGAGATCGGCACGCCGATCGGGATGTCGTCGCCGGAGCCCAGCCGGTGCAGCAGGGCCGCGAGGGCCGCGTGGGCGAGCATCGACATGGAAGTCCCGGTCGCCGCGCACAGCGCCCGCAGCCCGGTCGCGACCGCTTCGGGCAGGACCCGGACCGCCCGCCCCGAGGCGCCGTCGCGGACGGCCGGGCGCGGCCGGTCCAGCGGCAGCGCGATCTCCTCCGGCAGTCCCCGCAGGGCGTCCAGCCAGAAGGCGCGCTGGCGGGCGGCCATGCCGCCCTCGTCGGCCGGGTCGCCGAGCAGGGCCCGCTGCCAGAGCGTGTAGTCGGCGTACTGCACCGGCAACGGCGCCCACGCGGGCGCGCGCCCGGCCCGTCGGGCGGCGTAGGCCGCGTCCAGGTCGAGCAGGAACGGCCGGTCCGACCACTCGTCGGTCGCGATGTGGTGCAGGACGACGACCAGAACGTCGTCGTCGGGGCCGCGCAGCACGGTCAGCCGCAGCGGCGCCTCGGCGGCCAGGTCGAACGGGTGGGCGGCCAGCCGGGTGATCCGGCCGGTCACCTCGCCCGGGGCACACTCGACGACGTCGACGGCGGGGGTCGCGGCCGCGGGGTCGAGGATCCGCTGGTAGGGCTGGCCGTCGACGGCGGCGACGACGACCGTCCGCAGGGCCTCGTGCCGCCCGAGCAGGTCGGTGACGGCGGCGCGCAGCGCGTCGACGTCGAGGCGGGCGCCGACGCGCAGAACGATCGGGTAGTTGTAGGCGTCGTTCCCGCCGGACAACGCCTCGACGAGCCACAGCCGACGCTGCGCCGGGGAGAGCGGGATCCGTTCGGGTCGCTGGCCCGCGACCAGCGCCGGGCGCCCCGCGGTCGGCGCGGCGGTGGACGCGGCGGCGACGCGGTCGGCCAGTCGGGCCGCCAGCGCCTCCACCGTCGGTGCCTCGAACAGGTCGCGGATGGCCAGGTCGACCTCGAGCGCCCCCCGGGCCCGGCTGACCACGCGGGTCGCGAGCAGGGAATGGCCGCCCAGGGCGAAGAAGTCGTCCTCCGCCCCGGCCTCGGGCAGACCGAGAACGTCGGCGAACAGCTCGGCCAGGGTGCGCTCGAGCTCCGTGGCCGGTGCCCGGCCGGAGCTCGCCGCCACCGGCTCGGCCGGCGGCAGGGCGGCCACGTCAAGCTTGCCGTTGGCGTTGCGGGGGATCGCCGGCAGCGGCACGAACGCCGCCGGCACCAGGTAGTCGGGCAGCACCGCCGCAAGATCGGTGCGCAGGCGTGCAACCAGCGCCCCGGCGGCCCGGGCGGCCGTCGGGTCGTTCGTGGGCGCCGCCCGGTCGTCCGGGCGGACGTCACGGGCGCCGGGGACGCCGACGGGCAGGGCCGCGGCCCCCGAGCCGCGCACGAGCACGGCGTCGAGCAGCCCGGGGTCGTCTGGCCGCGCCGCGAGCGCCGCTTCGTAGCCGAGGGTGTCGGCCAGCGCGTAGACGTCCTCGGGCTCGACGGTGCCGCCCCCCGCCTCGGCCTCGCCGGCCGAGCCGCTGGCCGCGACCGCGGCAAGTTCGACGGCTGAGCTCGCGGCCAGGTCGACGGCTCTGCTCGCGGCGAGTTCGGCGGCGATGCGGGCGTCGGGGACGGCGGTCAGGGTCACCCGGGCCGGCCGGCGGGCGCCGATGATCGCGGCGAGCCCGTCGAGGCCGCCTACATCTGCCCCCCAGCTCAGGCGGAGGTCGGCGCCGGCGCCGGTCGGGGTCGGGCGGTCCGCCGCCGCGCGGCGCAGCACGACGTCGTAGCGGTGCCGGGTGAGTTCGTTGCGGTGGCGGCCACGCTTGACCCGCACGCACGCCTCGGCGCCGGCGTCGGCGGCCAGCGCGTGGAAGAACGCGGGCGCGACGACGAGCTCCTTCTCCAGCAGCAGGCGCCGGTCGACGGCCGCCGCGAGCCGGGCCGGATCCGCGCCGGCGCCGGAGCGGGCGAGCTCGAGCGCGGCGTGGAACGCGCGCAGCCGGCCCAGGTCACGGACGTCGCCGACGAGCAGCGATCCACCCGGGGCCAGCAGGTCGAGCGCGCCGAGCAGCACCGTGCGCAGGTAGTCGGCGCTCGGGAAGTACTGGATGACCGAGTTGATGATGATCGTGTCGAAGTAGCCGGTGGGCAGCCCGTCAGTGCGGTGGGCCGGCTGCTGGCGCAGTTCGACCCGGCCGAAACGGGCGGGGTCGGCGGCGATCTCCGCGCGCAGCTTCGCGATGACGGGGGCGGCGAAGTCCGTTCCCCAGTACGCCTCGCACTCCGGCGCGAGCGGGCCGAGCAGCAGGCCGGTGCCGAGGCCGATCTCCAGCACCCGCCGGGGCGCGAGCGCCCGGATCCGGTCGACGGTGGCCGCCCGCCACTCGCGCATGTCCGCCAGCGGGATCGGCTGCCCGTCGTAGCTGGAGTCCCACCCGGCGAAGTCCTCGACGGTCACGGCGGTGGGGATCCGCTCGTACTCGTCGCTGTAGAGCTGTCGCCACTCGCCGACCTGCTCGTCCTCGATGGCCGCCACCTCGGCGGCCGAGGGTCCCGCCGGCACGACGTAGG
This sequence comes from Frankia torreyi, assembly GCF_000948395.1. Classification (GTDB taxonomy): domain Bacteria; phylum Actinomycetota; class Actinomycetes; order Frankiales; family Frankiaceae; genus Frankia; species Frankia torreyi. The sequence goes on along the minus strand of NZ_JYFN01000043.1, from coordinate 39,251 downwards.
CGACGAGCCGCTTCGCGCCCGGCGTCACCGGGTCCGCCGCCGCGATGACGGCGGACTGGCTGACCGCCTCGTGCCCGTCGAGGGCGGCGGTGACCTCGCCGAGCTCGATCCGGTGGCCGCGGATCTTGACCTGGTCGTCGGTGCGGCCGAGGAAGTCGAGGTTGCCGTCGTCGGGCCGGCGGGTCACCAGGTCCCCGGTGCGGTACATCCGCCCGCCCGGCCGGGCCGGGTCGGCCACGAAGCGGGTCGCGGTCAGGCCGGGCTGGTCGAGGTAGCCGCGGGCGAGGCCGTCGCCGGAGATGTACAGCTCGCCGGCCACGCCGTCCGGGACCGGGCGCAGCCAGCGGTCGAGCACGTGGACCGCGGTGTTGCGGATCGGCCGCCCGACGGTCGGGGTCGGGCTGTCGGCCGTCGCGGCGCCGAGGGTGTTGATCGTGTATTCGGTCGGCCCGTACAGGTTGTAGCCGGCCGTCCCGTCGGTGGTCCGCAGCCGGGTCCAGAGGGAGTCGGGCACGGCCTCGCCGCCCAGCATGACCAGGGCCGGCCGGTGCCGGTGACCATCCCCCGGGTCGCCGTCGGTGCCGCCATCAGGGGCGCCGTCGGGATCGCCGTCGGGATCGGCGGCCGACTCGGTCCGCTCCAGCAGCCCGGCCTCGAACAGGTGGGCCGCGTAGGTCGGGGTGACGTTGACGACGTCGATCCGGTGGCGGTCGCAGTAGGCGACGAGCCCCTCGGCGTCGCGGCGCAGGTTCTCGTCGCAGATGTGCACCTGGTGGCCCTCGACGAGCCAGAGCAGCTCCTCCCACGACATGTCGAACGCGAACGAGACGGTGTGCGCGACGCGCAGGCGCCGGCCCCCGGTCGCCGCCACCGTCGGGGTGAAGATCTCGTCCCGGTGGTTGAGCCACATGTTCGTCAGCCCGCGGTAGGGCGTGACGACGCCCTTGGGCCGTCCGGTCGAGCCCGACGTGTAGATGATGTAGGCCGGGTGGTCGAGCCGGTCGGCGCGGTCGCGGGCGAAGGCGCCGAGCTCGGCGTCTGCCAGCGGACCGGCCGGGGTGGCGGCCAGCTCGGCGGCGATGGTGTCGGTGTCCAGCGCGAGCCAGGTCGGGCCATCGTGGGCGTCCGCCGCGCCGGGCACCTGCGCGCCGCCGGCCAGGTAGCGGCCGGTCGCCTGGCTCGTGACCAGCAGCGCGGCCCCGCCGTCGGCCACCATCTCCAGCAGGCGCGCCGGCGGATGGTCCAGTTCGAGCGGCAGGTACGCGGCGCCGGTGCGCAGCACGGCGAACAGCGCGACGACCATGTCGACCGTCCGCCCGAGCCCGAGTGCCACCACCGTCTCCGGGCCGGCGCCGTGCGCGATCAGCAGCCGCGCCAGGCGGTTCACCCGGTCGTCGAGGTCGCGGTAGGTCAGCCGCTGCTCGCCGAGGACCAGCGCGACCGACTCGCCGATCCGCGCGGCCCGCGCGGCGAGCAGGTCGGCGACGGTGTCCGTGCCGATCGGCAGCGGCGGGGACACCACCTGGTCCAGCCGGGCCCGCTCGGCCGGTAGCAGCGGGTCGAGGGAGCCCACCGGCGCGTCGAGGTGCGCGACCAGCGCGTCGACCATGGCCAGCAGGCGGGCGAACAGCCCCTCGGCCAGGCCCGGCGCGACGACGTCCGGGCGGTGCTCCAGGCGGACGGTGATCCGCGCGCCGGGGAACAGCACGAACGTCAGCGGATAGTGGGTGTGGTCGAGGCTGCTGCCGGCGACGATCCCGTGGCGGGCGCTGGTCTGGTCGTTCGCCACCTCGTCGATGAAGTTCTGCAGGACGTAGAGCGTGTCGAACAGCACCGGGTGCCCGCTGGCCCGCTGGATCTCGCCGAGCCCGAGGTACTCGTGGTCGAGCAGGTCGAGGCGGTCGGCGGCGACGCGCCGCAGCAGCTCCCCGACCGTCTCCCGCGGGTCGAGCCGGACCCGGACCGGGACGGTGTTCAGGAACAGGCCGACGACCTCGTCCATGCCGTCGAGCTCGGTCGGGCGGCCGGCGACGGTCGTGCCGAACACGACGTCGTCCGAGCCGGTCGTGGCCGCCAGCACCAGCGCCAGCGCGGCGTTGAAGATCGTGTTCAGGGTGACGCCGTGGGCGCGGGAGGCCGCCCGCAGCGCGCTGGCCGTGGCCTCGGGCAGCTCGGCGGTGATCCGCGCGGGGGCGACCGGCGGCAGACCCCGCGCGGCCGGCACCACCATCGTCGGGCCCTCGAGGCCGGCCAGCGCCGACCGCCAGGCCCGCTGCGCGGCGGCGGTGTCCCACGTGCGCAGCCAGCGCAGGTAGTCCCGGAAGGACCCGGCCGCCGCCGGGGCCACGTCCTCGCCGCCGGCGGCGTACAGCCCGAGCAGCCCCTCGACGACGAGCGCACCCGACCAGCCGTCCCACAGCAGCACCTGGCGATTGATCACCAGCCGGGACCGCGTCTCGGCCAGGTGGACGAGGATCAGCCGGAACAGCGGCGGGCGGGCGACGTCGAACGGGCGGGCCCGGTCCTCGGCGGCGATCCGCTCGGCCGTCTCCGACCGTTCGGGCTCGGCCAGTCCGGACAGGTCGATCTCCTCGACCGGGGCGGGCAGCTCGCGCGCGATGACCTGCGCCGGGCGGGACAGCCCGTCGCCGAGGAAGCCGGCGCGCAGGGTCGGGGTGCGGGCCATGAGGGTCGCGCAGGCCACGCGCAGCCGGTCGGCGTCGAGCCGGTGGTCGAAGTCCAGCGAGAACTGGGCGGTGTAGGCGTCGCTGGTCGCGTCGAGCGCCGAGTGGAAGTACAGGCCCTCCTGCAACGGCGAGAGCGGCCAGACGTCCTCGATCGGCGCCGGGAAGGTGCGCGCGATCCGGTCCACCTCGGCCGGTGGGAGCGCGATGAGCTCGGCCGGCTCGCCGGCCGCCGTGGGACCGGCGGCCCGCCCGAGCGAGGCCAGCTCCCGCAGCGCGTCGAGGTAGCCGTCGGCGATGCGGGCGGCCTCGTCCGCCGTCAGCACGGTCGTCAGGTAGGTGAGGGTCGCGCGCAGCACCGGCCCGTCGTCCGTCTCGACGCTGACCAGGTCGACGGTCAGCGGATAGCCGACGCCGAGACCGGGGTCGGGCTCGGCCGCGAGGGCGTCGAACTCCTCGGCCAGTCCCCAGTCAGCGTGGCGGTCGGCGCGGAAGCGACCGAGGTAGTTGAACAGCACCTGGGCCCGCCCGGCCCGGGCCAGCGTCGGGCCGGCCAGCGGGTTGGCGTAGCGGAGCAGGCCGAAGCCGATGCCGCGCTCGGGCGTGGCCCGCAGGCGGGCCGTCACGTCGGCCAGGGTCTCAGCGGCCAGGGTCTCGACAGCCAGGGTCCCGGCAGCCAGGGTCTCGACAGCCAGGGTCTCGACAGCCAGGGTCTCGACAGCCTGGGTCCCGGCGGTCGCGGTCCGCGCCGGGGCGAGCCGGACCGGCGCGATGCTGGTGAACCAGCCGACGGTGCGGGCGAGGTCCAGCCCGGGGGTGATCTCCTCGCGACCGTGGCGTTCGAGATCGACCAGCAGGTCGCCGTCGCCGTCGCCGGCCGCCGGGCGGGGGCGGATCGCCATGCGCAGGCCGGCCAGCAGGATGTCGGTGACCTCGGCGCCGGTTGCCGCGGGGACGTCGGTGAACAGGGCGGCCGTGGCCGTCGGCGGCAGCTCGACGACCAGCCGTCCGGTGTCGGCCACGATGCCCACAGCCGCCGGGCCGAGCGCGGGTTCGGCGGCCGGCGCGGCCGGGCCGAGCGGCTCGGTGAACGGCCGCGCCCCCGGGGCGAGCGCCTGCAGCCAGTGGGTCAGCTCGCCGAGGCGGGCCGGGGCGGCCGCGAGCTCGGTGATCACCTGGCTGAAGGCGCGCAGCGAGGTGCCGACCGGTTCGAGGACCGGCCGGCGGCCGGCGCGGACCGCCGCGTGGGCCGCCTCGAGGTCGGCCAGCAGGATCCGCCAGGACACGCCGTCCACGACGAGGTGGTGGGCCACCAGCACCAGCCGGCCCGGCGCCGTCGGGCCGGCATCGAGCCAGACCGCGCGCAGCACCGCCCCGGCGTCGGGGTCGAGGCGCCCGGCGGCGGAGCCGGAGGCGGCGGCGACCACCGCGCGCAGGGCGGTCGGGTCGAGCCCGGCGGCGTCGATGCGGGTCAGCAGGTCGGGGTCGGGGCCGGCCTGGCCGTCGCCGGGCGGATCGATCTGGAGCAGCCACACCCCGGGCGCGGGCCGCAGCAGCCGGGCCCGCAGGGCGTCGTGGTGCGCGACCAGCGCGCCGAGCGCGGCCCGCAGGTCCGCCTCGGTGGCGCCGGCCGGGGTCCGGACGAGGAAGGCCTGGTTGAACCGCCGGATCTCCCCGCCCCAGTCGGCGAGCCGGGCGACGATCGGCGGCGGGGTCAGCACCCCGGTCGCCGCCGGGTCCGGTCCGGTGGAGGTGGCGAGCGGCGACGGCGGGCCGGCCGGGGTTCCCGCGGACCCGGTGACCGGAGTCGCGGCGGCCTCGGCGGCTTCGGCAGGCGCGGCGGCTTCGGCAGGCGCGGCGGGCGCGGCGGNTTCGGCAGGCGCGGCGGGCGCGGCGGTTTCGGTCGCGGTCCGGCTGGCGACGAGCGCCGCCAGCGCGGCCGGCGTCCGCTGGACGAAGACCTCGCGCGGGGTGACCTCGACGCCCTCGCGGCGGGCCCGGTTGACCAGCTGGATCGCGATGATGCTGTCGCCGCCGAGGGCGAGGAAGTCGTCATCGACGCCGACCCGGTCGACGCCGAGCACGGCGGCGAACACTGTGCACAGCGTGCGCTCGGTGTCCGTGCCGCCCGACCGGGCCGAGGTCGCGGCGGTCAGGTCGGGAGCCGGCAGCGCGGCCCGGTCGAGCTTGCCGTTGCCGGTCAGCGGCAACGCGTCCAACGCGACGACCGCCGCCGGGACCATGAAATCGGGCAACGCCGCCGCGGCGCGGGCCCGCAGCGCCGGCCCGTCGACGCGCCGGCCCGCACGCGGTACGGCGTAGGCGATCAGCCGGCGCCGGCCGGCGTCGTCCTCCCGGGCGACGACGACGACCTGCTCCACCGCCGGGTCGGCGGCCAGGACCGCGGAGATCTCGCCCGGTTCGATCCGGAAGCCGCGGATCTTGACCTGGTCGTCGGCGCGGCCCAGGTACTCCAGCGAGCCGTCCGGGCCCAGCCGGGCCAGGTCGCCCGTGCGGTACATCCGGTCGCCGGGCTCGCCGTACGGGTCGGCCACGAACCGGGTGGCGCTCAGGCCGGTGCGGCCCAGGTAGCCTCGGGCGAGCTGGGCGCCACTGACGTAGATCTCCCCCGGCACGCCGGGCGGCACCGGCGTGAGGTGGCGGTCGAGCAGCCGCGCGCGCAGGCCGGCCAGCGGCTCGCCGATCACGCCTCGGCGCCCCGCGGCGGCAGCGGCCGCGGCGGCCCGGTCCAGCGGCAGGTACGTGACGTGCACCGTGGTCTCGGTGATCCCGTACATGTTGACCAGGGTCGGCGCGTCGTCCGGGTGCCGCTCGTACCAGCCGGCCAGCCGGCCAGGCTCGAGCGCCTCACCGCCGAAGATGACGAAACGCAGGCCGAGGTCGTGCCGGCCGGCGGCCTGGTCGGCCTCCACCAGCGCCGCGAACGCCGCCGGCGTCTGGTTGAGGACGGTCACCGACTCCCGCCGGAGCAGGTCGAGGAACTGCCCGGGGGAACGGGTGACGTCGTGGTCGACGACGACGAGCCGGCCGCCGTGCAGCAGCGGCCCCCACAGCTCCCACACCGAGAAGTCGAACGACACCGAGTGGAACATCGTCCAGACGTCGGTCTCGCCGAAGTGGAACAGCTCCCGGGTGTCGGCGAACAGCCGCACCACGTTGCGGTGCGGGATCAGCGCGCCCTTCGGCCGGCCGGTCGAGCCGGAGGTGTAGATGACATAGGCGAGGTTGTCCGGGCGGGCCCGCCCGGCCCCGTCCGGCGGGGTGGTCGGCGCCGCGGCCAGCGCCGCCACGACCAGCGGGTCGTCCAGTGCGATCAGGGGCACGCCGGCCCGAGCCGGCAGCGCCGCGCGGGTCTCGACGGTGGTCACCGCGCAGGCCGGCGCGGCGTCGCGCAGCATGAACGCGATCCGGTCGGCCGGGTAGGCCGGATCCACCGGCAGGTACGCGCCGCCGGCCTTGAGGACGGCCAGCAGGGTCACGACCAGGTCGGTCGAGCGGGGCAGCGCCACCGCCACGATCGACTCCGGCCCGACGCCCCGCTCCGCGAGCAGCCGAGCGAGTCGGTTGGACCGGGCGTCCAGCTCGGCGTAGGTGAGCTCGGCGTCGCGCCAGCGCAGCGCGACCGCGTCCGGGGTCCGGGCGGCCTGGGCCTCGAACAGCTCGGGCAGGGTGGCGTCGGCGCCCCATCCGGGCGTCGGCGGCGCTGGGAGGAGGGCGGCCCGGTTCCGCTCAGCCGCCGGCAGGGCGGCGACGGCGCCGATCGGCCGGTCGGGGTCGGCGGCGATCTCCTCGAGCAGCGCGAGCATCCGGTCGGCGAGGCCCGCGACCGTCGCGTCGTCGAGGACGCCGCGTAGGTAGCCGAAGGTGAGGCGCAACCCGTCGCCGGGGATCACCCGGATGGTGAGCGCGTAGTGGGTGGCGTCGTGCCCGTCGACCGACGCCAGGCGCGGGCCGTCCGGCGGGATCAGGGTGGCCGGCTCGAACGGGTAGGACTCGAGCACACCCACCGTGTCGAACAGGTCCCCGTGCCCGGCCACCGCCTGGATGTCGGCCAGGCCGAGGTGCTGGTGGGCGAACATGCGGCCCTGCGCCGCCTGGAGCTCGGCGATGAGCGCGGCGAACGTCCCCTGGGCGCTCACCCTGGCCCGGACCGGCACGGTGGTCACGAACAGTCCGATCATGGACTCGACCCCGGGCAGCGCCGGCGGCCGGCCGGCGGTCACCGCGCCGAGGACGACGTCCTCGCGGCCGACCGCCCGGGCGAGCAGGATCGCGTGGGCCGCCCGCAGGATGGAATTCAGGGTGAGCCCCCGCTCGCGCCCGAGCGCGGCCAGGTGGGCGGCCGTCTCGGGGCTGACCGCACGGTCGACGGCGGCCGGGATCGGCACCGTCCCGCTCGCCGACGCGGCTCGATGGCCGCCGCCGGCGGCCATCAGGGTCGGCCCCTCCAGGCCGGCCAGCTCGGCCCGCCAGGCCGCGCGGGCGGCGTCGGAGTCCTGGGCCCGCAGCCAGCGCAGGTAGTCCGAGTACGGGCGGGCGACGGGCAGCCGCGCCGCCGTGACCGGGTCGGCCACGGCGCCGGGATCGGCGACGGCCTCGGAGCCAGCCTCGGTGACGGCCTCGGTGACGGCCTCGGCGCTGGGCTCGGCGCTGGGCTCGGCGGCCAGCGCGAACAGCTCTCGCAGCGCCAGTGGCAGCGACCAGCCGTCCAGGACGACGTGGTGGGCGCAGACCGCGAGCCGGGCGCTGTCCGGGCCCGTGCGGACCCACAGGAACCGGATCAGCGGCGGCGCGGTGAGATCGAAACGCGCGGTGCGGTCGGCCGCGACCAGCCGCTCGGCCTCGGCCGCCCGCTCGGCGGCCGGCCAGGCGGAGAGGTCGACGATTGTCCATTCCGGTTCGGCCCGGTCCAGGATGGCCTGGGCCGGCACGGCGCCGTCGGCCAGGACGGCGGCGCGCAGGACGGCGTGCCGGGCGACGAGCTCCCGCGACGCCGCGCGCAGGCGCTCGGGGTCGAGTCCCTCCCCCGCGAGGTCCAGGACGAACTGGATGACGTAGACGTCCGGCGTGTCATCGCCGTCGACGAGGCGGTGGAACAGCAGCCCCGCCTGCGACGGGGACAGCGGCCAGACCTCGGTCAGCCCGGGCAGCCGCTCCCGCCAGCGCGCCAGGTCCGCCGCGTCGACCGACGCCAGATCCACCGCCGCCGCATCCACCGCCGCCGCATCCACCGCCGCCGCATCCACCGCCGCCGCATCCACCGCCGCCGCATCCACCGCCGCCGCATCCACTGCGGCCGCACGTACCGCCGCCGGATCCACCGGCGTCGAGGCGGCCGCCGCGGCGGCGAGGCCGGCGACGGTCGGGCTGTCGAACACGTCGGCCAGCGCGATCGTCACGCCGGCGGCGGCCGCCCGGGTGACCACGGCGAAGGCCAGGATGCTGTCGCCGCCGAGGTGGAAGAACGAGTCGTCGACGCCGATGCCCGGCTGCCCGAGCACCTCGGCGAACACGTCACGCAGGATCGTCTCGGCCCGGGTCGCCGGGGCCCGGCCGGGCCGGGCGGCGGCGGCGAAGTCCGGGGCGGGCAGCGCCCGGCGGTCGAGCTTGCCGGCGGGAGTGGTGGGCAGGGCGGGCAGCGTCACGAAGGCCGCCGGCACCATGGCCCCGGGCAGGACGCCCGCCGCGTGCGCCCGCAGCTCACCCGCGAGCGTCCGGTCGCCGGCCGGGCCCGCCGGATCCCCCGGGCCGGCGGATCCGGCGGCTGCCGGAACGATGTAGGCGACCAGCGCCGGCCCGGCCGGCCCGTCCGCGCGGACGACGACGGCACAGCGCCCGACGCCCGGGTGACCCTCGAGCACCGCCTCGATCTCACCGGGTTCGATCCGGACGCCGCGGACCTTGACCTGGTCGTCGGAACGGCCGGCGACGACCAGCTCGCCGGTGGCGGTCCAGCGCGCCAGGTCGCCGGTGCGGTATATCCGCTCGCCGGCGTCGAAGGGGCTGGCGACGTACCGGGACGCGGTCAGCGCCGGCCGGTGCAGGTAACCGTGGGCGACGCAGTCGCCGGCGAGGTAAAGCTCGCCGGCGACCCCGGGCGGCACCGGCATGAGCGCGCCGTCCAGCACGTAGGCGCGGGTGTTGCGCAGCGGCCGGCCGACCGCCAGCCGTTCCCCGGCGGTCGCGGCGGCGCGCACCGGGCTCGTCGTCACCCAGACCGTCGTCTCCGTCGGCCCGTACAGGTTGGTGAGGCTCTCCGCGCGGGTGAGCAGCTCCCGGGCGAGGTCGGGCGGTAGCGGCTCGCCGCCGCACAGGGCGCGCACCGCAGGGTAGGGCCCCGGGTCCGCGTTGAGGATGGAACGCCAGCGCGACGGGGTCGCCTGCGCCAGCGTGACCGCTCCCCCGCGCAGCAACCCGGCCAGCGCCGACGGATCGCGGCCCTGGTCGCCCTCGGCAAGGTGGATCGAGGCGCCGACGGTCAGCGGCGCGAGCAGCTCGACGGTGCTCGGGTCGAAGGCCAGCGTCGTCGCGGCGAGCAGCCGGTCCGCCGAGGTGATGCCGACGGTCTCGACGATCGACGCCAGGAAGTTCGTCAGCGCTCGGTGGCCGACGACGACGCCCTTGGGCCGCCCGGTCGAACCCGACGTGTAGATCACGTACACCGGGTTGTCCGGATCGACGGCCGGCGGCCAGGCTTCGGCCGAAGCCGCCGGCCCGGATCGGGGCTCGGATCGGGGCTCGGATCCGGGTTCGCGTTCGGGTTCGCGTTCGGGTCCGTCGATCAGCAGCAGGCCGGTGCCGGGCGCGAGCGGGAGCCGCGCGGCGAGCGCGCGCGTGGTCACCACGACCGCCGGGGACGCGTCCTCGATCATGAAACCGATCCGGTCGGCCGGATAGTCGGGGTCGAGGGGCAGGTAGGCGGCGCCGGCACGACCGGTGCCGGCCAGTGCCACGACCAGGTCGGCCGAGTGGGGCAGCGCGACGGCGACGACAGCCCCCCGCCCGACGCCACGGCCGGCCAGCACCCGCGCGAAGGCGTCGGCCCGCGCGGCGAGGTCGCCGTAGGTCACCATCCCTGCCGCGGTCACCAGCGCCGTACGGTCCGGGACACGCTCGGCCTGGGCGGCGAACAGCGCCGTCCACGACTCGGCCGGGCTGGGCCCGGCGGTGTCGTTCCAGGCGGTCAGGACGCGCTCGCGTTCCGTGCCGGCGAGCAGGTCGACGGCGCCGATCGGGGTGTCGGGGCGGACCAGCCCCGCGGCCAGCAGCCGTTCCAGGCGCGGGCCGACGGTCCGCGCGAACGACGGTGAGACCACGCCGTCCTGGTAGGTCGTCTCCAGTTCGAGCGCGTCGCGGCCGCCGCCGTCACCGAGCTCGGCGACGACCGTCAGCGGGAACTGCGCGGTGCCGTTGTGCGCCGGACGCCGTTCGCCGCGCAGGTCCCGGCCGCGCAGCGCGGCGGCGGCCGGGGTGCGGACGGCGAACATCGTCGTGAACAGGCTGGAGACACCGTCGGCGCGGTCCGGGTTGAGGTCGCGGACGACGTCGGCCAGGTCGACGTCGGCGTGGGCGAACGCGCCCCGACACACCTCGCGGGCGCGGTCGAGCAGGTCGGTGAACGTGTCGGCCGGTCCGACCGCGAGCCGCAGGCAGACGGTGTTGCCGAAGTAGCCGAGCACGCCGGCGGTCTCGGCGCGGTCGCGGTTGACCACCGGCGAGCCGATGGTGATGTCGGTCGCGCCAGTGATCCGGTGCAGCAGGGCACCGTAGGCGGCGAGCAGCACCATGAACGGCGTCGCGCCGTGCCGCGCGGCGAACGCCCGGACCTGGCCGGCCAGCTCGGCGGATGCCTGGTGGACGGTCTGCCGGCCGGCGTCGGGCTCGCCGCCGTCACCGGACCTGTCGCCGTCGCCGTTCGAGGTGCCGTCGCCGTTCGAGGTGCCGTCGCCGTTCGAGGTGCCGTCGGCGGCGGGAGCGGGCAGGCGCACCGGTTCGGGCAGCGGGGTCAGCCGCTGTCGCCAGTAGGCCAGCTCGTCCGGGGTGGGACCGGCCGCGTCCGGCGCGACGGCGTCGAGGAACTGCACGCCGATGCCGGCGCCGGGCTGGTCGTCGGCGCCGCTGTCCCGACGGTCGTAGGTGGCGAGCAGGTCGCCGAAGAAGACGTCCCAGCNGGCGTCGTCCCAGGCGATGTGGTGGGCGGCGAGCGCGAGCGTGTGCCGGTCCGGGCCGTGGCTCAGCACCGTCACCCGCAGCGGCGATTCAGCGGTGAGGTCGAAAGGCCGGCGCGCGGCGCGCACCGCGATCTGGCGGGCGCGCGGCTCGCGGTCCTCGTCAGGTTCGGCAGACAGGTCCACGCTGAGCCAGGCCGGCGTGACGTCGTCGCGGACGACCTGTTCGAGCCCGCCGTCCGCGGTGACCCGGTAGGTGGTGCGCAGGACCTCGTGGCGGCGGGCGACGGCGAGCAGCGCGCCGCGCAGCGCGCTGACGTCCAGCGGTCCGGTCAGCTCGAACGCCGCCGAGATCGTGTAGGCGGCGCTGTCGGGTCGCAGCCGTTGCAGGAACCACATCCGCCGCTGGCCCGGGGTGACCGGGTAGCCCACACCGGGGGTCCGCGCCAGGCGTCGGACGCCGCCGGCCGTCGGCTCGCGCGTCAGGCGCTCCGCCGCCAACCGGCGGCGGAGCAGCTCACGCTTGCGCTGCGCGGAGTCGGGACTGGCCACGGTGCACGTCCTTCCGGTGGTGCGGCTTCGGTGGTGCGGCTTCGAGACGGCGTCTGGATCCGCAGGACCGCGGAGGCACGCGCGAGGGGGCGCTAGCCGAGGCGGCGGCGCAGCTCGCGCTTGTCGATCTTGCCGACGGGGGTGAGGGGGAGCTCGTCGACGACCGTGAGCAGGTCGGGAAGCATGAACCGGGCGAGGCCCCGCTCGCGCAGGTGCGCCTTGAGGGCGCGCAACGTCACCGCCGCGCCGGGCGCTGTGACGATCACCGCGCGGACGCTCTCGCCGACCTGCTCGTCCGCCGCCGCGACGACGGCGGCCTGGGCGACCGCGGGGTGGGTGAGCAGGTGCTCCTCGAGCTCGGTGGCGGAGACGTTCTCCCCGCCCCGGTTGATCACGTCCTTGATCCGCCCCTCGACGACGAGGTTGCCACTCGCTGTGAGCCGAACCAGGTCACCGGTGCGGTAGAAGCCGTCCGGGCTGAACGCGGTCGCGTTGTGCTCGGCGGCCCGGTAGTAGCCCCGCACCGTGTAAGGGCCGCGGGTCCACAGCTCGCCGACGGTTCCCGCGGCGACGTCCGCCCCGTCACGGTCGACGATGCGGATCTCGTCCGCCGCCGCGAGCGGCCGGCCCTGGGTGGTGCAGGCGATCTCGTCGCCGTCGTCGAGGCGGGTGAAGTTCAGCAGGCCCTCGGCCATGCCGAACACCTGCTGGACGGTGGCGCCGAGGGTCGGCCGGATGCGCCGGGCCAGCTCGGCGTCCAGCCGGGCGCCGCCGACCTGGAGCAGGCGCAGGCTCACGGTGTCGGGCCGCTCCCACGCGGCAGCGGTCACCCAGAGGCGGGCGAGCGCCGGCACCAGCGCGGTGACCGTCACCCGCTCGCGGGCGATGAGCTCGAAGACGGTCTCCGGGCTGGGCGAGGGCGCCAGGACCACCGTCGCGCCGACGCCGAGCGCCCCGAGGACGCCCGGGCACGCCAGCGGGAAGTTGTGGGCGGCCGGCAGCGCAACCAGGTAGACGTCCTCGCCGGTCAGCCCACACAGCCCGGCGCTGGCCGAGGCGTTGTAGGCGTAGTCCCAGTGGGTACGCGGGATCAGCTTGGGCTTTCCGGTCGTGCCGCCCGAGATGAGCAACAGCGCGACGCCGGCCGGGTCGGGGGGCGCCGCCGGCCCCACGGGTCGGCCCGCGCGGGCGGCGGCGCCCGCGGCCGCGAGCGCGTCGATCCCGGGGAACGGACCGGCGTCGCCGGCCACCAGCACATGGCGCACCGCCGGGACCGCCGCCACGATCTCCCGAGCGAGCGCGCGGTGGTCGAAACCCTCGTGCTTGTCGGGGATCGCGTAGGCCACCGCGCCGGACAGTCGGGCGAGATGCTCGATCTCGACGCGGCGGTGGGCGGGCAGCGCCAGCACTGGGATCGCCCCCAGCCGCAGCAGCGCGAACAGCAACGTCACGAACTCGATCCGGTTCGGCAGGTGGATCAGGACGCGGTCGCCGGCGGCGAGGCCGAGCCCGGCGAGCCCGGCCGCCAGATCGTCGACGGCCCGATCGAGCTCGGCGTAGGAGAGCCGGACTGGCTGGGTGGGCGGCCCGGCGACGAGGGCGGTCGCCGGACCGAACCGCCGGGCCCAGTCCCGCGGCCGTTCGCCGAGCGGCTCGCCCTGCCAGTAGCCCTCGGCGGCGTACCGGCGCCCGAACTCGGCCGGCCAGGGCACCCAGCCGTCCACCGCGGTCGGCGAGGCCGGGCCGGTCAGCGACCGGCGGATCATCGCTCGGCCCCGATGGTGCCGGCGCCGTCGCCCACGAGGCCGGCGCCGGCGCCCAGCCGCACCGCGATCTCGTCGTCGGACAGACCAGCGATCTCCCAGGCGATCGACGCGACGCGGTCGAGACGCCCGGGTGCGATCTCGGCGGCGCGCATGCGCTGCGCCAACGAGGCCACCGTCGGCGCGCCGAACAGCATGCGGACCGACACCTCACCGGTGTCAAGCTCGTCGCGCAGGCGGGTGACGACGCGGGTGGCCAGCACCGAGTCGCCGCCGAGCGCGAAGAACTCGTCGGTCACCCCGAACGCGTCGCCGCCCAGCACCTCCCGCCAGACCAGCATGATCATCTTTTCCAGGTCGGAACGCGGCGGGGAGGACTGCGGCCGGGGGCCGCAGTCCTCCCGCTCCAGCAGCTCGGCGGCCGCCCTACGGTCGACCTTCCCGTTGGCGCTGAGCGGGAGTTCCGGCACCGCGACGACACGGTCGGGCACCATGTGCGGCGGCAGCAGGCCGCGCAGGCCCGCGCGGACCGCCGCCGGACCGTCCGCCGGATCGGCTCCCGGATCGCCGACGACGAGCGCCCCGAGCGGGGCCGGCCGGCCGGCCCCGCCGCCGATCAGCGCGACCACGCCGGCCCGCACGCCCGGCAGGGCCAGCAGCGCGGCCTCGACCTCGCCCAGCTCGACCCGGAAGCCGCGGATCTTGACTTGCTGGTCGCGACGGCCCAGGAACTCGACGGTGCCGTCGGGCAGGTAGCGGGCCAGGTCCCCGGTGCGGTACCAGCGGGCGCCCGCGTGGGTGACGAACCGGTCGGCCGTGCGCTCGGGGTCGCCGAGGTAGCCGCGGGCGACCCCGGCGCCGCCGATCCACAGCTCGCCGGCGACGTGATCGGGGCAGTCCCGGCCGAGAGCGTCGACGACCCGCAGCGCGACGTTGCGCAGCGGCGTGCCGTAGGGCACCGAACGCCACTGCGCCGGCACCGGACCGCCCCCGACGATCTCGCACACGGTGGAATGGATCGCGGTCTCGGTCGTGCCGCCGAGGCCCAGGAACCGGCAGCCGGGGACGGCCGCGGCGAGCCGGGCCGGCAGGTCGACGCCGACCCGGTCCCCGCCGAGCAGCACCGCCCGCAGGCTGTCCCCGAGCTCGCCCGCCCCGCCGGCCACGGTGAGGATCAGGTCGAGCACGGCCGGGACGCAGTTGAGGATCGTGACCCGGTGCTCGGCGACGAGTTCGGCCCAGCGGGCGGCCTCGCGCCGGGAGTCCTCGTCGACCAGCACCACGGCGCCGCCGACGGACAGCGGCGCGAACAGGTCGAAGACCGACAGGTCGAAGTCGAGGGCGGAGACGGCCAGCGTCCGGTCGTCCGGGCCGAGTCCGAGCCGCTCGGTCAGGTCGTCGAGGGTGTTCATCGCCGCCCGGTGACCGACCTCGACGCCCTTCGGCTGGCCGGTGGAACCGGAGGTGAACAGCACGTAGGCGGGTTCGCCCAGCCGGGCCGGGTCGTCCGCCGCGGCGAGGACGAGGCGGTCGGACGCCGTCTCGGCGGGCTCGCCGGGAGTGCCGTCCAGGCCGAGCGGGGTCACCCCGTCGGGCCACCGCGTGCGGGCCGGCGAAGTGATCACGATGCTGAAGCCGGCGGTCGCCGCGATCCGAGCGACCCGCGCGGGCGGCTGTTCCACCCCGACCGGTACGTAGGCGGCGCCCGCCGCCAGCACGCCCAGGACGGCGACGACCTGCGCCGGCCCCTTGGGCAGGCTGACGGCGACCAGGTCGCCGGGCCGCACGCCGCGGGCGGCGAGCCTGCCCGCGACCGCCCGGGCCCGCGCGGCGAGCTCGCCGTAGGACAGCGAGCCGGCCGGCTCGCCCGTCGCCCCCCACACCAGCGCCGGCGCGCCGGGCCTGCGCTCGGCCAGCGCGAAGAACCCCTCGTGGAGCAGGCGGGTGGACGCCGGCCCCGCGACGGCGCCGACGCGGTCGCGCACCGCGCGCACCGACTCGTCGAGCAGCCCGTCGACGGGCCGGTCCCAGACCGAGCCGTCCCCCGCCTCGCCGGCCGACCTGGTGCCGGCCGAACTGGTGCCGGCCGAACTGGTGCCGGCCGAACTGGTGCCGGCCTCGAGCGGCCTGGGGGTGGCCAGGTCATGCACCAGTCGTTCGAAGGCGGCGAACATCGCGTCGACCACACCGGGCGCGAAGATGTCCTCGCGGACGTCCCAGTTGACCAGCAGGCCCCCGTCGAGCTCGGTGATCTGGGCGTCGAGCAGGACCTGCGGCCCCTGCGAGATGATCCACGCCGGGTCGCCGAACTCGCGGCGCACGGCGGGGTCGAACAGTTCACCGAGGCCCAGGGCGCTGGTGAACACGACCGGGGCCAGCACCCGCTCGCCGCGCGCCCGGCCCGCCTCGCGCAGGATCTCGACGCCGGAGAAGCCGGCGTGGGCGGCGTCGGCGTGCAGCCGGGTCTGGACCCGGCGGGCCCGCTCGACGAACGGGACCCGGTCGGTGAGGTCGATCTCCAGCAGCACCGAGCTGGTGAAGTCGCCCACCACCCGGTCGACGTCGGGGTGCACCTGCTCGCGGTCGAACAACGGGACGTTCAGCAGGAACCGGGGCTGGGTGCTCCAGCCGCCGAGCACCTCGGCGAACGCGGTCGCCACGGCCATCGCCGGGGTGAGGCCGCGGCGGTGGGCCGCCTGCCCCAGCGCGACGCGGGCCTGCTCGGGCAGCCGGAAGTGCCGCCGGGACACCCGCGGCTCGGCCGTGGCGCCGACGGCGGCCAGCGGCGACGCGAGCGCGAGTTCGGGCGGCCCGGGCAGGCTGGGCAGGCGGTCACGCCAGGCGCGCCGGGACCGTTCGGCCTGCGCCTGCCGGCCCGCGGTGTGCTCGGCCCGGTACCGCCGGTAGGTGTATGCCGGCGCGGACGCCACCTCGTCCGGGCGGCCGTAGAGGTTCGCCAGGTCGGCCAGCAGGACGCGGTAGCTGACGGCGTCCGCGGCGACCATGTCGACGTCGAGGTGGAACCGGGTCGCGCCGCCCGGGCGCAGGCTGAGCGCGGTCGCGAAGACCTCCCCGCGTTCGATGTCGAGCATCTCGTGGGACAGCGTGTCGCGCACGGCCGCAAGCCGGGCCGCGGCGACGTCCTCGTCGAGGTCGCGCAGGTCGTGCACGGTCAGCCCGCGCCAGCCCGA
Source organism: Frankia torreyi (assembly GCF_000948395.1). Taxonomy (GTDB): domain Bacteria; phylum Actinomycetota; class Actinomycetes; order Frankiales; family Frankiaceae; genus Frankia; species Frankia torreyi. Next base: position 22,872 of record NZ_JYFN01000043.1, on the reverse strand, counting down.
CCGCTCCTCGACGACCTGGCCGCCGTTGTCGGTGATCCGGGTCCGCAACGCCTCGTGCCGGGAGATGAGCCGTTCGATCGCGGCGGCCAGCCGGTCCGGCTCGACGCCCCGCCCGTCGAACTCGCTGTAGAGGTGGGCGGCGACGCCGCCGAGCGGCTGCCCTGGATCGCGGCCAACCCAGTAGGCGTGCTGCATGAGCGCCAACGGGAACTCCCCGCCGTCCGCCGCGGGCGGATCCGGCCTCGCCGCGGCCGGCTGCGGCGGCCCGTCACCGGCGGCGCCGCCCTCGGCGGCCGGCGCGGCGGCCGAGAGCCGGCCGGCCAGCAGCTTGAACCACGCGTCGAGGGTCGGGTTCTCGGCGAGCTCGGCGAAGTTGACCTCCAGGCCGGCCCGCCGCCAGGCGCCGACCGCCTGGATCAGCGCGATCGACTCCAGTCCGCGTTCGAACAGGTTGTCCTCGTCGCCGACGTCGGCCGGGTCCTCCTCCAGCAGGCCGGCGACCGTGCGCCGCAGCGCCTCCCGGTCCGGTCCGGCCGCCGGCGCCGCCACCAGAAAACGGCTGACGCTGCGCAGTTTCTCGCGGGTCTCCTCCAGCTCCCGCTCGGGGCGCGACGCGCCGACGACGCCCGCCCCCGCGCGCAGCCAGGTCCGCCCGTCGCGCTGGAAGGCCGTGCGCAGGACGAGGGCGGCGTCGAGCGAGCCGTCCGCGGCGACACTGATCACGGCGCCGCTGTAGAGGCCGCGCGGCTGCGGCTCGGCCCGCCTGATCACGGCGAGGGCGGCTGCCTTCGGGACGCCGGTGGCCGTGATGGACGGGAAGACGGCGGCCAACGCGTCCCAGCCGTCGCGGCCGGGCGCCAGCCGGCCGCTGACGCGCGAGGCCAGGTGCTGGACGCTGCCCCGTTCGAGCACGGCCATGAACTCGTCGACGACCAGCGTCCCCGGCTGGCACACCCGCCGCAGCTCCTCCTGGGCCACCTGCACCGACACCGCGTGCTCGTAGATCTCCTTGGGGTCGGTGCGCAGCGCCTCCCGGCGGGCCCGGTCGGCCTCGCCGCCGTCGACCCGCCCGCCGTCGAAGGCCGCGGTGCCGGCCAGCGGCTGGGTGGAGACCTGGCCGCTCGCTGCGACCTCGACGACGGTCTCCGGGCTGAACCCGGCCGCGCGCACGCCGCCGAGGTCGAGCAGGAAGGACCGGGCGGGGGTGTTGCCCCGCCGACCCCGCTCGTACGTCGCGATGAGGTCGATCTCGCCGTCGACCGGGATGACCCGGGAGAGGATCACCTTGCGCAGCCGGCCGGCCCGGATGTCCTCGACGGCGCGGGCGACGCCCTGCCGGTAGTCGTCGGCGCCGTGCTCGAGGTCGGCCAGCGGGCTCAGCCGCGCCGCCTCGTCGGCGGCGGCACCCGTGCTGGCGGCGGCGCCGGTGCCGGTGAGGGCGCCGGTGCCGGTGAGGGCAGGCGCGGTGGCCAGCGCCTCGGCCAGGAGGTCCAGGTCGGCCGGGTCGGCGGCGCGCAGGGTCGCCCCCGCCGCCGTCAGCCGCGCCTCTCGGGCCGGAATGATCAGGTGGACCAGCGACTCGGCCGACTGCGGGCCGGGCAGGCCCGCGATCCGGGAACCGAGCTCGAAACCGGCCCAGCCGCACGCCCGCCAGTCCACCACCGGGACGCTCGCCAGCACGCCGGCCAGGGCCCGCAGCGGCGCGGCGCCGACCGGCTCGACGCGCCAGCCGCCGCCGAACCGGTAGCGGATCTCGTCCCACGACAGAACGATCTCGGCCAGGGCACCCGAGCCGAAGCACCACTCGCCGTCGCGCTCGTAGACGGTGTACGGCGCCTCGGCGCCGCGCCCGAGGCGGGCCGCCGCCGCGAGCGGGTCGCCGGTGAGGCGCACCGTCCGCTCGTGGTAGACCAGCGGCGCTGTCACCGGGACACGCCGGATTCGGCTCCGTCGCGGTGTTCCCGCCCGGCCTCGGCGGACTGGTCGGACCCTCGGTCGGCGGGCTGGTCGGCCGCCATCCGGGCGACCAGGCTGGCCGGGCGCAGGTCGGTCCAGGTGGCCTCGACGTACTCCAGGCAGGCCGTCCGGCTGGCGGCGTCGTGCACCGTCCGCCAGCCCGCCGGAACCGGCGCGAAGGTCGGCCAGAGCGAGTGCTGGCCCTCGGCGTTGACCAGGACGTAGAAGCTTCCGTTTTCGTCATCGAACGGGTTCGTCGACATGCGGTTCCCGTCTCCTCGGGTCTGCGGCCTGAGATGGTGTCTAAGGTTAGGTTTACCTAAATTACTGGGGCGCGTCCAGCCTTATCAGGCAAAAACCCCAGCTCGTACGTGCAAACGACCCGCGGGGGGTTACCTCAGGCGGCCGGCCTCGACGCGGACGGTCCGCGGCAACCGGGCGATGGTGGCCGGGCGGTGCGCGATCACGACCAGCGTCCGGCCCGACCGGAGCCGATCGACGGCGGTCTCCAGCCGGCCGGCCACCTCCGGGTCGAGGTCGGCGGTGGCCTCGTCGAGCAGCAGCACCGGCGGGTCGACCAGCGCGGCCCGCAGTAGCCCGACGATCTGCCGTTCGCCGGCGGACAGTCGCTCGCCGCGCGTCCCCAGGTCGGCGTCGAGCCCGCCGGGCAGCCGGGCGACCCACTCGGTCAGGCCGAGCAGCTCGACCGCCCGCGCCATCGCCGCCCGGTCCGGCGTTCCCGGGGCGAGCGCCAGGTTCTCGGCCAGCGTGCCGGTGATGATGTGCACCTGCTGCGGGATGAGGACGATGCGCGCCCGGACCTGCTCCGGCGACGCGGTCCGCAGATCGATCCCGCCGTAGCTCACCGAGCCCGTATCCGGCTCGTAGAGCCCGGTGAGGAGCTTGGCCAGCGTGGTCTTGCCGGATCCGGTGACGCCTACCAGGCTCGCCCGGTCGCCGGCCGGGAAGGCGACCGAGACGTCGCGCACCACGTCCGCCCCCGGCGCGTAGGCGTAGCGGAGGCGCTCGGCGACCAGGTCGCCCCGCGGCGGCAGGTCGGGAGCCGGCGACGAAGCCGGCGGCGGGTCGGCCGGCGGCAGCGCGTCCAGCAGGTCGACCAGCCGGGCGAGGCCGACCCGGGCGAGCTGGGCCTGGCCGGCGAGCCCCGACAGGGTGAGCATGCTCTCGAACAGGTTGCGCGTGGCGAGCACGAACACGACGACGGTGCCGACGCTGAGCTGCCCCGCCCGCACCAGCCAGACGCTGAGCAGCAGCAGCGCCGCCGTGGCCAGCCCTTCGAGCAGCCCGAACAGCTCCAACCGGCTCTGGACGGCGACGGCCCGGTCGTTCGCCGCCAGCAGTTCGTCGTTGTCGGCCCGGAACCGCCGGACCCACTCGTCCGGCCGCCCCGGCGCGACCAGCGCCTCCTGGGCGGTGAGCGACTCGGTGAAGGTCGCGGTCATCGCCGCGTCCGCCGCCGCCTGCCGGCCGAACGTCTCCGGGGAGGCCCGGTTGAACCAGGCCAGCACGGCGATCGCGATCGGCAGGAACAGGGCGATGAGCAGCAGTGACAGCAGCCACGAGTACACCAGCAGCATCACCGTCGTCAGTCCGATGGTGAGGGTGACGCCGAGCAGGTTGGGGAGCTGGTCGCGCAGGAACAGCGTCAGGTCCGCGATCTCGCCGGTCGAGCGGCGTAGCAGGTCGCCGGTGCGGTGGGCCTCGATGAAGCGCAGCGGGGCGCGGGCGAGGCGTTCGACGACGAGGTCACGCAGACCGCGGATCGTCCGTTCGCCGGCGTCGGAGAGCAGGATCTCCGACCAGCGCAGCATGACCAGGCGGGCCAGGACCACCGCGGTCAGCAGGGCGACAGCCCACCACAGCCGGGATCGGTCGCCGGCGGTCACCGCGTCGACGCCCCACCCGATGGCCGCGGCGACGGCCACCACCGCGGCCGTGCTGGCGACGCTGGCCAGCAACGCGACGGTCATGATCACACGATGCGGGCGCAGGTAGGGCCAGAAGCGCCGGAACACCCCCGCCGTCGACGGTTCCTCGGCCAGCATCCGGACCTCAGCCACTGACGCCTCCCACCCCGACGATGTGATCATCTCCGGTGCCCTCGGCCGGGTCCGCGGCCGCGCCGGCAGGCCCGGCGGCCCCGTCCTGGGCGGTCGGCGTGCCGTCCGTCCCGAGCCGGATCACCCGGTCGGCGACGGCGAGCACGGACGGGCGGTGCGAGATCACCACGAGCGCGACCTCGGGCGCCCACGCCCGCAGCCGGGCGAGGATGGTGGCCTCGGTCGCGGCATCCACCGCCGCGGTGACATCGTCGAGGATCAGCACGCCCGGCCGGCCGATCAGGCCACGGGCCAGGGCGAGGCGCTGGCCCTGACCGCCGGACACCGTCGCGCCGCGCTCCCCCAGCGCCGTGTCGAACCCGTCGGGCAGGCTGGCCACGAACTCGTCGACCGCGGCGACCTCGCAGGCCGCGCGCAGCGCCGAGAACTCGACCGCCCGACCGACGCGAAGGTTGTCCGCGACCGTCCCGGCCAGGATCAGCGGCCGCTGCGGCACCAGGCCGATCCGGCCGGCCAGCTCGACCCGGGTGACCCGCCGCAGGTCGACCCCGCCGAGGCTGACCACGCCCGTGGCCGGGTCCTCCAGCCGGCACAGCACGCGGGCGAGGGTGGTCTTGCCGCTGCCGGTCGGGCCGGTCACCGCGACGAACTCGCCGGGAGCGACGTGCAGGTCGACCGGACCGAGCACCCGGCGCCCGGCGCGGACGGCCGTCACGCCCCGGGCCACCAACGCACCGCCCGCCGGTGGGGTCTCGGCGTCCACCGGGTCGTCGTCGCTGACCGGCGTGTCGAGGATCTCGGCGATCCGGGCGGCCGCGACACGGGCCTGGCCACGCGAGGAGAGCAGATCCACCGCGATCGTGACGGCCAGCGTCAGGGTGGTCATCCACGAGGTGAAGGCGACCAGGCCGCCGACGGTGAGGTCGCCGTGCAGGGCGGCCGTCCCCCCGCTGGCCAGGCCCGCCGCGATCGCGAGGCGGGGGACGGCCGGCGGGACGGCGGTCCAGGACGCGGAGACGCGCGCGGTGGCCATCGTGTGGTCGGTGAGGGCGGCGCTGCGGTCGTGATGGCGGCGCACCAGCGCCGACTCGCCGCCCAGGCCACGCACCGCCGCGCTGGCCGACAGCAGGTCGTCCACCGCGTCGGCCCGGGCGCCGAACGCCTCCGACAGGCCCGTGTTGGCCGCGTCGAACCGGCCGGGGAAGTACGCGTTCGCCAGCGCCACCAGCGGGATCGTCACGACCCCGATGACCAGCAGCAACGGGTCGAGCAGGGCGAACGCGGGCAGCACGACGACGACCGTGACCACGATCCGGACCCAGATGGCCAGGCTCTGCACCCACAGCCGAACCAGGTCGACGTCGCGGGTGGCCCGCATCGCCAGATCACCGTGGCCGTAGCGGGCGAGGGCGGGCCGGTCGAAGGCCGCCACCCGCGCGACGATCGACGCGCGCAGCCCGTGGGCGACGCGGGCGGCGGCCCGGCCCGACCACCACAGGCCGCCGATGCCACCCAGCATGAACGCCACGGCGACCAGCAGCGTGGGGACGACCCAGGTGACCGTGCCGTGCACCGAGCGCGCGGTGATGCCGCGGTCGAGTGCGCGCTGGACGCACCAGGGCAGGGCGAGCATCGCCGCCTGCTGGACCACCGTGGCCAACGCGCCGAGGATCAGCTCGCCCCGTAGCCCGCGCAGCCGCGTCCACAGCAGCCGGCTGCCGGTCGAGCCGTTCACGCGCACCGCCCTTGACTGGATCGGGCCCGCGTCGTCCGACCACACCGCCCGGGCTGGTGGGCCACGGGTCGGGGCGACGGGCTGAAGGCCCGCAGCCCGTGTGATCGGCGACGGCGGGCGGTGACCGTCCACCCGACATATTAGGTATAGCTAACCTAAGTACCTGCGCAACGTCAACCTCTTCGCGGGCGTCCCGTCCAGCCGGACCGACGCGCCGACCGCGCCCGTCACGCCCGTCACGCCCGTCACGCCCGCCGCCGAAGCAGCAGGGCGGCGAGATACACCCCACCGACGGCACCGGTGGCCACGCCGACCGGCAGTTGGACGGGGGCGAACAGGCGTTGGGCCGCGAGGTCGCCGACCGCGACCAGCGCGGCTCCCGCGAGCGCGGTCGATACCAGCGGCGGCGCCGGCGCGGCGGTGAGCCGGCGAGCCAGCGGCGGCGCGGTGAGCGCGACGAACCCGACCGGCCCGGCGGCGGCCGTCGCCGTGGCGGCCAGCGCCGCTCCCACCGCGAGCAGCAGGAGCCGGCTGCGCTCGACGTCCACGCCGAGCGTCTGGGCGGTCTCCCGGCCCATCTCCAGGTAGGCCAGCCGCCGGCCGTGGAACAGGGCGACGGGCATCAGGATCACCAGGGCGAGGGCCAGCGGCCAGGCCTGGTCCCACCCCCGACTGTTCAGGCTGCCGATCAGCCACACCTGGGCGGCCACCGCGGCGGCCAGTGTCGCCCGGGTGATCAGGTAGGAGTTGACCGAGATGAGCAGCGCGCCGACCGCGATCCCGATCAGGATCAGGCGCGGTCCGGCCAGCCCGTGGCGGCGGGACAGCGCGTAGACCAGCGCGCCGGTGAGCAGGCCGCCGGCCACCGCGCCGAGCGACGCCTCCGCCGCGTTTCCGCGCAGCACCAGCAGGACGACGAGCGCCCCGGTGGCCGAGCCGGTGGTGAATCCGAGGATGTCCGGGCTGCCGAGCAGGTTGTTCGACACGCTCTGGAAGATCGATCCGCTCAGCGCCAGCGCGGCGCCCACCAGCAAGCCGGTCACCAGGCGGGGCAGCCGCAGGGAGTTGACGACGAAGTCCGTCCCGCCGTCGGCGTGCCCGAGCAGGGCGCGGAGCACATCCCCGACCGGGATCGGGTAGTCGCCCGTGGTCAACGCCACCAGCCCGGCGGCCACGATCACCACGCCGAGCCCGACGCTGACCGCGACGGCCCGCGGCGAGATCCGCACGGACACGGCATCGCCGCCGAACCGCCGGACCCGCTGGCGGCCCGACGGCCAGCGCGGCTCGCCGGCCGGCGCGAAGCCGCCGAGCGCGGGGCCCGTCACGGTTGGGCCAGGCGGGCTCGGCGGCACAACGCGATGAAGACCGGCGCGCCGACGAAGGCGGCGACGACCCCGACCCGCAGTTCCCCCGGGGCGATGATCACCCGCCCGACCAGGTCCGCCCCGATCAGCAGGATCGCGGCGAGTACGCCGGAGTACGGCAGGACCCACCGGTGGTCCGGCCCGGCGATCGCCCGCGCCGCGTGCGGGACGGCCAAGCCGACGAAGGTGATCGGACCAGCGGCGGCGGTCGCCGCCCCACACAGCAGGACCATGGCGAGCGCTCCTCTCGCCCGGGCCCGGTGTGGGTGGGCGCCCAGCGCGTGGGCGGACTGGTCACCGAGGGCGAGTGCGTTCAACGGGCGGGCGAGGCCGACCGCCAGCAGGATGCCGACCACGATGAACGGCCAGGTGGCCGCGAGGGCGGGGGCGCCCGGCGCGGACAGGGAGCCGACGTCCCAGAACCGCATCTGGTCGAACGTCGTGACGTCGAGCAGTTGGACGGCGTTGACGAACGCGCCGAGCAGGGCGGTCGCCGCCGCGCCCGCCACCACCAGGGTGGCCGGTGTCGCGGCACCGCGACCGGCCGAACCGATCGCGAAGACGGCTACCGAGGTGACCCCGGCACCGACGAAGGCGAACCACACGTAGCCGGCCGGGCTCGTCACACCGAACACCGAGATCCCCACGACGACAGCGGCGGAGGCCCCCATGTTGACGCCGAGCAGCCCCGGTTCGGCCAGGTCGTTGCGGGTCAGCGCCTGGGTGAGCGCGCCGGCCACCCCCAGCGCGGCGCCGACGGCCAGGCCGAGCAGGGTGCGAGGGATCCGCAGATCGTGCACGATGGTGGCGGCCGACGAGCCGTCGTCGTGCCACAGCACCCGCCAGACCACGGCGAACGGCAGATGGTTTGCGCCTACCCGCAGGCTGAGCAGGCACATCCCGGCCAGCGCGAGCACCGCCGCCGCCAGGCCCGCCAGGCGGACGCGCCCCGAGTGCCGGCCACGTGGGCCGATCCGGGCCGGCGGCGCCGTGGACGCCGTCACGGCGGCCGGGGTTAGCGCGAGCGGCCCACCCTCCGCCACTATCTGCACTTCGCCACTATCCGCACTTCTCGCCCCACAATCTGTCGATGGTTAAGTCAGCCTAACTTTGGCTAGGCTAACTTTATTGAGCCGGACGCTAGCCCGGCAACGCCCGTCGCGTCCAGAGCCCCGCCCGCCATCCGCGCCGGGCGGCGATCACCAATCAACGTCATCGAAAGGTCGTCGATTCGGCGGCCCCGACCGCCAGGGCATCGCCGCGTCGGCGCCGGCAGACCGCTTGACACGTCACGGCGACCCTCGGAAGATAAGTTAGGTTTACTTAAAATTACTGAGCGCGCCAATTTTGCTACCGACAGTTAGTCGGTGCGCCCGGAGACCGGAGGATCGGCTGTGGCAAGACGTCCGGCGTCCGCAGACCTCGGCATTTGGGACATCGTCGGAGTCGGTTTTGGTCCTTCGAACCTGGCTCTGGCGATCGCCGCCAGGGAACACAACGCGACCGTGTCCCCCGCGGCAGCACTACGGGTGTCGTTTCTGGAGCAACAACCCCGCTTCGGTTGGCACCGCGGCATGCTCCTCGAAGGAGCCACCATGCAGGTCTGCTATCTCAAAGACCTGGTGACGCTGCGCAATCCGGTCAGCGACTTCGGCTATCTTTCCTTCCTGCACGAACGGAACCGACTGGTCGACTTCATCAACCACAAGACCATGTTCCCGCTGCGCCAGGAATTCCACGACTACCTGGAATGGGCCGCCCACCGGGTGGACGACATGGTCGAATACGACACCCGGGTGGTCGACCTACGGCCCGTGCTGGTGGGCGGTGAGATCGCGCTGATCGACGTCGTCAGCGTGCGCGGCGACACCGGCGAGACGATCGTCCGTCGGGCCCGCAACGTCGTCGTCGCCGTCGGGCTCGAACCGAGCCCGCCGCCCGGCATCGAGCTGGGCGAGCGAGTCTGGCACAATTACGACCTGCTGAACCGGGTGGCCGACATGCCCGCTGCGGTGCGCCAGCGGTTCGTCGTCGTGGGCGCGGGACAGAGCGCGGCCGAGGTCACCGAGTTCCTGCACACCCGATATCCGCAGGCGGAGGTGATGGCCGTCTTCGCCCGCTACGGATACAGCCCGGCGGACAACAGCGCGTTCGCGAACCAGATCTTCGACCCGGCCGCCGTCGATGACTTCTACGAGTCCCCGACCCCGGTGAAGGAGATGCTCAACGCCTATCACCGAAGCACGAACTACTCGGTGGTCGACATCGGCCTCATCGACGAGTTGTACCGCCGCGTCTACCAGGAGAAGGTGCACGGCCGGGAGCGGTTGCGCATCATGCGTGCCTCCCGGCTGGCGGACCTGCGCCGGCTCGACGACGGCGTCGCCGTCGACGTCGAGTTCATGCCGACCGGACAGCGCGAGACCATCGAGGCCGACGTCATCGTCTTCGCCACCGGATACCGATCCCGGGACACGCGGCGCATTCTCGGCACGATGGCCGAGCACTGCCTCGACGACGCCGCCGGCCGGCTGCTCATCGGCCGCGACTACCGCCTGATGACCGGGCCCGACTCCGGCGCCGACCTGTATGTGCTCGGCGCCACCGAGCATTCGCACGGAATCTCCTCGACGCTGCTGTCCAACATCGCGATCCGGGCCGGCGAACTGGTGCAGTCGGTGGCCGCGCGCAGCGCCGAGGCGCAGGCGGCCAGGACCGGAGCCGGAGCCGGGCGCAGCGGCGAGCTCGGCGAGCTGGCGTCGCGCTGATCGGAAAAGTCTCGCGGGTCGAAGCGGGCTCGTGCGGCGCGCGGTGACGAGCGCGTGCCGCACGAGCCCGGGTCGGGACGAGGGCGGATCAGCCGGTCGCGGTGACCTTGGTGAGGGTCGGCTTGAGCTGGTCGAGCTGCCACGGGATGTTGAGGATGGTCGGGTTGTTGACCGCGCCGGCGGTGAAGGCATCCACCTGCAGGACCCGGCCCGCCTTGACCGCCGGAATCTCGGTGAACAGCTTGTTGGCGTTCATCTCGGTCTTCAGTGCCGGGGTGGCGTACCCGATCAGCATGAAGTCGGCGTCCAGGGCGCCGAGCTTCTCCATGCTCAGCGAGCGGTCGACCACGCTGGTCGTCACACCGGGCGCGAGCTTCATGCCGAGCTCGCCGTAGAGCTGCACCGACACCGTCTTCGGGTCGTCGATGACCGCCAGACCGCCGGGCTCGTAGTAGAAGGAGTAGCTGAACGTCCTGCCGACCAGGCCGGGCAGGTCGCCCTTGACCCCCTGGATGATCTTTGTGGTTGCGGCGATCGCCTTCTGGATGTCGGCGTCCCGGCCGACGGCCTTGCCGACGATGGTGCTGTTCTCCTGCCAGGTCGCGATGCCGGCGTCGTCGGTATAGCCGACGGTCGGCGCGATCTTGGAGAGCCGGTCGTAGTAGTCGGCCAGGCTGTAGAAGTTCGTGGCCAGGATCAGGTCGGGGCGCAGCGCGGCGATCTGCTCGAGGTTGAGGTCGCCGCTGGTGTCGAGGGCGGCGCTCTTCGACAGGTCGATCTTCCCCGCAAGCCAGGGAAAGACGCCGTCAGGCTTGTACTCGTTCTTCCCGTACGCGATCGGTGTGAGGCCAAGCGTCGCCAGAGTGTCCTCTTCGTAGCTGAGTGCAATGACCCGCTTCGGCTGGGACTTGATGACCGTGGCGCCGAACTTGTTCTTCAGCGTCACCGGAAAGACACTCGTTGCCGCGCTCGCCGACGCGGCCGTCCCGCCGTCGTCGCCACCGCCGTCGTCGCCACCGCCGCCGCTGCCGCAGCCGGCCGCAACGACCAGCGCCGCGACGGCCATGAACACCGCAGCCAACAGCTTCAGTCTTTTTCGCACCAGCACAACTTTCTCGATTGTGGCGATCATCCGCGTGCCGCGGCGTGCCCGCATGGTCGGAAACAGCAGGCAGATTGCTTGCCCAGAATGTTAGGTATACCTAACCTAAGTTGACCGAACTCGTCAACCCATGGACAGGGCGACCAGGCTCCGTAGGCGGGCCCCGACGGCAGGACCACCGGGTCCGCCAGGTACCCATCCGCCTTCCCGCATCCGGTGGATTAGGTTAACCTTCCCTACCTAGTGCCCCGAGATCGGTTGGGAGGAGTGATCTAGTGCCGCGACCCGCCACGTCCCACTCGTCGAGGGGGGCTCCGGCCGCGCCGTGGGCCCACTCCACCTGATGGCGACCGGCAGCGCCGCGCTCGACCTGGCCGAGTTGCGACGTCCCGTCGGCGGTCGCATCACGCTGGCGGCCGCACTGCAGGCTCTGGCCACGGTGCTGGCGATCGCCCCGGCAGTCGCGCTGGTGGAGATCGCGCGCCGGCTGCTGAGCGGGCCGGGGCAGTCGGTGTGGCCGCTGGCCTGGCTCGCGGTCGGCCTGCTCGTGGCGCGCTTCGCGCTCTACGCCGCGGCAGGCCTGCTCAGTCATCTCGCCGACGCGGACCTCGCCTACCTGCTGCGTCGGCGCCTGACCGAGCAGGTGAGCGCGCTGCCGCTGAGCTGGTTCGCCGGCGGGGTCTCGGCCCGGATGCGCGCGACGGTGCAGGACGACGTGGCGACGCTGCATCACGCGGTGGCCCACGCTCGCGGCGACCTGGCTTCGGCGGTGGCCGGCCCGGCGGTGGTGGTCGGCTACCTCCTCTGGGTCGACTGGCCCTTGGCACTGGTCACGGTGGCGCTCGTCGCCGCGGCCCAGGCGATCCGCATGCGGCTCGCGGTCCGGGCGACCGATCAGGTCAGCCGGATCGCCGCGGCCAACAACGAGCTGACCGCGGCCGTGCTCGAGACAGTCCGGGGCATCAGCGTCGTCAAGGCGTTCGCCCGCGGCCGGGGCGCGCCCCGGTTCACCGCCGCCGCGGCCGAGTATGTCGATGCCGACGAGCAGGCCCAGCGCATCTTCCTGCGGCCCCGCGGGGTGGCCCGGGCGACGGTGGCCCCGGCGACCATCCTGTTCGCGGTCGCTGCCGTCAGCACCGGGCTGGTTGCCGCCGGGTGGAGCGATCCGGTGGACCTCGTGGCCTTCGCCCTCCTCGGGGTCGGGCTGTTCGACCAGATCACCCCGATCTACCTGGCCCAGGACCTGCGGGAACGCTCCCGGGACGCGGCGGTCCGCATCGGCGACCTGCTGCGCGAACCCCGCCAGCCCGTTCTCGAGCCCGCCCGCGCCCGCCCGGTGGGCACCCCACTGACGGTGGAACTCGACGACGTCCACTTCCGCTACCCGGACGGCCACGGTGTCCTGCGCGGCGTCAGCGCGACGCTCCGGCCGGGCACGGTGACGGCACTGGTCGGCCCGTCCGGGGCCGGGAAGTCGACGCTGGCGATGCTGCTGGCCCGCTTCGCCGACGTCACCGGTGGCGCCATCCGGCTGGGCGGGGTCGACCTGCGCGACATCGACCGGGACGAGCTGTACCGCAATGTCGCGTTCCTGCTGCAGGACGTCGTCCTGCTGCGCCGCTCGATCCGCGACAACATCGCCCTGGCCGTTCCCGAGGCGTCCGACGAGGCGGTGCGCGCCGCCGCCCGCGCGGCGGCCGTCGACGACCGCATCCTCGCACTGCCGCGCGGCTACGACTCGGTGGTCGGCGAGGACGCGCACCTCTCCGGCGGGGAGGCGCAGCGGGTCGCGATCGCCCGCACCCTGCTGGCCGGGACGCCGATCGTGCTCCTCGACGAGGCCACCGCGTTCGCCGACCCCGACTCGGAGGCCGCGATCCAGGACGCGCTGGCCGAGCTGGCCGCGGGCCGGACCCTGCTCGTGATCGCACATCGCCTGTACACGGTCACCGAGGCCGACCAGATCCTGGTCCTCGACGACGGCCGGCTGGTCGAGCACGGCCGCCATGACGAGCTGCTCGCCACCGACGGACGCTACGCCCGGCTCTGGCGGGCCCAGCAGGGCGGTCGGGCGTGACCGCGCACCTGCGCGGCCTCGTCCCGGCCGACCAGCACCGGCCGCTGGGCCGGTACCTGGCGGCCGTGACCGGCTACGCCGTCAGCGAGGGCGTCGCCTTCGGAGTGCTCGTCCCGCTGCTGACCGCCCTGATCGACGGCCACCCGGCCACTGCGGCCTGGTGGCTCATCCCGCTCACCGCCGCGGCGGCGGCCGGCTGGTGCGCGCACTACTACCTGGGATCGCGGGCGTTGCGGCTGTCCTCGGCCTGGCGGCGCGCGCTCTACGCACGACTCGGTGACAAGCTTCTGACCTTGCCGTTGGGCTGGTTCGACGGTCCGTCGGCCAGCCAGGTCCCACAGCTGATCATCGGGGACGTCGCACGGGTCGCCACCACCGTCTTCTTCGCCGAGGCCCTGATCGGCGCGGTCCTGACCCCGGTCACGATCGGGGTGTTCATGCTCGGCTTCGACTGGCGGCTGGGGCTCGCCGCGCTGCTCGCCGTCCCGATCGTGCTCGTCGCCGTCTCGATCGGCAGCCGCCTCACCGAACGCACCGAGGCGGCCAACCACGCCGCGACCGTCGAGGCCGGCAGCCGGCTGGTCGAGTTCGCCGGCGCCCAGCCGACGCTGCGGGCCACCGGCAGCACCGCCGCCGGCCGGGCCGCGCTGGACGAGGCGCTGGCCGCCCAGCACCGCGCCGCCCGGCGCGAGATCGTCGGCTCCCTGCCGGGCGAGTATCTCGGCGCGCTCGGTATCCAGCTCGCCTTCACGGCCCTGTTCCTCGCCGGCCTCGCGCTGGTCACGCACCATCACCTCAGCCCGACCCGGATGATCGTCCTCGTCGTGCTGGGCATCAGCCTGCTCCGCCCGCTTGACGCCCTGGTCGGCCTCAGCGCCGCGGTGCGTTCCGCGCAGGCCTCCGCCCAGCGGATCGACGAACTCCTGGCGGTCGAACCGCTCCCGGAACCCGTCACCGGCCGCCGGATCGACCAGGGCAGGATCGAGCTCACCGACGTCCACTTCGCCTATCCCGGCAGCCCCCACGGCCCGAGCCTCGAGGCGACGGATCCCGAGGAGGGGACGAGTCCCGAGGTGCTGAGCGGCCTGACGCTGACGATCCCGGCCGGGCGCACCACCGCGCTCGTCGGCCCCTCCGGCGGGGGGAAGACGACCGTCACCAAGCTGATCGCCCGCTTCCACGACGTCGGCTCCGGCTCGGTGCGCATCGGCGGGGTGGACGTCCGCGACCTCACCAGCCGCGACCTGCTCAACCACATCGCGCTCGTGTTCCAGGACGTCTACCTGCTCGACGGCACCGTCGAGGACAACATCCGCTTCGGCAACCCCGACGCGACCCCGGAGCAGGTCCGCGACGCGGCGTGCCGCGCGCGGGTTGACGCGATCGTCGCCCGGCTGCCGGACGGCTGGGCCAGCCGCGTCGGCGAGGGCGGCCGACTGCTGTCCGGCGGCGAACGCCAACGCGTCGCCATCGCCCGGGCCCTGTGCAAGGACGCGCCGATCGTGCTCCTCGACGAAGCCACGGCCTCCCTCGACACCGAGAACGAGACCGCCGTACACGCCGCCCTGGCCGAGCTCGCCGCCGACCGCACTGTCCTGATCATCGCGCACCGGCTGGACACGATCGTCCGAGCCGACCAGATCGCCGTCCTCGACGGCGGCCGGGTCGTCGAGTGCGGCCGGCACGACGAGCTGCTGGCCCGGGACGGCCGGTACGCCGCGTTCTGGCGTGAACGCGAACGCGCGCGCGGCTGGCGGTTGCGCCGCGACGATCAGGAGCCCGCCGCGCCGGTAAGTCCGTGAGGCGCTGGGAGTCGGTCGGTGGTCGAGGGTGGCGACACCGTCAGTGCCCGGCGGTCCACCTTCCCGCCGGCGGTGACGGGGAGCGTGTCGACCACGGTCACGGCACTCGGCACCATGTACCGGGGCAGCAGCTCGGCGCACCAGGCCAGCACCTCGTCGGCGAACGTCCCGCCCCCGGCCCGCTCGGCCTCGGCGACCACGGCCTCGGCGACCACGGCCTCGGCGACCACGGCCTCGGCGACGGCGACGGCGGGCACGACGAAGGCGAGCAGGCGGGGCGCGGCGACGTCTCGGGACAGCACGACCGCCGCCCGCCGTACCCGGGGGTGCTCGGCCAGCGCCGCCTCGACCTCCTCCAGCTCCAGCCGCATGCCGCGGATCTTCACCTGGTTGTCGGCGCGGCCCACGAACTCCAGCCAGCCGGCGCTGTTCCAGCGGGCGAGGTCACCGGTCCGGTACATCCGCGCGCCGTCACCGGCAAACGGGTTGGCGACGAAACGCGACGCGGTCAGCGCCCCGTTGTGCACGTAACCGCGGCCGAGCAGAAAACCGGCCACGTACAGCTCGCCGACCGCGCCGGAGGGCACGGGGGTCAGCGCGTCGTCGAGGACGTGGAGCTGGGTGTGCGGATTGGGTCGGCCGATCGAGGCGGCGAGACGCTCGGCGCTGTCCCGATAGATGACGTGCGAGACACCGATCGTCGTCTCGGCCGGGCCATACCCGTGGTAGAGCGCGGTGTCGACCTGAGCGCGGAAACGCGCGAAAAGCGCGGGGGTCAGCACCTCGCCACCGCACCACACATGCCGCAGCGAGCTGAGCGCGGGCGTCCCCTCCGCCGCCTCCAGCAGAATGTCCAGCATCGACGACACCAGGTAGACGAAGGTGACCCGCTCCCCCTCGATGAGCTTGAGCAGGTATCCCGGATCCAGCTCACCGTCCGGTTCCGCGACGACCACCCGGCCGCCGCAGACGAGCGGCAGCAGAATCTCGTTGATCGAGATGTCGAACGACAACGGCGCCTTGAACAGGGACGCATCGTCCGCGCCGAAGGCGAACAGATCCCTCACCTGCCAGCGCAGCCGTTCGGCTATCGCGTCGTGCCGGATCATCGCCCCCTTGGGGGTCCCGGTCGAGCCGGACGTGAAGATCACATATGCCAGCCCCGCGGGCAGGATCGGCAGGTCGAGCGGCTCGGACGATTCGGCGCCCCAGGCCCAGGCGCCCAGCTCGACCGGCACGGCCGACACCCCGTCCACCAGCCCGCCGGCCGGCGCCGGCGCCTCCGGGCCGGTCACGATCAGCCGGGCCCGCGCGTCGGCCAACACCCGCCGGCGACGCTGCTCGGGCCAGGCCGGCTCGACCGGAACGAACGCCCCGCCCGCGACCATGGCCGCCAGCACCGCGACGACCATCTCCGCGGATCGGATCAGCCGGATGCCGACAACGTCCTCCGGCCCGAGACCGCGGGCCCGCAACGCCCGGGCGAGCTGGAACACCCGGGCGCCGAGCTCGGCGTAGGTCAACCGCACTCCGGGGGCGACGAGAGCGGCCGCGTCCGGCGAGCGTCGCACCTGGGCGGTGAACAGATCGGCGACGGTCGTGGTCAGCGCGGGCAGGGTGCCGTCGTTGCAGCCTTCGAGCGTCGTCGGCGGCTCGGTCGAGCCGGCCGGCGGCACAGGTTCCTCAGAGCGCAGGCTCACAACCATTCCCATCTGTGCTCGGTGCACCGGGGCGGCGGTCCGATGCCGCGCGGAGCCACGGGTCGGGTGTGTCCCCGGGGCGGAACCCGTGCAGTCACCGATCACCGGCGGCCCGCGCCGATAAGGTAGGCACACGCGTAGATAAGGTTAGGTTTAGCTAAGACTTTGCCAGCTTGTAGTCAGTCGCGCCTCCTGTCAAGGGAACGCCCCTCGCCGACCAGCCCCGCGGCCGGCGCCGAGACCCCGCCGCGGCATGGCGAAGCCGTTCTTCCGCAGGCCGTTGGCGTAGACGCCGTGTTCGACCAGCGTCAGCTTCCGGGTGTCCTGGTCCGTGGTGCTGAACAGCCGCTTGCCCGCGCCGAGCAACAGCGGGAAGACGAGCGGGTGATAGCGGTCGATCAGGCCCGCGTCGAAGAGTCCGTGGTTCAGCGAGGCGCTGCCAGGGACGATGATCGGGCCACCCTCGGGGTGCCGGACGCGCCCCGCGACTCCGGCTCCACGACGGCCGTCAGGGTCTAGGTTGTTGATGTACCGACTCTCGCGGAACCCGCGAACCCACCGGTTCTGCGCCACGCCGGTGCGGGTCGCCGAACCGATCCGGTCCTAGGAGGCACCCATGAGCGACCAGCAGGTACGGATGATCGTCCTGTCGACGGACGATCTCGAGGAATCGATCAAGTTCTACACCGAGACCCTCGGCTTCCCGCTGAAGTTCCGCGACGGTGCCCACTACGCGGCTCTCGACGGCGGCTCCGTGACCATCGCCCTGGCCACCGCGGTCGATCATCCCATACCCGGCCAGGTCGTCGTGGGCATCAAGACCGACGACGTCGACGGCGCAGCCAAGGCGATCGAGGAGAACGGCGGCGCCATCGTGAAGGGCCCCTACGACGACGCTCACGAGCGCCGCGCCGTGGTGTACGACAACAAGGGCAACGGCCTGGTCTTCTACAAGTCGCTTCCGCGCTGACGCACCTTCGAACCGCTCCCCCGCTGGCCGGTCACCGGCCAGCGGGGGGCGGCTCAACCCACGCGTCCCGCGGCACGGCGGCGCCGAACCACCGAGGGAGCTGGTCGAGCAGATCCTGCTGATCGCCACCGACCCACGCCACATGGCCGTCCGGCCGCAGCAGCGCCGCGGGCACGTCCAGTTCCTCGCTGACGTCGACGACGTGGTCGACCCGATCTGCCCACCCCGCCGCCGAAAGCCGGCCGGTCTGGTCGAGCAGCAGTCCGCGGCCGCCGTGCATCAGCCCGTAGAGGCGACCCCGCTTCAGCCCGACATCCCGCAGCCGGCGGCCGACGAGCGGATGCTCGTCGCCGAAGTCGTAGCGGATCCCGATCGCAGTGATCTTTTCGATCAGATATCGATTCACCTCGTCGAAATCCATCAGTTCCGACACCAGCCGGCGCACTGATGCCGGACCCGGCTCGGGGGACAGCAGCACGGCCTGTGCGCGGGTGTTGTCCAGCACGTCGGCGGCGACCGGGTGCCGTTCGGTGTGGTAGCTGTCCAGCAGCCCCTCCGGGGCCCAGCCGCCGATCTCGGCGGCCAGTTTCCAGCCGAGGTTGAAGGCGTCCTGGATCCCGAGGTTGAGGCCCTGGCCGCCCATCGGCGGGTAGATGTGCGCCGCGTCGCCGGCCAGCAGCACCCGGCCGGTTCGATAGCTCTCGGCCTGCCGGGTGGCATCGCCGAAGCGGGAGAGCCAGCGCGGTGCGTGCGCGCCGAAGTCGGTGCCGGCGAACACCCGCACCCGCTGCCTGAACTCCTCGAGGGTCGGCGGGACCGAGCGGTTCTCGGCCACCCCCTCGGCGGGCACGATGATGCGGTACACCCCGTCGCCGATGGGAATGGCACCGAACCGCACATGGGTCCTGCGGACGTCGGCCACCACGGCGGCCAGCGTCTCCGGCGGCACGGTCACCTCCACCTCGCCCAGCAGCGTCTCGACCCTGGTCGGCTCGCCGGGGAAGCCGACGCCGAGCAGCTTGCGCACCGTGCTGCGTCCACCGTCGCAGCCGACGAGGTAGCGCGAGCGCAGCCGAGTGCCGTCGGCCAGCGCGGCGGTCACCTCGTGTTCGTCCTGGCTCAGTCCGACCAGTGCGGTGCCGCGCCGGATCTCGGCGCCGAGCTCGGTGGCGCGCTCGGTCAGCAGACGCTCGGTGCTGTTCTGCGGGATGCCGAGGATGTACGAATGTGCGGTGTCCAGCCGGTCCGGCCACGGCCTGGTGATGCCGGCGAAGAAACCGCCGACCGCGTACTGCTTGCCGAGCGCGAGGAACCGCTCCAGCAGACCGCGCTGGTCCAGCACCTCGATGCTGCGCACGTGCAGACCCAGCGCGCGGGCGTGCCCGGTCGGCGCCGCCTCGCTGTCCACCACGAGCGCGTGCACGCCGTGCAGCCGCAACTCGCCGGCCAGCATCAAACCGGTCGGTCCGCCGCCGACAATGATCACGTCAATCATGAACCGCCCATTCATTGAGATTGCATTTCGGCCAGCGGCTCCGCACGGTCCGGTCCGGTCGCGCACACACGCGAACACACGCACGTCGCGAATCCCTGAATTCCACAGGTTCTGGCTTCGCCGGCGATTCTGCAGCACGACCCGGGTCTTGCCGCAAGCCCCCCAGTGTGCTATACATTGAGAGTGACAGGAAGTCGCCATTCTTCCTGTGGAGGCGAGGCTTTGCACTATCCGGTCGAGGCGATCTCCCGGAGCTGCGCCAGAACATCCCTGGCGATCCGCTGGAACGGCGTCTGGTCCGGGTCCTCGACCCATTGCTCGAAGGCGACGTGCATGATGGTCGTGCCCGTGCGGGCGGCGAGGGCGGCGGTGGTGTCGCCGAGCCCCCGGGCGCGCAGCGCCCCTGCCATGGCGGCGGCCAGTGACGCGGCCTTGATCAGCTCGCGTTCCTGCAGCTCGTGACTGGAGGCGATGATCCGGTGCCGCGGGCCGGCGAACTCACGGACCTCTTCGAACCGGATGGCGGCGGCGTCCAGCGCCGCGCCGATCAGGCCGAGAGCCGAGGCGGACGCGGGGGCGGCCTCGATGGCGGCCACCATCTGCTGCTCCAGTAGCTCCGAGCCCCGAAACAGCACCTCACGCTTGTCCGTGAAGTACCGGAAGAACGTTCGCTTCGTCAGCCCCGCGCGTTCCGCGATCTCCGCGACGGTCGTCTCCTCGTACCCGCGCTCGCCGTAGAGGGCCAGGGCCGCCTCCTGTAGCCGCACCTGCGCATCCGGCTGCCATCTGCCCATGCGACCAGACTAGCGATGACACCTGGTGTCATGGCCATGTTAAGGTGATGGCACCAGGTGACATCAGCGTTCCGGGAGGGTTCCCATGCGTGTTTTCGTGACTGGCGCGTCCGGACACATCGGCTCGGCGGTCGTGCCCGAGCTGCTGCAGGCAGGCCATCAGGTCGTGGGGCTGGCGCGTTCGGACAGCTCGGCCGAGGCGCTCGCGGCCGCAGGCGCCGAGGTCCGGCGCGGCGACCTGGACGATCTCGACGGGCTGCGCGAGGCCGCCGGGGCGGCCGACGGCGTCATCCACCTCGCCTTCAAGCACGACCTGATGGGGTCCGGCGACTTCCCCGCCGCGATCGCCGCCGACTTCGCCGCCATCAAGGCGCTCGCCTCGGCCCTCGAAGGGACGGGCAAGCCGCTCGTCACCTCCTCCGGCACGCTCATGCTCACCCTCGCGGGCATCACCGGACGGCCGGGCACCGAGGCCGATTTCGCTCCCGGCGGTCCGCGGGTCGACGCCGAGAACTTCGTGATCGGGCTGGCCGAACGCGGCGTGCGGTCGTCGATCGTCCGGCTACCTCCGATCGTGCACAGCTCGCTCGATCACCACGGCTTCGCGCACATCCTGATCGGCGTCGCCCGGCAGGCCGGCGTGTCGGCGTACGTGGGGGACGGGGCCAACCGGTGGCCTTCGGTGCACACGCTCGACGCGGCGCGGGTGTACCTGCTGGCGCTGGAGGGCGCCCCGGCCGGGAGCCGGCTCCACGCGGTCGCCGACGAGGGCATCCCCTTCCGTGACATCGCGGCCGCCATCGGCCGCGGGACCGGCCTGCCCGTGACCAGCGTCTCCGCCTCGGACGCCGGCGAGCGCTTCTCCTTCCTCGGCGCGTTCGTGGGGGTGGACAACCCGACCTCCAGCGAGGTGACACGAAAGGTGCTCGGGTGGGAGCCGGCGCATCCGGGACTCATCGAGGACCTGGAGCAGGGCCACTACTTCGGGCAGGGCTGAGCGGATCCGTCGCGGGTGCAGGTTCGCTGTGCGGCGCTCGCTCTTCGCTGTGCGGCGCTCGCCACAGCCGAGCGGGATCGATCTTGACCGGGAAGGCCGAACCGACGTAGCGCCCGGGGCGCCGGCCGGAGGATCAGCGTCACCGGCGCGAGCCGCGGGCCGCCAGCTCCGCGAGCTCCCCCAGTTCGGCCAGCCACAGGTCCGCCAGCGTCTCCTGGCGGGGCACGCTCGCGCTCGCCGTGAACGTGACACGGGCATGCTCGCCGTAGCCGAACAGGCCCACGGAGAGGTGCTGGCGGCCGACGAAGAGCGGAGGCAGCCCGACCAGTCCGGTCACCGGCCGCCCCGCGACGGCCAACCGGCAGCGCAGGCTCCCCGGGTTGGAGGCGACGAGAGCGACCTCGCGGGTGCGCGCGCCCGAGCTTGCGACGTGGGCGAGGAAACGCTGCGAGGCACCGGGCGACAGCTCGGCGAGGGCGAGATGCCGGCGCTCGACCACGCCCAGGCCACCGCCCCGCTTCAACCGGCGCGTGAGCGCGGCGACGCGGACGAGCCGCCGGCCGGGATCCGGTTCGCCGCAGGGCAGGGCGAGGCGGACCCCGGTGGTGAAGTTGGACATCAGCTCCTGTTCGGCGCTGGTCCGGATGCTGATGGGCATCAGCGCGTGGATGGGCCGATGCGGCCGGCGCCATTCCGGCAGCGACCACTGCCGCAGCGCGCCGGCGAGGGCCGCGAGATAGACGTCGTTGATTGTGACCGCATGCCGTCGGGCGATCCGCCGCAGCGCGTCGAGTTCCGTCGTCACCCAGGTGTGGCGGGCCGGTCCGCGGGCCGGCCCACCCCAGGCCGCCAGGGCCCGGGTGGGTGCCAGCCCCCGCAGGTTGCGACCGGCGAGGCGCAGGTAGTCCCCCGTCCGGGGGACGGGAAACGCCGGCGGCAGGGCCAGGGCCGTCTCGTCCCCCTCACCGAACAGCAGGTGTAACGCCCGGTAGAGGGCCCCGCCGTCCTGGTGCACATGACTCGCCCGATAGAGCACCAGGGTGCCGGGGACGGAGTGCCCGCGCAGGAGGTGAAGCATCCACGGCGGTCGACCGAGGTCGACGGGCCGGGTGGCGAGCCGATCGATCGTGCGACGCAGGCCCTCGTCGCCCGACCCCTCCGGGACAGCGGTGACGACCACATGATCGTCCACGTTGACGTCGCCACGCGAGGCCCACCGGGGCGAGGCCTGCTCGGCCTTCGCCCCGCGGCCGTGGCTGTCCTGAGCAGGCGACGCGACGGACTGGAGTCGTTCGGTGAGACGTGGCGCCGCACGAAGCCGGTCCGCGACGTGCGCCCGCAGACCGGCGAGGTCCAGCGGCGGCCCGCCGACGTACAACAGCACACCGATGTCGAGGAACTCGCCGGGGAAACGGCGGGTGAAGGCCAGGAAGGCGTGATCGCCCATCGTCAGAGACCGATCGTGCACGGTGCCCTCCCCTTCCACGGTCGGGTATGCCTGGGAATCATCGCAGCAGCCCGAGTTCCCGCGCCGTGGCGGCGTCCGTATCTTCCCTGCGCCAGCATCGATCGGACGGTCCGGCGAGGATCCGAAGCCGCCGCCCTGTCCCCGTCCCCGCGCGGGGACGGGGACAGGGCGGCTTGTCTGGTGTCCGCGGTGCCCGCGCGAGGCTAGTAGACCGTCGCCACTAATGTTTGGGGTATAGGTGGCGGAGTTTGGTGCGGGCGTCGGCGGTGGTGAAGTGCCAGTGGACTTGGCGCTGGTCGGNGTTGACGGCTGTCTGCCAGGCGGCGAGTTCGGTGTTGAGCACGTCGAGGTCGTCGATGCGGCGGTCGAGGCATTGGCGGGTCAGTGCGGCCAGTTCGATCTCGGCGATGTTGAGCCAGGAGCCGTGTTTGGGGGTGTGGTGGATCTCGAGGCGCCCGGCGAGAGCGAACGCGACGGCGGGGTCGAAGGCCTCGTAGAGCGAGGCGATGCCGTGGGTATTGAGGTTGTCCATGACCAGCACCACCCGCTCGGCGTGGGGG
>NZ_JYFN01000042.1 GCF_000948395.1 Frankia torreyi | reverse complement strand
CAGGCGATCATCCGTTCGATCTTCCACCGGTACTGGCCGAGACGTTCGGTGCTCTCCACGCCGCGTCGGGCGATGCGTACCGCGATGCGGCGCCGGCGTAGGAAACGGCGCAGGTACGGGTAGTCGTAGCCCTTGTCGGCCCGCAGCTTGGCGGGTCGGCGTCGCCGCGGCCCACGCCGGGACCGGATCGCGGGGATGCTGGCGACCAGCGGGATGAGGGCGTGGCTGTCGTGCAGGTTCGCCCCGGAGACCGCCACGACCAGCGGGAGGCCGTCGGCGTCGGTCAGGACATGAATTTTCGAGCCGGCTTTGCCGCGATCGACCGGATTGGGACCGGTCAGAGTTCCCCTTTTTTCGCCCGGAGGCTGGCAGCGTCCACGATCACCGACGACCAGTCGACCTGCCCGACGATCCCGTGGGCGTCGAGGATCGCCCGGTGCAGCCGGGGCCACACGCCCGCCCGGGTCCAGGCCTGGAACCGCCGGTGCGCCGTGGGCACCGACACCCCGAACTCGGTGGGTAGATGCCGCCAGGCACAGCCCGCGGTCAGCACGTAGACCACCGCGGTGAACACCACCCGGTCCTCGAGCGGCGCGGTCCCCCCACCCTGATGACGGGACTCGAACCGGGGCAGCAACGGTTCCACCAGCTCCCACAGATCATCCGGGACCAGCCGCTGAGCGAGGCTGTTCTCCATCACATCCATGATCAGATATGTACCCGGGCCGGCCACACAAGACACGCTCTAAGGCAGGGCGGCTGACCAGGGCCCACTTCTCGCTGGGCAGGCCCCGCTGGCACCGCCGAGGCCGGCGATCCGCTGCTCACGGTCCGGGCAGCACCCCTTGGAGCGCCGCTCAGATAGAGGCGAACTCCCAGGGCTGGCCGCCCATTTACAAACGCCCCCTACAACGCCCCGTGAGTATAGGCGTCAGCAAGGGTGTAGCTGGCGGAGCGCGCTTCGTTGGCCGGTCGGCCGACCGCCGCAGCCGACCCTCCACCGGCCCATTTCCGCCCCGCCCGGACCCACACGCCAGTATTTCCGGCTTCGAGGCGTCCATTGGGCACCGCCGGTCGGATCGGATCTCCCCGCAATCTACCGGGCCACCCAGCAAGTTCGCGGCCAGTGATCCCGACCTGTGTAGCAAAACCGCCGGCCACGGCGCGACCACACTCGCCAGGTCAGCTCGGCCCGCACGGGCAGAATCCCCGCCCGGCCGGTCCGGGAGGCGAATTCTCCATCAATGCTAGATCCTCAGCGCAGAATCCCGGTGCCGCCCGCCGGGCGCCGTGCCTGGACGTGGCCTATCCTCAGCCCCCGCCCGTCGTGAGCGCAGGAATGTCGATCACCCGGACCGGAACCGTCGACGTGGTCGTCAGCCCAGGGAACGCGCCGGCCTGGCCCGCACCCGCCCAGGTCACGTCCCAGCGTACCGTCGCCGTCACCGTGAACGTCCCGCCCGGCTCGTCCAACGAGCGGTGACGATAGGTATAGCCACAGTCCGGCGATGCGCTCTTCGGATCGGCCCCGGCCGGGAACGGCGTGCCCGGCCCCGTGCAGGTCACCGTCCCGCCGTCCCCCAGAGACCAGTTCACCGAAACGGGTCTGGCGACCGCGGTCACCGACACCCCGCCCGCCGCCGCGGTCGCCGCCACCTGGTTCCACCCGGCCGCATCCAGCCACAGCCACGTCGGCAGCTGCACCAGCTGATCGCGAACCGGACTCATCGAGATCGCCGGACCTACGAGTCCCAGATGGTCGCGGGCCTGGGCTGCCAATGCCTCCGGATCGACCGCTGGTCCGGGGACTGGCGGGTCCGCCAGCCAGACCGGGGGCCGGTACAGCGCGTCGCGGACACCATCGGTCGTGCACTGGTACAGGTACCAGGCTCCCGGACCCCGGCCCGGCTGGGACGCCACTGCCTCCACCGACAGCCCCGAACGCGCCACCGCGGCCCGCACGACCAGACCCCCACTCGCCGGCCGCTCATAGACAACCGGCCGCATACCACCCGCTGGCGGCTGGTAGTCACTGCGGACGTAGGCGCACTTCGCCGTCTCCGGCGGCGTCAGATTCCGGTCGCCCGGCGCAGCGCCCCTGCCCTGGCCCCCGCCACCGGCGCCGGGCGCAGGGCCCTGTGGCGCGGCTGGCGCCGCCGGGGAAGATCCCCCGCCCGCGAACAGCTCGCAGCCCGGATGCGGGTTCTGATCGCAGTTCACCGAGCCATACCAACCCTGATCATCCGGACCTGTGGCTGGCGGCAACTCGGCGTTCGCGGACGCAACACCGCCGATGCACACGGCCGCCACGACGGCGAGGACGCCCCCGATCCGGGCTAGCACGAGCCCACCGACCCCACGGCGAAACGGGTGACCCGCCACGCACCGTCCTGGTGGAGCCTCACCTCGGCGGTGATCTGCCGGCGGCCACCGGAAGATCCAGCGACCAGCTGTCCGTCATCCGGCTGACCTGGATCGGCGTGGTACTTCTGCCACCCCGAGTCGTCCCCACAGTCCGCGAGCAGGACCGTCGTGGGCGCGGCAGGAGGGTCAGCCGAGGTCACCGTCGGCTGGTTCACCGACTGGCCCCTGGAGACGACCTTGTTGAAACGGTCGGCATACAGCGTGCCAGTGATCACCTGGAGTGCCGCGCCCGAAGCGTAGCGGGACAGCTCAGGAGACTGCCAGTCCGACGTGTGACTGGCGACCGCGGTCGCCCGCCACATCCCCAGGTACGCGGCCACCGCCTCGCTGCTCGCGACCTCGGCCGCAGACGTCGGCGACGGCGTGACGCTCGCCCGCGCGGTCGACGAGACAGCGCTGCTCGTGCCAGCCGCACCAGGCGTCGAGCCGCCGTCCGAACAGGAGACCAGCACCGCGACGACGACCGCGAGGAGCACCCCGTTGGCCAGCCGGCCAAGCGGCCGGCGATTGCCAGGTCTGTGACGAGGAGCCACCGCGTCCACCTCGCAACGTCCGGCGCCGATGGGTCACGGTCCCGCTGCGGACCGTACCTCCAGCTTGCCCGACCAGACCCGCCCAGACCCGTTCCAACTTTGCAGTTGGAACGGCGACCCAGCACGATTTGACTCGTTACGGCTAGAAGGTGACTGGTTGATAGGAAGACGTCGTGTAGCTCGAAAGAACTATCGGACGCGTGCAGAAGAGCGGCACCTACCGCCGGACGGTCCACGCTCCGGCACGCCGACGGCGCCCGGTGGAGCAGGTTGTGCCCGTCGACCAGCAGCAAGGGCGAGAGGATCGGCATGGATCACCGTTTCGTACGCGTCCCTGGCCGAGGACATCCGGGTGCCCGCGACACGGGCAGCACGGCGTAGCCGATGCGGCCAGCTCCAGATCATCCATGACACCCGCGCAGCGCGGTCGCGTACTGCACCGTCGGCGAGACGGAGTGCCCAAAACCCGAATCTTCGCGCGCTGAGGCTTGCGGTGTCTATGCGTGTCCCGCATGGCCGTTACCGCTTATTGGCATAGTCATGTTCCTCGCTTGGACAGACGCTCGGGACGCCGTGTCGCTGCGTGAAAGGACGGCTCGTTCGTGTCCGAGTGCGCTCGTTCGCATGATTCCTTCCCGTCTTCCCGATGAGCACCGCCGACCGCGCCAAGACGGAAGAGATTCTTCCTGATGGCGCGAATGTGGCATTCGCCGGCCTGACGGCTGCGGGCAAGACCACTCATGCTCGGTTGTTGGCCAGCGAGCTGGGCTATGGGTATGTCTCGGCAACCGAGGTGCTGTTGGATATCCTCGGCACGCCCGTCACGGCGGAGAGGGCCTGGCTGGAGCGGTACAACGAGATTCAGAGGGCCCGAGCAGGTGATGCCGCGGACGAGGAGTTGGACCGGCGGCTGTTGGAGTTGGCTGCCAGCCGGCGGCGCACGGTGTTCGACACGTGGGCGTTGGCCTGGCTCGCACCGGGTCCGCTGGTGCGGATCTGGATCGAGTCCGACCCGCCGTCACGTGCTCGTAAGTGCCTGGTCTCACAGACGCTCACCCGACTGTCCTTGGCGGAGTGCGACGCGCTGGTCCGGGAGAAGGACTCCCACACCCGCGATTCCTTCGCGCGTCGCCATCGGTTCGACCTTTATGTAGCCCGCGATCGTTACGACCTCGTTCTCTGTAACTCGCATCTGATCCCGACTGCGGACCGGAGGTCTGCGGACCGGGGCATCGCCGTGTTCGCTCCCATCGTGCACGCCGCCGTCACCGCGCTGCTGGGCGGCTGGCCGCCCGAGGAACTGGCTCGATTGAAGAGGCTGCACCCGGCCGAAATTTTGCGTATAGGCCGGCTCTCCACGTCCCGAGCCGCGGGTACCAGGTGCCACCCGCCTTTCTGATTCGGCTATCCCCTCGCTCGTCCGAAGGACGAACTCTCCGGAGGTGTCCGCGATGCGTGTCTCCTTGCTCTACCCCGAGGTCTACGACATGGCTCGGTTCCGGGAACGTCGCCGCGAGTTCCCGCCGTTCGGAGCGCTCTACCTGGCCGCGGTGTTGGAAGACGCCGGCCACGAGGTGGCGGTCGTCCAGGTACGACCCGACGATCTCGCCCTCGACCTCACCGGCTTCGAGGCGGTCGGGTTCAGCCTCGCCTCCTCAGCGACCTACGGCTTCATGGCAGCGGCCCGCGCGCACAGCCGGATCGACCCAGAAGCGCTCGTGATGGTTGGTGGCGTGCACGCCAACTTCTACCCAGACGACGCGCTGCGCGACTTCGCCGCGGACATCGTCTGCGTGGGCGAGTCCGAGGAGACAATCCTCGACGTGCTGGCCCGCGCCAGCGCCGGCCTGCCGGTCACCGGGATCGCCGGCACCCGCTGGGCCGAGGACGGCCAGATCCAATCCGGGCTCCCCCGTCTGCTGATACGGGACATCGACCGGCTACCGCTGCCGGCACGACACCTGCTGCCCGTGGAGGACGTCGTGATGACCGACCGACTCGCCGGCCATGACGTGCGGATGGCACACGTGATGTTCAGCCGGGGCTGCCCGTTCCCATGCTCGTTCTGCGCCGCCGGCCAGACCCGCATCCAATATCGCTCCGGAGCGAGCGCGTACACCGAGCTGGCGCACCTCGTGGACCGCTACCACATCGGCGGGTTCGCGATCGTCGACGACAACTTCGTCGTCAACAAGCGGAAGGTCGCCGACATCTGCGACGCGGTCACCGACCTGGACCTGTCCTGGTCGGCGCTATCCCGCGTCGACACCGTCAATGCGGCCCTGCTGAAGACAATGGCCGCCTCCGGCTGCATCGAGATCAAATACGGGGTCGAGTCCGGCAGCGAACCACTCCTGCGGGCCATGCGCAAGAACACCACCCGCGCCGAGATCAAGGCCGCGTTCGCAGCGACCGCCGACGCCGGGATCGGCGCCAAAGCGTTCATCATCCACGGCTTCCCGGGCGAGAACCGGCAGACAACCGACGAAACGATCAGCCTGCTCGGCGAGCTGGGGTCGTCACTGACCCGCGTCTCGCTGTTCCGGTTCGTCCCACTGCCCGGCACCCAGGTCTACGCCGACCCAGACCGCCATGCCATGCGCGGCCTACACACTCAGCCCGACTGGGACGGGGACTGGTCGAAGTTCCACATCCACCACAACGACCGCCACTGGTGGGGCAGCCCCGACCAGTGGGCCGAACTCGAAGACTCCTACCGCAGGCTGCGCGGCTTCGTCGAGGACCACTGGGGCGCCCAGGGGTGACCACCAGCCCACCCCTGCCCGCTGCTACCGTGCCCTGGTGATCAGCCGGCGCCCGCGCACCGTGGGAGCCGTCACCCTCACCGACGTCCAAGCCCGTCGGCTCTGGAACTGGACCCTGTCCCGCCAGGGGCTGCACCCTCGCCGCCGGCTGACCTCTGCCGCGCAGATCAGCCACGCAGCGCTCGGGCTGCACGCGGCCCGCCTGCCGTCCCCGTTCGCGACCGTCCTCGCCCGCGCCGAAGACCCCGAGGTGGCGCTGTCGCTCTTCAGTCGATCCCCTGGGCTCATCACGCTGCGCTGCATGCGCCGCACGTTGCATCTCCTCCCTGTGGATCTCGCCGCCGCCGCGCACCGGGCCACCGTCCACTACCGGCTGCGCGACGCCACCCGCCGCGCGTACAACGCCGGCGTCCCTGACCATGTCCTCACCCAGATCCGTGCGCAGCTGCCAGAACTGCTCGCGGATGGGCCGCTACCGCACCGGCGTATCGAGGACGCCCTCGCTCCCACCAGCCCGGCCGCGGTCCGGGCCGCGGTCAAGATTGCCTGGGAGTCGGGCACGCTCACCTATCTGAATGCCTCCGGCTGCTGGAACGCCGAACGACGCATGTTCGGTCTGACCAGCCAGCTCCACCCCGGTCTCGATCTCGACCCCGACCCGCGGAGCGCTACCCGCATGCTCCTGCGGGCCTACTTCGACCGATACGGGCCAGCAACACTCGGCGACGCGACCTGGTGGTCCGCCCTCTCCCAGACCGCCGTCCTCGACGCACTCGACGACCCCGAGACTGCGCTACTCGAAGTCGCCACCCCTTGGAGCCCGTCCCCGGCCTACATGGCGGCCGACCGCTACGACCAGTTCAACGCGGCCGACCCCGACACCTACACCACCGGGCTGCAAATGCTCGCCCACGAGGACGTCGCGCTCAAGGCCTACGCCGAGACCCGCACCCGCTACCTCGCCGACCTCGCCCCACGGCAGGCCTTCAACCAGATCGGCGAAGCCCTCCCCACCGTCCTCCTCGACGGCGAGGTATGCGGCACCTGGTCGTGGGAACCGGCCAGCCGAACCGTCGTCGCGACCCTCCTGCCCGGCCAGGCCACAACAACTATCCGGCAGGTCACAGCCGCCACCGAAGGGCACACCGAAGCCCTGCGCGCCGGCTGGCGACCTCCCGCCCTTCCTGCCGCCCGGCCCGACCCCCGGCAACTCGCCCTCGCCCTCTGACACCAGCCCGCCCAAACCCGAACAGACGAAAGGGACCTCCGTGCAGCCCCTCGCCGCCGACGCCAGCCTCGCCGACCTCCAGCGCTACGTCGCCGAGATGGAAACCGAACGAGGCTTCACCGGTCGCACAGTTCACGACCAGACCTGGCGCCTCATGGAGGAAGCCGGCGAACTCGCCCGCGCCGTCCGCAAGAACGACGGACAACGCACGCTGACAGGTGAACTGGTCGGCAGCGTCGACGAAGAACTCGTCGATATCCTGATCTTCGCCTGCTCCATCGCCAACCGCCTCGGCATCGATCTCACCGACGCCATCCGCGCGAAAGAAGCCCTCAACGAGACCCGCAGCTGGCCCGGCACGCGACGGGAAGCCCCAGCCTCAGCCTCGTAGACGTCGCACCGTCGCCACGCCTGGTGCGTGGTGGCTCAGCCGGTTGCGGCTGTGTATCTGGCCAGGACCTGGTCGATCTGCTCGGCGAGCAGGAAGTCCAGTTCGGTGATCTTCTGGCCGGCGCTGTAGGTGGTGAGGCTGAAGTGCAGCGTCTCCCAGCGCAGGTCGATGTCCGGGTGGTGCTGGAGTCGCTGGGCGGGAACCATCACGTCATTGATCGCTTGGACGGCGGTGTAGTACTCCACGCGGAACGTCTTGTGGATCTCTTCGCGGTCTGGGTCCTTCTCCCAGCCGCCCAGCTGGCTCAGCCGCCTGGTGACGTCCTCGGCCCGGAGCGGGTCGCGCAGTACCATCCTCAGTCCTCCTCAAGTGTCGCCAGCAGTTCCGCCACCTCATGCCCCGGCTGGGTGCCGTGCCACGGTGTCAGCTGTCGCCACACGGCGTGCAGCTCTCCGCGCAGGCGGGCCGAGCCGGTCTCGACGGCGACCGCGACGGCCTGGCCGACGGCCTCGACTGCCGCTTCGGGCTGGCCCGCCTGGGCACAGGAGACAGCGAGCCGTGCCCGGTACACGCCAGCATCGCGCCGGGCCGCTGGGGGAAGCCCGGCGATGACCTCCTCCCACAGCGTCCGTGCCGCCGCGCCAAGGCCGAGGCGGTTGTAGCAGGTCGCGCGTTGGGCCTCGATGTAGCCGGGGGTCCGCCGGCAGGCGTTGAACCAGGGATAGTCGTCGTCCACCCGAGGTAGCACCGCGGCAGCCTCATCCAGGGCCACGTCAACCGCCGTCCGGTCACCGACGAGCGCGTGGCCGTGAGCTGCCTGCTGGAGGGCCTGTACCCGGACCTTGGCGCATAGCCGCGTCTGGTCCGCCAAGGCCGCCGCGGTCAGATCGAGGGTCCCCCGTCCGTCGCGCCGATCGGTGAAGATCATCGCCTTGTTGACCAGCGCGTGCCGGATGAGCTGGGTGTCGCCGACCCTGTGTGCCAACTCAAGGGTCTGGTTGGCCCAGCCCGTGGCCGCGGCCAGGTCGCCGGCGTCCTGGTATAGCCACGTCAGCAGCCCGCCGTACGCCGCGCCCGTACGCAGCAGATCCTGCCGATCCTCGCTCCTGGCAGTCTCGGTCAGGTGGTTCGTCAGCTTCTGCTGCGCTAGTACCGAAGGGATCACCGGGTAAGGCCCGAGCGCAGCTTCGGCCGCGTAGAACCCGTCGATCTGGGCGTTCAGATGGACGACGACGTTCCGCGCCACCTCGGGACGCGACGCGGGCAGTGCCGTGGTGCCCTTGGCCCATACTCCGGCGGCGCCGCCGGCCAGAAATGTCCGTCGGTCCACAGCCACGATGACCACCTCCCCGACCTCCGCGACGACCCGCCACGCATCGTCCCCATCGTCGGCCATCTCAACGCCGAGGAGAGAGGTTTGCGCGACCGTCGGCAAAGGCTCGCAGAACGGCGCCCGAGCGCGAGGTTCGCCAGGGCGGTCGAACCAGAGCAGGCCAGCGGGAATGCCGAGGACGTCGCTGTAGTGGATCAGTTTGGACAGCTCTTCCGGGGCACGGCCGTTTTCGAGGCGGCTGAGCTGCGGCTGGGTGAGTCCTAGCCAGCCACTGACGAGCTCCTGAGACAGGGTCTGGCGGTGGTGCGGGTGCGTCCGGTAGGCATGGATCACCCGGCCCAGGTGCCAGCTGGCGAGGGCATCACGCATCTGATCGGCTTGCCAGAACTCGGCTGGCAGTTTCGGCGGCGCGGAGCGGGTGTGGGTGGCCGTCCGCTGGCAGGGTCCGCAGACGGGGCCCAGGTTGTCCGCGGCGAGGCGGTGGCCGCACCGCGCGCAGCCGCGTAACGGGCGCGTCATCCCGAGCCGCCTCCCCAGCGATGTGTGCGGGCGGACGATCAGCGGAGTAACGCTAGCACTGCCCGTGACTGTGTCCATGCATCATGCGCATGAAGGTGTACCGGATCGCGGTATAGCCACTACCCGCCGCTGAATTTCACGCTCAGGATGTCGCACTCCATGGAGCCGGTCCGACACGGGCACAGGACCACATCGAATCGCGCCGGCGGAGATTCCCAGCAGAAAGGGGGTGGATGGCGATGCCCCTCGCCGTAGCGGTGCCGATGCTCGGGCCACCCGCGGTAGGGAAGTCGACGCTGGCGAGTCGACTTGGCCAGGCGCCGAACTGCGTGGTGTTCAGGCTGCGTGAGCAGGTGCCGGCGGGGCGGCTTGCTGCGACCGCGGGCGGCGCCGGGCCGCTGGGCTGGATGGATGACGTCACGGTCGCGACCGCGCTTCGCCGCTATCTCGACAGGGTGGTGCGCGCCGCAGGCGCACACGTAGTGATCTTCGACAACTTCCCGGGCAGCGGCCGACAGGTCCGGTTGCTGCTGGGCGAGCTTGCCTCCCTCGCGCCTGGCCGTGTGGTCCTGCCGATCGAGCTGTCGGTCGACGCGGTGACACTGCGCCGCCGTGCCGTGCAGCGGCGGGTCTGTCATCGCTGCGAACGTGACCCCGTGCGGGACCCGCGGCTGCCTGCTAAGGCGAGCGACGAGGACGCGCAGCGCTGTGGCCGGTGCGGCGGTGTGCTTCAACCCAGACGGGGCGACGCGCCCCGGCTGCTGCGTGCCCGGCTCGCCCGCTGGCAGCGCGAGGCCGCAGGCATCCGCGACGAGTTCGCCGCGGCCGGCATCGCGATCAGCCGACTCGATACCACCGGCAGCCTCGCCGATACCGCCGCTGCCGTGTCCGCCCTTGTGACCGCGAGGAGTACCCGTCGATGACCGCGCCCGTTCTCTGCATCCCTCCGAGACAGCTCGTCCGCGCCGAACCGACCGGCGACGCAGTCCATCTGCGTGCGCTCGGCCTGCGTGCGCTCGGCGTCCGGGCCCCGGTACTCGGGGTCCGGCCGTGACCCCGCTCTTGACCACGCCAACCGTGCACCCTCGATCGCCTGCCACCGCACCGCCCGACCAGCGCCGGCACGAAGCAGGAATCTGTGGCCGTGCGCAGTTGACAGTGAGCTGTCGCGACGAGCCGGACAGTCGTGAACGGCACCTCGACGACGCCGTCGGCCGTGTACAAGCCGTGCTGCCCCAGGCACATGTGGATCGTGGGATGCCGGGGGCGCGGGTACTGCGACTGCCGGGTGACGGCGAGGCGGTCCTCACCGCAGGCAGTGAACAGTCCGGCCAGAGGCTGACGCTGACCGCGGCGATCCTCGCCCCGGGTGACCTCGGCGGACGGGGGCAGGGGCGCCTGCTGACGGCGGTGGGTGCTCTACCGTTCACGGCGACTGAGATGGCCGACCTGCATGCCCAGATGCCCCTCACGTCGCGGCTGGCCGGCTGGCAGCCGGCCGGGGTGCTCGTCGATGTGGCGCCGGTGCTGGCGGTGCATCACATGACCGACTTCCTGGTGCTCGTCGACGCGTTGTGTGCGCTGGGCGTCGCCCCGGCGGCGATGACGGTGCTCGACAAGCGGTACGCCTACCGGCACACCCAGCGTGTCGACGCCCACCTGCGCGCCCAGGGCGTCACCGTGGCGGACTGGCGGGCGGCCCCGTTGGCGATCGCGGGCCACTGTGCTCGCGCGGACGCGGCTGGCCGGCGGCCGGTCCTGATCGACGACGGCGGCTACCTGCTTCCAGTTCTGCTCGACGAGTACCCCGATCTGGTGGGCCGGTTTCTCGGCCTGGTCGAGCAGACGACCTCGGGCATCGCCAAGCTCGCCCGGTTCGGCCCGGCGCTTCCGGTGCCGGTGTTCTCCGTCGCCGAGTCGCGGCTGAAGGCCACGATCGAGTCCTACGGCGTCGCCGACGCCGCCGTCCGCAACCTGCTCACGCTGCTCCCGCAGCAGAAGTGGGAAGGCAAACCGGCGGTCGTCCTCGGGTACGGCCGCATCGGCGAGCAGGTCGCCCGGGTGCTGCGCGACCGGCGGATGCGCGTCGCGGTCCACGACAGCGAGATGGTCCGCCTGGTCGCCGCCCACGAGGCCGGTTTCACCACCGGCCGGTCCGTGCGCCGTCTGCTCGCCACCCACCAGCCGGTTCTGGTCGTCGGCGCGACCGGGAGCACGTCGCTGCGCGGCGACCATCTGGACGGCCTACGCGGCGACTGCTTCCTGGCCAGTGTCACCTCCCGCGCCCGGGAACTGGCACTCGATGAGATCGCCGACGACGCCACGGTCCTCCCCGTCACGGCGGGCCTGCGCTACCACCGGCCCGGCGGCGCGACGGTCACCGTCCTCGCGGACGGCTATCCGCTGAACTTCCACCACGCCGAGTCGCTGCCCAACAGCTACGCCGACGTCGTCATGGCCGCCCTCGCTCTCGGCGCCATCGCCCTGTCCCAGTACCGCGACCGCTACCCGGCCGGGCACAACGTCGCCCTGACCGACCGCATCCTGGAGTCCAGCGGTCTACTGGAGCGCTAC
Source organism: Frankia torreyi (assembly GCF_000948395.1). Lineage (GTDB taxonomy): Bacteria > Actinomycetota > Actinomycetes > Frankiales > Frankiaceae > Frankia > Frankia torreyi. The sequence continues at coordinate 47,559 of NZ_JYFN01000042.1, read as the reverse complement.
TACGCCGAGCACGGACCGACGACATGACCGCCCCACAGGACGATCGGATCTTCCCGGTCCACGGGTCCTCACAGCCGGTCGCCGCGTTCGCGGACCACCTGCGTGCGGTCCGCGACGGGCTGGATCTGCCCGTCGGGCTGATCACCGCAGAGCGACCACAGCTGCCTCGCCGCGGTCTGGTGCGGGTGGCGCACCTGGTCACAACGTCAGGCGAACGCGGACAGGTCGGCGACACTGTCGTCTGGGAGGTCATGAGCGCCGACGCTTGTCGCCGCTGGCTCGCCGGCGCGCCCGCCCCTGACCCGGCCGTCATCGAGGCCGCCGTGCCCGCGTTGTTCGCCCTGCGCTGCCTGCACCGCGCCGGAAAGATCGACCACCTCCGCGTGCCCGAGCTGGCCGAGCTCATCGCGGACCGTTACCTGTCCGCCAGGCTCGCCCATCAGCACTGGCCGCTTGTCCGTGAGGCCGCCGCCCGCGCACAGACCTACCTGGCCGCCCACGGCTTTGCCGCCGCTCGACCGACACCCGCCTGCCTGGTGAAGGAGCCGAACCGATGACCGACCCTGGCGCGCACGCCTCGGACAACAGCTGGGTTCGGGGAGCCGTCGACCACGCGCTCGTTCCCGCCTACCAGACCCACACTGCCACCCTGCGGGGCATCATCCGTCAGCGTCTCGTCACTCGCGCCCTGCGCACCTACCTGCCCGACCCGCCCGGCCGGATCCTCGACCTCGGCGGCGGTGACGGTATCCAGGCCATCGCGTTGGCCCGGCTCGGCTACCAGGTCACGATCTGCGACCCGGACCCCGACATGCTGCGCCAGGCCGAGGAGAACCTGCTCACCGAAACCGGCACGACCCGTGACCATGTCACCCTGATCCTCGGCGACGGGCATGACGCCGCCGGGCTCGTCGGTGGCGACTGGGACGCCACGCTCTGCCACGGCGTGCTGATGTACCTGCCCGACCCGGCTCCGCTTCTGAACGTCCTGGCCGCCGTCACCCGCCCCGGCGGGACGATCTCTGTCGTCGGGAAGAACGCCACCGCGCTCGCCCTGCGCGCCGGTCTCCAAGGGCGCTGGCACGACACTCTCACCCTCCTTGACGACGAATCCCGCCGCGCCACCGTGACCGAGATCGGAAACCTCGGCGTCCCCAGCCGCGGCGACGACCCCCGCCACATCCAGGACCTGCTGACCGCCGCCGGCACCGAACCCGTTGCCTGGCACGGCATTCGCGTCTTCACCGACCACCTCGGCGACACCCCGCCCGGCCCCGACCTCGACACCGTGATCGAAGCCGAGTGGACCTCCGGCAGCCGCGACCCTTACCGCCAGATCGCCCGCCTCTACCACCTGATCCACACCCGCCGGCCATGACCCCCACCCAGCCACCCGCCAAGCCCTCGGCAGCTCGACCGCCCGACTTCCGTCGGCCTGTCGGCCAGTGGCGGCAGGCGCGTCGCACCTGCCGGCCGGGCTGCTTCGGCTACCACGCCGCCTGGTCTGTCTGTCGCCGTCTCGGGATCAAGAGCCATCCTGGCTGGCACCAGGACTTTCTGACCGCGAGTCTGTCCAGCCACCCGGACGCCGCGATCCGCCCACTCGACGTCGTCATCGCCGGCGCCGCCGACGACACGATGCTCNCCNCCCTCGCCCGTGTCCCCCTGCCGTATCCGCCACGTGTCCACCTGATCGATCGGTGCGCCACACCCCTGGCCTGCAACACCGCCGCCGCCCTCCGGCTCGGGCTTGACCTCACCACCGAACAGCGCGACCTCGCCGCGCCACCCGCCACGGGACCCATGGATCAGCAGCACGCCGGCCCGCGCGGCTGGCCGCAGTCCCTCGCTACGGTGGACGTTCTCGTCACCGATGGCCTGCTGTCCCTGTTTCCCTCTCGCGCGGCTGTCGACGAACTGCTACGTGGGGTCAACCGCGTCCTGCGTCCTGGTGGCAGGTTCTGCTACACGACCCGGCTCACCGCCCGCCCGGACCAACGCCTCGAATACGACCTCCTCGGCCGCCTCCTCCAGACCACGACAACCCTCGCCTGCCAGCCCGCCACAGCGGCACAGCGCTGGGCCGCGGCCAAGCGAACCTGGTCCAGGCCCACCCGACGCGCGCCGTTCACCACCATCGATGCTCTGGTCGACGCCGTCGCCCACGCCGGCCTCACCATCATCGACGTCGAGCACGACACGGCCCCGCCGTCCGCCGCACTCGCCGCCCACCCCCGCCGCCTGTCCGCCACCGCGAGCACGATCGTGCGGCTGCGCGCCGAAGCCCGTCCCGGTCACTGATGGCCCTCCGAGTCGACCGCGTCGACTACCAGACGGACTCCCACCTGGACACCGAACTCGCCGACCTGTGCTACCAGTCCATTCACGGCCGCACCGACCAGCGGCCCGTCACCGCCGACCTCGTCGCCTCCCGCCTACACACCACCAACAGCCAGCCACCCACGTCCCTGGTCATTGCCCGCGACGAGCACCACCAGCTCATCGGCGCCATTGCCCTGCGATGGCCCTACGTCCCCACCGGCACCGGCCGGCTGTGGGGCCCCGTCGTCCACCCCGACCACCGCGGCCACCGCCTCGGCAACCGGCTCCTCGCGGCCATCTGCCACCCCGACGGCCAAGCCGCCACGCTGCCGGCCATCACCACCGCCGAAATCCCCAGCGCAGCCCCCGACGCTCACGCCCTGTTCACCCACGCCGGCTGGCAGCGAGTTCCCGGACCGACCCTGCTTCGCGGACCCATCCTGCCACCAGGGGCCGCCTCGCCGCCGCCGACCGTCTGGACCGCCCAGGACACCACCCCACACGATCTCGCCCGCCACCTCGGCAGGCTCTACGCCGCCACCTACCCCGACCAGGACCCGCGCACGGCGACGGACACGCTGCGGCGCTGGAGCCAGGACCGCCGCTACCAGCCAGACCGCCTCCTGCTCACCGGCCCCGCACGTCAGCCCGCCGCCGCAGCGTTGCTCTATCCCCTCGCCACCGGCCACAACGGCGAGCCAGCCGAACTCCTGATCGCCGACATCCTCACCGACCACAACCTGGCCGTCGCCGACCAGCTCGCCACATGCAACGACCTCGTCCACGCGGCCCTCCGGCACGGCGCCCTCGGCGGCTCGGCCGTCGTCCGCGCCGTCCTGCCATCCCATCGCCAGCCATGCCTCGCTGCGCTGGAAAACGCGGGCCTGGCACGCGTCGACGAATTCACGCTCTACGCCCCGCCCGCAGGGACCAGCCGGGACGAACCCTCAGCCCGACCATGACCAGCACCGACGTGTGCGCCGTGGCCGGCGTTGGGCCCTTTCACTCCTGATACGAGGCGGGGGTCGACTCGACCGTCCGCGGCGGATACGGGCTTCTCCCGCTGGCCGTGGGCCCCCGGCGCCGGCGGCAGGTAGGCGCCGCGGGCGACCGCCCACCGCTCGTGCGGCGAGACGTCGCGGACGGCCAGGGCCTCCGGGGGGTCCGCCCGGTCGAGCGGGCCACGCCCATCGATGAGTTTCGCGGGGACCAGGCGTCTAAGTGATCGTGAGTGTCCGCACGATGCGCTGGGCAGCAGGAGAATCAGGTCATGAACTCGATGGCACGCCGGATGTTCGAGCTGGTCGAGCCGATCGGTGTCATCCCCTACGCGGCCGACGAACCCAATGAGGCGATGTTCGCCCTGGGGTTCACCAGCTACTGGGATACCTACTTCGCCGGACGGGCGGCGCCTCTGGGTCTCGTCCCGGCGGAGGTGGTGGACGCGCTCTTCTACAACTTCGCTCCCGGCGAGGTCGCCCGCCACATCCCGAAGGTGTGGGACACGACCACGCCCGAAGCGGCGATCGCCGCTCGTCAGATGGGTTGTGTGAAGGCGTTGCGGCGGATCCTCGGTGATCACGTCGACTCGCCCGCCTTCGCACGGGCCGCCGAACTGTTGCTCAGGGCTGCGACCAGCGCACCGTTCGAGGGCCGGCCCATGTACGCCGCGCTGCGCGCGATCCCGATCCCCGATGACGTGGTGGCTCGCCTCTTCCATGCGGCTTCCCTGCTGCGTGAGCACCGTGGCGACGGGCACATCGCCGCCCTGATGATCGAAGGTGTCGGCGGTCTGGAGGCTCACGTCCTCTACGCCCTCGGCGTGGACATGCCTGCGGAGAAGTTCGGACGCATCCACCACCTCCCCCCAGCGCAGCTCGCCGCCGTGATCGACGGGATGCGCGCTCGCAACCTGATCGGAGATGACGGTTGCCTAAGCGAAACGGGCCGCGCCGTCAGGCAGCGGGTCGAGGCGCTCACCGACGACCTCGCCGCGAAGCCGTACGAGAGCCTCGGGCCCGACGAGCTCGACGAACTCGTGACCACCCTCGAACCGCTCGCCACACTGCTACGCGCCGACCAGAACCGGTAGACGGAGCGTAGCTACCAGGACGCGGATGGGGCGCAGCGGCGGGAAGCCGGCCGGGTGGCGCCTAGCGGCTAGGCAACCTGAAGATCGCGGAGGTATGCCCTGAACGCTCGCACATTCTCGCGACCCGATTCGGTGGGCGACACGGCGGTGGCCACGTCACGGCTGACCTGGACGATCGGACTGTTGTACTGGGCGCGCGGCAAGGCGGTCATCGCGGTGTACGCCTGGTCGATCCCGCCGTCGATGTCTCCACTGCGGATCTGGCACAGCGCACGCTGGAGGTCGACCAGAACCGGGCCGCGTCGGTTCTCGACGGGAAACAGACGCGAGGCGGCGGTCTGGGCCCCGTCGGCGCGGGTCCAGTCGCCGAGGTGAGAGTAGGTGTAACTCTCGGCAAGATGCAGGGCACGTTCGGACCACCCGAACCACGAGGCGGTGTCCCCGGAAACCTCGGGCGGCAGGCGCTCGAAGTTGATCTGCACCTCGGTCAGGACGCCTCGTGCTTCCTCGACGCGTCCCGCTCTGACGAGAACACGCGCTTTCCCGTCGAGGTAGTCCTGCACCGCCGCGGGCGGCGCGTGGACGCTGGCAGCGACCGCGTCGGCCTCGGCGACGAGGCCGAGGGCGTCCGCTACGGGTCGCTGTTCGTACAGCGCGCGGACGATCTCACGCCCGCGGGTCCACAGCCGCGCATGGACATCACCCGAAGCGTCGGCTGCCCGCTTCGCGGTGCGCCACCAGCGACGAGACGACGCCAAGTCACCGACGTCCGCCGTGGCATGTGCCGTGAAAGCCGCCAGCAGGGCCCCGATACGGCGCAGTTCGCGCACGACCGTGCTGTCGGTCTCGTCTCGTGCGACTCCGCTGAGGATCGACAGGTCGGCGTCGAGCCGACGCAACAGGTCGGCGGCAGGGTCGCTGCCATAGCTGAGGCTGTAGTCGTGCACGATCGCTCGCCACTCGTCAACGTCTGGTACGCCGTCGTCGGGCGCGAGCGACGTCGTCACCGTGTGGCGGGTGGGCTCCATCGCCGCGAGCGGAGCGACCAGACCGGCTCCCGCGAGAAAGCCGCGCCGGTCAACGGGCACGACAACCACCCCATGGGCACTGCGGACAAGCTCACGATCTCTCACCTCCAGACTACCGTCACGTGGTTCACCAGTGCGCCGAACGCCAGATTCGCTCCGGATTTCAGAGAGGGTGGCGCGCGGTGTCGAGGTCGGCGTGCCCGATCCGGTCATCGTGTCCAGGACAAGGCGATCAGCGGCCGTGTAGTTCTCGTGGTCATCGATGTCGAGGAGACTGCCTACCGGAGCGCCGTAGGCCACCGCCAGCAGCGCGAGAACGCGCGGGGTGGGCCGCAATCCGGACCGGGCCGGCCATTGCTCCAGCTGGCACAGGCGCGGCCCGGTCATCGGAGCACGCCCATCCTCGTCGTATCCGGTGCGTGCAGCGACATCGTTGACCCGGCGCGCGGCCTGATTCAACGTCCAGCCATGGGCATGCCGCCACGCCGCACGAGGCCGAAACCGGTAACGCCTCGCGAACTCAGCCGCGATCTCACCGTGCCCCATCCCCAGAGCCCGCATACGGGAACGAAGATCGTCCTGCTCCTCGCGCAAGCTAATCCGTGCCGTCGCCATCTCCACCCACTCAGTTCCTGGTCCGCAGCGCATCACTATCGGCGCAGACTAGGACTCCTGGTGACGATGTCTATGGGCGTTGTGTATGCCTGCCATCGATCTCTGGCATAGCCACCTCCGCCGTGCAGGACCGACGCTCGGGGTGTTCAGACCTGGGCGTGTCGCCTGCGACGGCTTCCTGGCCGCGCCCCGGTCCAGTAGCCGCAATCGCCAGATTGGCCAACCAATGCGACTTCTGGCTGTCACAGTTGAGCTAGAGCTGTCACACCCCGGCCGCAAAGGGTAGCGACGCGTCGCAGTCCGTGTCTAACCTGGCCGCCGCTGCGATGGCCCATCGTGAGGAGAGTTCTCATGTCAGAGGACGCGGCGGTTCTTGACCGTCTCACCGCGGACCTGTTCGACCTCGGTACCCGGGCGGTGCCGGTGACCGACGTCGCCGGGTCAAACACGACGACGGACTGCACCGACGACGGCTGCTCACGCACCTGTCCGAGCGTGGGTTGCTCGGCGACTTGCGCGAACCGCGATTAGCGAGACCACCGGTGCGTTCGCGGCTGTTCGAGCCGTTACCGGGCGCCGCAGTGCTGGCGCCCCTCGAACCCTGCTCCCTGCGCAAGTCCCGGCCACGCACCTGCACCCAGCTCATCCTGGAAGCGAAGATCCCGCGAGTGGTCATCGCCTGGCGCGAACCCAGCCTTCTTCGTCGCCGACTGCCAAGGCTACGAACTCCTCACCCAGGCCGGCGTCACCGTCGTGGAACTACCCGAACTCGGCGAGCAGGCCCGCGCCATGAACGCCCACCTGTCGGTGTGATCCGATTTCGGCTAACGTCCGCTCGGCTTCGGAACGCTCTGGGCCGGTGTTCGCCGCCGGTCAGTTGCCACACGGGGTGGGAAGTTAGTACCAGGGGTCGAGCGCACGCAGGCGCTCCGCAACCCGCGCAACGACCGCGGGATCCGTACTGAAGGTGATGTCCGGTAGGCCCGGCGCGCGTGCCGGGGCGGCCGTTGGCTCGGGCACGGGTCGTGGGGTGCGCTCGGGCAGCGGTGGCTCATCGCGGCGGCGCTGAACAGGCACAATAGCGCCGGGAAACCGTGCCCACACGACGATCCCGCCGGAGGTCGCCCTATAGGATCCCCACCGGTCGGTGAGCGCCTCGACGAGGCCCAGCCCTCGGCCCGTTTCGCTGTCCTCGTCCGGTCGCTGCACCGTAGGCAGGGGGACGTCGGGTCGGCTCCATACTTCGACCAGGACGTCGCCGCTGGCGGTGGATAGCCGGACCGCGACGAACTCGTCTTCCGGGCGGCTAGCGCGCACGGAATTGGTCACAAGCTCGGACAAGACCAGTGCGGCGACCTCGACGGCCTGCCCGTCGACCGACCATGCTGTCAGCGTCTCGACGGCTTCCGCGCGCACGACGGGGACCGCCGCGTCGCAGGGCAAAAGGCGAGCCACAGCGACGTGGCCGGTCGTGGGCCGGCTGGGTGTCGTGCGGAAGCCGGTGCTGGTCACAGCCGTGGGGACGGCGAACGGAGCCGCCGCTGGCGGGAGGTGGCTCATGTGATCGTCCGCCATGCAGCGGGCTGGCTCTGGGGCGTGACCTGGTGCTGGTCAGCGCGGGGTGCCGTGACGGTATGGAGACGTGCCCCGAGCACCTCGATCTCGACCTCGATGGCGCGGCGCACCGCGGGCAGAGACGAGAGGTGGTCGACGTCGATCACGAGGACATCGCCGCGCGCTCGCAGGACGGTGTCGAGCAGGACGCTGAGGCCGGGTCGGACGAGACGCCCCGGCGGTACGCAGCGATCGACGAAGACCTCGGCGAGGTTCATGCCTTCCTCGCGGGCGTGGTCGGCGAGCTGGTCGTGCAGGCGGTCGATGACGGCTTCGTCGGTGTGGTCGACGCCGATGTAGCCGTACACCGCTCGTGCCGGTTTGCTGGTCGGGAGGATCGGGATCGGCCCGCTGTCCACGGCTACCTCCATGCAGGCTTGGCCGCTGGCTCGCGCCCGAGGCCGAGGAGGTGTGGTCGACTCGGCCCCGGGCGCGTGGCGTAAGCGTCCGCAGGCCAGACAGGATGGGCTATGCCGGTTCCTGTATGACGCTCATGCGTCGCGCGGTTGAGATCGCACCGGCCGTACACGATCTGGACTTACACTGCTGGCACATAGCACCCGGACGGCCACAAGTGGGAGCAGGACGAGTCATGAACGCCGCATCGAGCCGCTACTGCGGCTCGTGCGGAGGTCGGTTGGCGCGCGACAACACCGACTCCCTGTGTGCCCGGTGCATCGGCCACAGCCGCAGAGCGCAGGACACCGCTCCCGACGTGCCGGAGCGGTTCTGGCACACCGACCAGATGCGTGACGCCTTCGCGGCCCAGCACATCGGCCGGGTCTCCGCGGCCTACCGCCTGCACCCCCACCACCCTCGGCCCATCAGCCAGGAACGGCTGGGCCGGTGGCTCACCCTGACGCAGGCCCAGGTCAGCCGGATCGAGAGCGGCCCGCCGATCCGTGATCTCGACCGGCTGGCGCACTGGGCGCGGACCCTGCGGATGCCGCCGCACCTGCTGTGGTTCGACCTCCCTGGCCGGCCCCGGCCGACGCCGGTGACCGTCGCGCCGGCCGCCGGGTCCAGCGGGCAGCTGTCACCGCCGGTCCCGGCGGCCGGAGGAACGCTCGACACGATCCGCTCGGCCACGCTCGCGTTCCGTGCCGCCGACCGCCAACTCGGTGGCGGTCGGCTGTACCCGGTGGTAGTCAGGTTCCTCCAGACCGAGGTGGCTCCGCAGCTGGTCGGCCACCAGTACCCGCCTTCGGTGATCTTCTCGGCGGCTGCGTCGTTGACCGACATGGCGGGGNGGCTGGCCTACGACGACGACCGTGGCGACCTCGCGGCCCAGCACTTCGTCCAAGCGTTCGGCCTCGCCACCGCGGCCGGTGACCAGGCGCTCAGCGCGCAGGCGCTCGTCAGCCAGAGTCAACTAGCCTTGGAAAATGGCCACCCTCGCGACGCCGTCCGGCTCGCCCAGGCGGGCCTCGCGCTGGTGCCGGATGACCCCCGGTACGGGGCCCTGCGAAGCCGCCTGCACGCCATGACCGCACGAGGCAACGCCCTGGCGGGCGCATCTGCCGCGTGCCAGGCCGCGCTGCGCAACGCCGAGCGAGAACTGGCCCGCGCGGTGCCCCCCGGCGACGAGTGGCTCAGCCCGTTCGACGAAGCGGCGCTCGCCGCCGAAGCCGCCATCTGCCTGCGCGATCTGCACGACTGGACCGCGGCCGAACGGGAGGCGCTGCGGGTCCTGGAGCTGCGCACACCTGACCGGACCCGTAGCCGGGCCTTCACCAACCTCACGCTGGCGACCGTGCACCTCGGGCGCGGCGACCTCGACGCAACCTGCGACGCCGGCATACGGGTCCTCGACGCCGCCACGCAGCTGGACTCCGACCGCGTCGTCAACCACGTGCGGGCGCTTGGTCGCCGCCTCGAACCGCACCTCGGCCTACCCGCCGTCGACGAGTTCCTTAGCCACCTCGCCACCACGCTGCCCGCCCGAGCCGTCGAGGCGTCATGAGCACCGCACAGGAATGGGAGGACAGCTACCGCGACCGGGTCGACGCCGAGTTCGCCCACCTCGCCGCCGGCAACGCCCGGCAAGCCCGCAAACGGGTCTCCGCCGACGCCGTCATCCGCGACGAAACCGGACGCCTCCTGCTGGTCGACCCGACCTACAAACCCGACTGGGACCTCCCCGGCGGGATGGCCGAGGCCAACGAACCCCCCCGCGACGCCCTCCGCCGCGAGCTCAAAGAGGAACTCGACCTCGACCTACCCGTCGGCGAGCTGCTGTGTGTGGACTGGGTCTCCCCACACGGACCCTGGGACGACCTCCTGGCCTTCGTCTTCGACGGCGGCACCCTGCGCGCCGACAGGGCTCACGCGCTCCGTCCCGTCGACCCAGAACTCGCCGCCGTCCGCTTCTGCCCACCGATCGAAGCCGCGCGGCTGCTGCGTCCCTACGTATGGCGCCGAACCCGAGCCGCCCTCACCGCCCTCGAACGCGGCAAGGCCACCTACCTCCACGACGGCCACGCCTGACCTGGTCTGAGCCACCCCGCCCAGCGACTGGACGGCGAAAATCGAGCTTCGCAGTGCTCAGGCTTCCGCGGCTAACGCCCAGCAGCTCATCGACGATCGGCGAGCAGCACAGGGGATCGGGCCGGCCTCGAAGTCACCGAGGCGGCACCGGTGGCGAGCATGGTGTCACAATCTGNCTCAGTATCCGTGTTGCCGTGATTCACGTCGGGTGAACGGCGTTGTGAACGGCGTTGGCCGTGGAGGTCTGGAGGCGTCCCCGTGAGCCAGGGAACCGTCGGTGCTGGCCCTCGGCTGGTGTACTTCACCGGTGACAGGAACGGCCCTGCGGGCACGTCCGCCCACGAAGCCCTGATGATCATCGCGCCGCAGTTCCTCGGCCACGGGGCCCGCTCGTCGAGGATCCTGGAGCAGTACCCGGACCGGGCCGGACTCGACGCGATGGTGTACGGCCTGGTGGAGTCCCGGGAGATCCTCGTGGTCGGTCAGAACCGGCTCGCCGACCAGCTGCGGGAGGTCCTGCGAGCCGGCGAGGTCCCGGGGTGGCGGCTACGGGACCTGCCCGCCGAGCAGACACCCGTCCACGCGCTGTACGCACGGCTGTCGGCACGAGCGGCCAACCTGTTGCGGCAGGGTTCGTTCGTGTCCGCGCAGGAGATCGCCGCTGTTCCCGACGAGGTCCTTCTTGAGATCCGGGGGCTGGGCCAGGGCGCGCTCGCCGAGATCCGTTCCGCTCTCGCCGACCCGTCGCTGCACGAGTTCACCGTCGCGCTCACCTCCGCGACCGACGACCCGGCCAGCCACGATCCCGATCCTGCTGGGGACGGCTTCGCGGCCCAGCTGCGGCCCGAGTTGCGGTATCGCTACCGCGACTTCCTCCGCGGGCTGGCCGCCGCTGACCTCCCGCCCGCGTCGTTGGACACGATCCTGGACTCACTCGCGGCCGAACCGGTGCCACTGGATGATCCGGTCGTCGCAGACATCCTGGTAGCAGCCCACGCCCTGGACCTTCTCGCCTACTACCAGAACACCCACGAGGTCCCGCACAGATCCCACCAGGGCTGGTGATCGTGGCGGGTGTTCAGCGCGGGNGGNGCGCGGCAAGATCAGGGATGCCCGCGTTCAACAGGCGGTGCATCGCCGCACCCGGCGCCCGGTTGAGCGCCTGGACCGGGAAGTCGAAGTACTCGGCGTCGTCGAACACCGGCTCGCCGCCGGGACGACGGGCGAACTGGACCCGGCCGTAGTCGACACCGTCGTCCGCGTCGCAGCTCATCCAGGTGATCGTCTCCGTCTCTCCCGGCTGCAACGGCGCCGTGAACAAGGGCCTCGCCTGGATGATCTCCCCATCGTCGAACCAGACCTGCGGCACGGCGAACACCCAGCGGTGGGTTCCGATCGCCTGCGCCCGAGCCGCGGAACGGATCTCGAACTCCAGCGCGGTCGCCCAGCTGAACAGGTAGTCGTAGTCACTCAGAATCAGGGTCCGCTCGCCGTGCAGGCCCACGATCGCGGGATAGTCACCGGCGCCGACCGCGCGCTGCACACGGGCCGTGATGTCCTCCACCAGCAGAGCGGTCTCCCTGTTCATAGCCCAGCACTTCCTTCCAGTTCGCTCTACAGGCCACACGACCCGCGGCCATGGCCGATGTCGGCCCCTTCACCTCTGATACGGCGCGCTGGCCGCACCGACCGTCCGCCTCGGGCGAAGAATCTTCCCGGCCGGCGGCACGCGCTCACGAGAGACGGCGAGGTTCCTCGCCGTCACCTGGATACGGCGACCGTGACAGCCCGACCGTCCGCCACCGACGCGGAACCGTCCGACGATCCACGCCCCTGCGCCACACGGCGACGCATTTCACCGTCCCCCTGATATGGCCGCTCAGTCAGCCCGACCGTCCGCCGCCACCCCGGACCACCCCGGATGACATCACCCGTCATGATCATTCGCCGGCGGCGGGCCGCGCGGCCCGGGTCCGCGCGCGTCACCATCGACGCCGTGCCGGACCAGACGCACCCGCCTGCCGGTCGCCTCGGGTGCCCACCGCTCGTCGTCAGGATCAGTCGCTGTGGATCGAATTGCGATCGTGGGCTGCGGGGAAGCGGGAAGTCCCACCTCGCCCGCGCGCTCGGGGCCGCGCTTGGCATCGAGCCGTACATCTGGACGCCCCGTACGACGACGCGGCCTGGAAGCCACTCGGCAAGGACACGTTTGCCGATCTGCAACCCGACCTCGCCACCGCCCCCTGGTGGATCATCGACGGGAACTACGCCGCCGCCCTGCCCATCAGGTTCCAAGCCCCCGACACGCTCAACTTCCTGGACCTGCCCGCCTCAGCCCGCCTGCGGCGAATCCTGCAATGCCGGCTCCGGCACGGCCGCGGCCAGCACCAGACGATCGGCGTCCACAACCGGATCACCTGGGACTTCATCGCTACATCGTCAGCTACCGCCGGACGAGGTCCCCGCATCTGCGCCCTGATCGCCGAGCATGCCGGGGCTGCCCAGGTCGTCGTCCTGCGCAGCCGCCATGCCACATGCCGCTTTCTCGCCGCCGTGTCGGGTTCCCTCCACGACCAGGGCAGTCACCGACGATCAGGAACGCCGCTAGCCCGTTCCCGACGCATGGGGACGCTTCTGTGTCGACCAAGGTCATCACTCGCGCAGGAATTTCGTTGCGCGCCCGAGGGGACCAGGCGAAGATCTATCTGGACGTACCAGACCGAATGCGGACAACTCGGGGGACCGGTGATACCGACGCGACCTACGCCACATACCCTGGAACGGCTCGCGTTCATTCGCTACCTGTACGAGCTAGGCCTTAGCCAAGCAGCACAGCCCGAGCCGGCTTCCTCTACCTCGGTCTTGTCCTGGCATGACGCAGCCGAACTATTCCTGCGACTCGCCGCCGATCATCTGCAAAGAAACCTGCCCAGCAACGTCAATTTCATGGACTACTGGAATCAGATCAAGCCGGCGATGCCCGCGGGAGCAGACCTCCCAGGTAAGGTCGGAATGGGCAATCTGAACGAGATAAGACGGACTCTCAAGCACTACGGAGTGCTGCCCTCGAAGGACAGCATCGAGCGATCGTCGGTTGCCGTAACAGCGTTTTTCACAGAAGCAACGGAGCTTATTTTCGGCCTCACCTTCGCCTCGATTGACTTGATCGACATTGTCCCCCAGGACGACGTTAAGAGCTATCTTCGCCTAGCGGACGACTGCGCACGACAGGGGGACCTCGCGACCGCGCTGGGGTGGCTGCTCTACGGATTCGACCAGCTGGTGAGACGCTATATCGTCGCCGGAAATTCCCGCATCGGGACCCTCAATTTCGGCGGGAATGTGGGCTCGATGGCTGTCCCAAGCGACACCGGGCACGACGACCTCGAAGGGGCCGTCGAAAGTCTGGTTGAGTGCGTGGGAGAGCTTCAGGAAGCCATGCAAATCGTCTCGCTCGGTATCAGCTACGCGGACTACGCGCGCCTCTACGCCATCGCGCCACACATCGAGAGGGACAGCGATGGATACTACATGATGTCGGGTCAGCCAGGGACCACGCACAGCGAGAGCGATTATGCTTGGGCTCGGACGTTCGTCGTCAGCTCGGCACTGACTGCCGCCAGAGCGGAGGGCCTCGTCACGGTGCTTTCAACGAGGACGAGGCCTCGCTTTCCTCGCAGGCGCATCCCGGTCCAGGGCCCCTAATCGGGTCTCAATGCCGCGCTGGTCGGCGCTACGACATTCGCCTCCGAACCCGGCGGCGATGGCCAGGGGCCAGGGCGAGGCGAGTCTGTGGGTGGCATGTCACAGGCGGCAGATCGGGCGCCTCGGCCGCCTGCGCGGCGCCAGTGCAGCAGGGCTCTGTCGCAATCGGGCACGGAACAGTCGGGCGGCGACCGCGGAACGGGACCGGTTCTCTCGGCTGGCACGGCGGCCTTGCGGACGGTGCGGTCATCATCATCTTCGGGCTTTCAGGCGGGCAGCTGTTCGGCGCCAGCGTGCTGGGCTGTTGCCCCGCGAGGCGCGGGCGCGGCCGAGGCATGCCCAGGCGGCGCACAGTGCGAGCTGCCGTTTGTCGAGCGCGGGGTAGGCGTCCCTCGCTCGTTTGGCTACGGCGGTTTNATTTTNGATCCAGACGGAACCGCCATAACCAGCCTCCGGAAACGCCGCGCGGACCGCCATGGCCAGGCCGAGCGGCCCGCCGCCAAGCCGGTATCGGCCGCTACCTCCGATGCGGCGCGTTGGCCGGCCCGACCGTCCGCAGCCGGCGCCGAAACCTCCCCCGCCCCGGGGCGGCGGGCGCGACATGGTGCCGGCTTCGTTGCCCTCACCCAGATACGGCGGCCGTGACGGCCGAACCGTCCGCCGCCGCCCCAGAGCGCAGTCCGGACCCGCACCCATCGGGATCACAGGCAGCGGAAACGCGACGCGGACCGCCGCGCCGAGGCCGAGCGGCCCGAACCCGTGGCCGAACCGGCGTGTTACTTCCGATGCGGCGCGCTGGCCGCCCCCGGCCGTCCACGGCGGCATAGGAATTCGTCCGACTGGCGGCGTAGGGATTCGCGCCTTCATCCCTGGTACGTCGGCTGTGACGGCCGAACCGTCCGCCGCCGGGTGGCTTCGGTAGCGAGTTCAGAGACCGTCGACAAGCACCGCGCGATCTCGCGTCCGCTGCCGGCTGCCAGCCCTGCGGGGTGTTCGCGAGTGACCCGTCGAAGCAGGACGGTTGATCAGAGATCCTGTTCTTGCACGCTGTCGGTCCCGAGGCCGGCCACTATGATGATCTTAGGTCGTCCGGCGGGACTCCACCGACGGAACCGGTTGACCGCGTCTTGGATCCATCCCTGCTGGGATTCCGACCATTCTGGATCTTCTGTAGCGAACAGTATCTGGTCTGCTCGCAGCATCGCGGCGGCCATGCACTTCTTCGCCACCTCGATACCGAGTTGCCTCTTGGTGAGGCTCGCGGTGGAGCTCTTGCACTCCGCGACAGTGAGAAGGTCGTCGTGGTAGGCGACGAGGTCGAGTTCGGCCTCGGGCTTGCCGGCGGAGGCAACCTCGACCTCCTCCACGTCGTCGAAGATCCCGCCCACCGCGCGTCCTCGCAGGTGAGCGGAGAGCAGGGCGACGGTGTCGCCGTGCTGGGCGAGTAGTTCGCGGCCGGCGGGATGCAGGTCGTAGTACCAGCCCGGCTCGTCGTCCGGGTGGCGCCAGGCGGGCTGGTTGAGGTCGTTGTGCGCGTCGCAGCGCAGGCAGGTCCATAGCTGGCCGAGCCGGTCGACGGTCTGGAACTGCACGCGTCCGCAGGTCGCGCATCCGAGCACAAGTCCGCGCCGCAGCACGCCGGCGCGCAGAGCCACATCGAGGCGGAGGCGGACCTCCGTCGAGGTCAGGGTGGGCACGCAGCGGCATATGCCAACGAAGCCGAGGACACCTTCGCCAGAGGCGATCTTCACACCGTCGCCGTCTGGATAGGCCCCGCGGCTGCCGTCCCCTTCGGGTCGCATGGCTCGCAGCGCGGGCAGGAGAGCCCCGCCGAAGAAGTCGGCGTATTCCTTGCGCCCCCCGAGCATGGCCGCGAGCAGTCCTGCCCGCAGTCCAGCATCGCTGGCCTTCGCGGTCATGTCGTACTGTCTGCACGCTGCGGCGATCCAGGCTTCGAGGCTCAGATCGCGCAGCCTTGGCCTGGTGAGCCGGTTCTCGGGCCGGATCCCGGCTGCGACGAAGTCGAAGCGCCCTGCCTGGTAGGACGTGCCGTGCCGGCTACTGCGCGCAAGGGTAGCCGGGAACCAGGTGGGATCCACCAGCAGTTCGTGGCCCGCGGTTCCTCGCCTGCGAACGGCGCGTCCCTCGGACCAGCGGACGTCCACGTGCCAGTTCAACTTGGTGACGACGCTCAACGGTGATCCGGCGAGCGTCGGCGGCGGAAGTGGCGCGGACATGGTCGTCGTGCCGGTCGCGTCGACGGTCACCGGGACCGGCGTGGAGATCTCCCAATGGTCGTCTACCGCGAGGCTGGTCGAGGCGGGCTGGCGCCAGGACAGCTCGGCTCCGGGGACGATCACCAGCGGCGGTGTGGACATCGGCTCGAAGGGCGGCTCTGGCTCCTCTTGCCCAGAACGGTGCACGTCTTCGGGCCCCCAGAGCGCGAACTGGGGCCTGGCCTCGTCGATGCGTTCGCGGGCCGCCGCGAGGTCGTCATCTGATCGTGAGATCGAGGTGATCACGAGGCTGGTCGAGGAGCGGTCGAGCGTCAGCCTGACGTCGGTGAGCGCCCCTCCGAGGAGATCGGGGAGTTTGGCCTCGTCGATGCCCAGGACCGAGGGAAGCCAGTACGCGGTTCCGAAGGTCCGCTGCCACAGGCACGCGAGCGCGAAGTCGTTCGCCGTGTCACCAAGTACCAGAAGGCCGGTGCCGTTACCGAAACCGCCGCCCGAGATCGCTGCGAGATGGGCCGTCGTCCGCTCACGCGCGGTGATCAGAGTCTGCGGGTCAACGCTCAGGGCGGCGCCGGGGTGCCAGATCAACACCTGGGGCGGTGTGGCGTGGTTGAGATCGAGGAGCCGCCCGGTCAGCCGGTGCCGGGTCGACGGGTCGAGTTCTGGCTCCACCGCGTCGCGCTCGGGCGGTTGCGCCACCCCCAGGTGCAGCGCTGTAGCCGCCCCGGCCAGGCCACCCCAGCGCGCGGGACAGGCCAGCACCGAGCCAGACCACGTATCTGGGATGTCGCCGATGTCCGTGAAGTGCCCGGATCCCTCTTCCCCGATCGAGGTGATCGACTCGTCGCCCCGCGCGCGGTAGACCGAGCAGACAGACGCGATCTCCTCGCGGGCCGTCTCGTCGGCCGGCGAGCGGACCTCTTCGGTGCGTATCTGATCGAGAAACCGTGCTCGCTCGTCGCCTTCGAGCGGAGTTCCGTCCTGGCCGTTGATCGGAATCGATCCCGACCTGAAGTGCTCGATGTCTTCGACGGTTGGGTGGTAGGTCACGACGAAGTCCGGGTCGTATGCCTGGCACCCCCGTAGCAGAGTCGGGTCGACCTGGCCGTTCTCGTGGGGGACGACGACGAAGTCACCGCCGCCCCAGATGCGGCTCGCCCGGTAGAGCGCGCGGCGCGCCCAGTAGCTCCAGTACTCGCCTCCGTCGATCACGATGACCACGCGGGACGGCCGCAGCGTAAGGCTCACCGAGGTGTATGACGGCGGCGCGGGTGAGGTCACCGCGCCAATGAATCACAGGTGGTATGGGCCGGGTGTATCTGGCCTGGCCAGGGGTGGGCAGCTCGCCCCGCCGGGCGATGCGAACGTCCGATACCGCCCACGCCGAGGCCGAGCGTCCCGCAGCGCTCACCGCGGATCCGACGACCGCCGTCGCCATGACCATGTTCTACGCCTCTGCCCGCGGCCTCGCCGACGACTGGCGCCGAACATTGCCGAGGACATCGCCACGCCACCCGTCGACGCATTCCTGGCGAGGCCGCGTGCCGGTGGCCGAGATCGCGGAAAGGTCTAAGCGCGACACGCCGGGCGCGCACGCCCGGCGAGGAGGGGTCAGAGCCCGCCGCCTGTCCGGTCCGAGGCGCAGGAGCAGGAGCAGAGCGCAGGGGGTAGCTCTCGCTTCAGCTCGCGCGCGCACGCCGCCCTTGTCGCTGGCCCGGCGCGAACCGGCCCGTGATGCCAGGCATGGGGTCATCGACCTGCTCGTCTCGGAGCGCCTTCGCCAGCTCGACCGTGACGTGCTCACCGCGATCAATCTCGCACTTACCCAGCGCGAGGAGTCCGTCGTTCAGGCGCTGTCGGGTGCGCTCGCGTTCCAGGCGCACCTTCATCCAGGCGCACCAGCCGACCATGCCTGTAGCCGGGGCCGCGATACCCGCGACCAGTGTGAGATCCATGTGTGCCCTCAGCGTCAGGGGCCTGTGACGCCCTGGCGGCGGATCTCATTCGACCGGTCATTCCGGCACGACCACCTCTCGTCGATCAACGAGTGCAGCGCCTCAACGAGCGCGACACCAGGCTCGTAGTCGGCGTCGGCCTGGCCGTACGCGATCAGGCCGAGGTCCCCCTCACACAATTCGAGCTGGCGAGCACGCTCCCGCAGGTTGAACTTCCGTGCGGCCCAACGGGCACGCGCTTGCCTGGCCGAGCCCTGCCACACCTCGGTTGCACCGATCAGCATGCACGATAGTCTTACCTTCATGTGAATGACTCGTCAAATATGGGTCATGCTCGTCCTCAACGCCCGGTCTGGGCATGGCCAGAACGTCGCTTCATGTGCAACACTCTTCGCATGGCGATCCCCGCTGGACCTGCTGTCGACCCCACGCTGACCGGAGGGGCCTGGCTACGTGCGGCGCGACATGCCCGGGGTCTGTCCGCCCGCCAACTCGCCGAGAGGATCGGCGTCCACCAGACCCAAGTGTCGAACTATGAGAACGAGAAGAACGCGGTCCCCGAGGAGCGGGTGAAGTCGATCGCCGATGCCCTCGGCGTCCACGTGCCCTACCTCCGCCAGCGCCTCGGCCTGTGGGTACCCGACCCGGACAACCAAACCGTGACTGGCGGCATCCGCGACGACGCCCACCGGGTCGCACTCGACCTCGCCGCGGGCCGCACAGTTGATGTTCCCATCAGCTTCGTGACCGACGACCACACCGCAGAGATCTTCAGCCGAGAACTGGCGAACGCGGTCGCGGGCCGGACGTCGCAGTGGGTGGCGGCGCCCGACCTCCCTGCGGGCAAAAGAACCAACCCGGACGGCGTCTATCCGGCGCCCACGACCATCCAGGCCCGGGTGAACTTCCCACAGGTGCGCGCCAACGACTCCGCACCGGTGACCGACAGCGCGAGCGCCACCGTCACCTCAGCGGCCCGCCCCGAACCCGGCATGCCGTCCGGCCCGCGCGTGGTGGCTACCTACAGCCCGCNCCCNCCCGCNGGGGAGGGCCTGCCCGGTACCCGCCTCGTCATGGCTCTCGTCAACGCGGCGGGCAAAGTCGGGGCCGAGCTCGTCGCCCTCCTGGACAGCATGACCATTCAGAACCGGCTCGCAGAGCTTGACCCGAACGCCCCCGCAGTCGAGTTGAACACCCAGGTCCACGGCATCGTCGAAGAGACCGTCAGGGAGCTTCCCTACCTCCTGAAACGCACCGACACGTAACGCCGGCCCCGCCGACCGATGCCGCGCCCGCACCGTGCAGGCCGAGCGCCGTTCCAGCAAGGCTGACCCACGAGGACGACGATGAGTAGGACGAAGGATCGAGCATCTCGTCGAGCCTGCCAGCACGGTGCCAGTGGTGGGCGTCGGTCGGTTGGGTCTTCCCCATGCGGGCCGCTGCGCCGCCGCCTGGCTCCGTCAGGACCCCGCCGGCGCACCGCCCGCCCTCGGCGGAAGCCGGCCCTCGCCCCAGCTGGTTTCAAATTTGACCATCCTCGGCATCGGCGACGTCGGGGAGCCAGGAGCCGGCACGAGCCGCTTCGAGCTGCGCGCGGGTGAGGACAGTCCCGTGTGGGAGCTTGAGGGCGGTCAGCTGGACAAGAGGCTCCGGCGGAGACTGGGACAGGTCGGCACCGGGTGCGGTGATGTCGTCCAGAAGCCGATCGATCAACTCCGCGAGGCAGCCAGGACCGGTGCCCGCGTAGCCCCAGCTCAGTCCGTACTGGGCGTCCTGGGGTGCGGGATAGAGGGTCCCGTCCGCGGTTCGGACCCAGATCGGCTCGTCCAGAATTAGCTCCACCAGCGGGCTGGTCGTGGGAAGCCGCTGGGGACTCGCGAGGAAGATCCGCTCGCCGTCTTCGGTGACGCTCCGCAGCGCGGGCGCGTCGGTCTCCGGATCGATGAACACGACCCCGTCGCGGCCGAAGATCTCGAACGCGGCGGCGCGGGGAGACGGCTTGAGCCGTCCCGCCCATTCAGCCACCAGCGGGCGGCCGGGTCGGCTTCCTCGATGCTTCCGTATGGAAGATCCTCTCCGTTGTCCCAGCTCATCAGTGCACGCAGGCAGTCGGCAGCGAGGGTGTCCTGGCGGCTGAGCACATCGAGCCAGCCGGCCCGTCGCTGGTGAACGTCGAGATCGTCGGTGTCCGCTGGCGGGACCGCCAGCGGACGGGCCGCGACCACGACAGTGTCCTCGTCCGCTGTCGTGGCGAGGATCTTCAGGATCTGTTCTGTGGACTCGGTCTCGCGGTGCTGGCAGGTCTGGGCGAGATTCAGCAACGTCCGCGCCGCGGGGTGGCCGTCCTCATAGCTGGCCGCCAGCCGGAGCAGGGCCGCCGTGTCGAGCGGCAGTTTCACCGGCGTCGTCACTGTCTCCTGGCCCGGCGACCAGCCCAGCATGAGCCGGCCGATCCGCAACGAGCTCGGCCAGTAGGGAAGAGGACACCCAATGACCTTCGCCAAGGTCGGCCACCCGATCTCGCCCCGACCGCCCCCGCCGACATCCGTCACCGCGGGCCCGGTCACCCCGAAGTCCCACTCCACCACGGCAATGCCAGCTGCATCGCGAAGCTCGCTTCCGACGTGCCGGAAGCGAAAGGTCTGACCGGACAGCGGCCACACCATCGCAAGCACACCCGCGGCAGTCCGCCACCGCAGCGCGATCGCCGAACCGTCAGCGACCTCCCGTCCGCCAAGGTAGGACGCTGGCGCCTGTGCGGCGGGCCAGTGTCGCACGGGTACCTACGCGGCCAGCCCCACAGCGGGATCCGCTGCCCAGGAGTAGACGCTCGCTCTGGTCCAGGACGAGCCGCCGTCCTGAACGCTCCGGGCTTCCGCGAAACGCCCCGTACGCGCCAGCCACCACAACCGCCAGCGGGGAACTCCCAGAAGCTGCGCGCACCCCGACAGGTCCAGAAGATCGCCATCCGAAGGCCGGGCCATTTCGCATCCCCACGGTGCTCGTCGCGCACGGAAGCATCCGGTGCATCGGACATGGAGCAGCGGGCGCAGCTTCGACCGGCATTGCGCGCCGAATACCCTATGCCATCAAAAGGATGCTTTCGGTAGCATAGCGAGCTGGAGTCTGTCTTCGTGGCCGTTACGCCGGATCGGACGCCAGAGATCTGCGCGCGCCGCCTCTGTCGTCGCCGGACTCGCTGCTGGCATCCTCCCCGCAGTCAATGGCTCCTGACCGGCCCCGGGCGACGCTGGCGAGACAGACCCCCCGGCCGTCGTCGGTGTCCATCGCCGCGGCACCGGGCGGGCCGTAGACCCGTGCGGACCGGTCCGCCGGTCACGGCAGCCATGCCCGTTCAAGCCGAGGGGTCCTGCCACCTGGTGCGGCGCCCTGGTGGCAGGACCCCTTCGGGCCATGCGGGGCTGCGGTCAGGCCGCGCGCTGCTGGGGATCAGGACCCGTGGGTGGCATCGGGTGGGGTGGGTGGAGCCGTGTCGGACGCCCGAGGTCGCTGTCGGCTGCCGAGCTGTCGGTCAGGGGCTTGGCGGTGGGAGGCCAGAGGCCGGCCAGTTGGCCCAGGCTGAGGCGACCGGTAGCCGCCGGGGTGAGGGGTAGCCAGCGGGTCAGGGTGGCGTCCAGATGCTGGTCGGGTTCGGCTAGGTCCGCGGCCGTCGTCGCGACCGGTACCCGCGCCGGGTCATTAAGGTTGCGCAGCGCCTCCGTGAGGACCTCACGGAGGCGGGCTTCGCGGCGCAGGGTGGTGGTCCAGATCAGGACCGGCGTGTGGATGTTGGTCGCCTTGGCGAGCCGATCATAGGCGTCGATCTTGAAGGTGAGGCGGCGGAGCGCTTCGGTGCCGAAGTCCAGTTCGAGAAACCATTCGACCTCGGCGCGGCCCTGCGCCCACTGGCCGTACGCGTCGGGCCGCACGATGTCCCCGAACGACCGGGCGCAGCGTTCCTCCGACCACCAGGCCGCCAGCCGGCCCGTGGCGTCGGGCTGGCGGGCGTGGTGGACCAGCCGGGTGAACATTCCGTTGACCGCGACCCGATGTGCCAGGTGCAGGGAGTGGGCGATGCCCATGGCCCGGTCATGCTGGTAGCCGATCTTCTTCGGGTCCAGGCCATCCTCGTGGGCCAGCACCGCCGCTCCGGCGACGTCGAGGACGTAGTGCATGGGCGACAGGCCGCTGACCGCGAGCGGCTGGAAGCGGTCGAGGATCCGCCAGCGGTAGAGCTCCAGCAGGCGCAGGTTCGCCGACCGGCGGGTGACCCAGCCGAGTTCGACGATCTGGTGGGTGGTCAGCACCCGGTGCTCGTGGATCATCCGGGTGATCCACCGGTCCCGGGGGGTGAGGTGGCGGACCAGCCACAGCTGGTGCTCACTGCTGGACACGACGCGGGCGGCGGGTCGCGTGTAGGTACGGCGGCCGAGGTAGGTCTGCTGCGGAGGATTCGTGATCACGTCGAGGATCTCCCAAAGGGCTGATCATGCGAGCGGAGGTAGCTGAACAGACAGGCAGAACGGGCAGACAGCCGGGACCGGCCGGGGGCGAGCGGGCTGACGTGTCCCCGCCCGGACCAGCCGCCCGCCACGCCAGCACACGAGGTCCGCCCCCGTCCCGCCCGTCGGGGCGGGGCCGTCATCCGACCGCGGCCAGCACACCCGGCCCGGCCGGTTCCACCGGACCGAGATCAACCATGTCGTCATCCGGCCCGACCGCCGCCAGCAACCCGTCGGCGGCCCCGTCGTCGGCATCCGACGCGAGCGCGGCCGTACCGACCTCGGGCAGGTCGGCGGTGGGGGCGTGTTCTTCCAACACCCGGTGGGCCTCGGTGCGTAGCTGCGTGACCAGGGCCCGAGCCCGCTTCGAGCCGACCTTCAGGCGCTTGCGCAGCTCATCCGAGGAGATCGGACGACGGTGCTCCTCCCAGTAGCGGGCATCCTCCCGCCGCGCCCGCTCCAACAGCGAGCCATCGAGGACCACGGCGCTCGGCCGTTCGGGAGCACGCTGCCCAGGAACCGCCACCACCTCGGCCCGAGGGCTCTCGCCTCCGGATGGCGCAGACACGGCGGTGAACACCGCTGCCCCACCGGTCTCCGGCCGGGACGCGGACTCAGAGATAGTCGCGTCCTGCGCTACGGGGTGGAAGGTGGTGGGGTGGCGCATCGCGCGCAACAACCCCGGGCCAACTTCAGACCAGCCGATCAGCAAAGCCGGGCCGACCGCGTCGAACGCGGCCTTTCCGTAGTCTCCTGCGATCACTGGCTCTGCTACATTGAGCGCCAGTGTGACCACACTGGAGAACACCAGCAGTCGCCGTGCCGGATGCAGCAGCTCCGGCGGCGCGCCTTGCACCGCCAGCTGCCGCGTCCCCAGCAAAAGGCCCACCACGGACAAGTCGACCGCCGGGGCCACCAGTGGCGCGACCCAGATCGGCACTCCCAGACGCAGCCCGAGCTGAAACACGTTGCCGAACCCGAAGGCGAAGGTCAGACCGACGACCACAACCATGATCACGGTGACGAGAGTGACCGCCACATCCCGTCCTGCCGCCGACGGCACCACAACCGGACCGTCCACCATGGCGGTACCGCCCGCGGCCATCAGGCACCCGCCTTAGCCAGCGCCCGCGCCGCTACCGGCCGGGTTCCGTCACTGGGCGTGATAGGTGCAGGTACACGAGCCGAGACCACCAGGCGCGACTTCGCCCGGTTCTGCGTAGATGCTGTACGAGCCTCCCCTGGGGCACGTTCCCTTACCGCGCAGGGAGTTTCCGGGTCTGGCCGCCCCCGCGGGAGGCGGTGTGACGCAACGCACCCGCCGCCTCGCCGGCCAACGGCGTGGGCGGCGGCGGGCGCCTGGGTCGGGCCGCCGGAACGTGCTCACGCAGGTGGCGCGTCCGACGCCGCTCGGGTCAGGATCTGGGTATCGGTGAGAAAATCGGCCGGCTGTCGGAAGCGCGCACAATCCGCTCGTGCGGGCGGTGGAGCGTCGCCGCGGCGGTGGCGGGCCCAGCGATGGCGCGGCGTCTCCGCGTCGCCGGACCGGACCGGTCCACCGGCTCCGTCCCGGGTGGGACGATCATGGAGAGTGGCTCGTGACAGGGCGGGTACCAGGCCAGGGCGAGGCCAGCGGGTCCGGGCCGGCCACCGCGGCCAATCCGGCATACAGCGTCACGATCCGGGTGCCGCGCGGAGCGCGGGCCGACATCGACGCGGTTATCGCCGCAGGTCCCGGCACGATCACCTGTTACGCGGACGAGCCGGACCCGGCCGGCCGCCGGATCACGCTCGACGCCGACAGCGGCCCGACGCTGACGTGGCTCCTGAGCGCTCTGCGTAACCGCCTCGGTGCCGACCTGCTGCAGACCGAGGACCCGGTCTTCGTCGTCGCGTCGACGGGCAAGCTCACCCAGTCCCTGTGCGCGTCGGTGACCACGGGGCACGATCTCGCGCTCCTCGACGCGGACGCGGACCGGCGGGTGATCCGCCACCTGGCCACCCACCCGACCCACACCGACCTGTTCACCGGGCGACCCCGCCGGGTGGCGCTGCTCTCCGACGCCAGCGCCGTGCTGGACTTCGAGCCGCTCGCTGCCGAGGCGGCCCTGCCAGCGGTGGANTCCCAGGCGGTCCACCTGCACCGGGCGACCGGTCTCGACGTCATCCCGATGCCCATCGCGGCGCGGGATGCCGCGGACCTTGGCCGGGCGATCGGCATGCTCGCGCCTGGATTCGCCGCCACGGTGCTGGTCCACACGCACGTCAGCCACATCGACGCGGTCCGCGCCGCGCAGCGGCCGAGCGCCACGCCGCTGCTCGACACCGTCAACGACGGCCTGGCCGTCGCCGCCACCGCCGCCGTCCTCACTCACCTGCGCGGCCGGGGACTGCGGCCGCAGTCGGCCCGCGTCGCCGTCGTGGACCCCGCCCGCGGCGGCGATCTCGCCGGCCTGCTCCTCGCCGCGGGGATCCGGGATCTCACCCTCTACGACCCGCTCGCCTACGGGATCCAACCGCTGCACCGGCTCGCGGCCCACCTCGATCTCCTCGTCGACCTCATCGGCCTGGCCTCGCCGCCGGAGCAGGTGCCCGTGCTGCGGACCCGGCCCGAGACGCCCCCGCCGCTGGCCTCGGCCACCTCGGGTCCGCGCCCGCTGCATGCCCTGCCCGGCCTGTTGCGCGCGGCGGTGCGCACCCACCGACCGATCAACGCACAGGCGCGGCTGGCCGCCGTCCAGGCGCTGGTCGACCTGACCCCGCCCGGCGGGCTGCTGCCGCCCGTCGACCATCCGCGCCTGACCCCGGCCGTCGCCGACGCGGCCGCCCGGGCACTGGCCGCGGACTGACGGCGAGGGTGGTTCGTGACAGCGGGCGGTACCGCGGCCAGGACTGGCCGAGGATCGGTTCGCGGACCGCGGCGGCGGGCCGCAGCGGCGGGCCGCAGCGGCGGGCCGCCCGGTCGGCTGAGCCGGATCAGTCGGACGAGGAGGGCACCAGGTCGAGCAGTGCCTGGGCGGCGAGCTCGTAGCCCAGCGGGCCGAGGCCGACGATCACCCCGCGGGCCAACGCTGACAGAATCGACTCGTGCCGGAAGGACTCCCGCGCCCAGACATTCGACAGATGCACCTCGATCCACGGATTCGGGTAGTTCGCGAGTGCGTCCCGCAGGCTCCAGCCGTACATCATGAGCGCCCCGGGGTTGACGATTGCGCCGACCGAGTCGTAGTTATCCTGAATCGCGTGGATCAGTTCGCCCTCGGATTCCCTTTGGACGGAGACCAGTTTCCAGCCGCGATCAGCGATCCGGGCGGTGACGGCGGATTCAATGTCGGCCAGAGTGGCCGTGCCGTACACCTCCGGCTGCCGCCGACCGAGTATGCCCAGGTTCGGGCCGTTCACCAGAAGAAGCGTGCTCACCAGACCTCATCACTCGTGCCGACACCGGTGCCGACCGGCCTGGTCGGCCGGCGTCCAGTGGACGATATCGCAGCTATGGCGCGGTCATCGATCGGACTATATCGGCCCATATGCGACACGATTGGGCGCGATGGTAGTGCCGCCGTGGCGTGTCGATTGCTCTCCCGTTGGTCAACCTGTAGTCCCGTCTGGGGGACGACAGGCGAGTCGGGGGCGTTGGAGTACCGTCCGTCGCGCACCTCTCGCGTAGATTCTTCGGGCAGCTAACGGTAATGAACCGTAGCCGGGCCGAGATCCTTGCGCGAACCTTATCGTCACGTAAGAAAAGGGTGGGGACCATGAGCGGTGTAGTGCGACGCGCACCGGAGTTGCCGGCCTGGCCGCAGTACTCCGACGAGGAGCGCTCCGGACTGATCCGAGCCTTGGAGCAGGGTCAGTGGTGGCGCATGGGCGGCAGCGAGGTCGACAGCTTCGAGCGGGAATTCGCCGACTATCACGGCGCCGACTATGCGCTCGCCGTCACGAATGGCACCCACGCCCTCGAGCTCGCCCTCCAGGTGCTGGGCGTGGGCCCGGGAACCGAGGTCATCGTTCCGGCGTTCACGTTCATCTCCTCATCCCAGGCCGCGCAGCGTCTCGGCGCGGTCGCCGTGCCGGTCGACGTCGACCTGGATACCTACTGCATCGATCCGGCGGCGGCGGCGGCCGCGGTCACTCCCCGCACCAAGGCGATCATGCCGGTGCACATGGCCGGTCAGGTTTCTGACATGGACGCCCTGGCGAAGCTGTCCGCTGACACCGGCGTCCCGCTGATCCAGGACGCCGCCCATGCGCACGGCGCCCAGTGGCAGGGGCGAAAGGTCGGTGAGCTCGGCTCGGTGGCGGCGTTCAGCTTCCAGAACGGCAAGCTGATGACCGCGGGCGAGGGTGGCGCCGTCACCTTCCCGGATTCGGAACTGCACGAGATCGCGTTTCTGCGGCATAGCTGCGGACGGCCCCGCACCGATCGCCGGTACTTCCACCAGACCTCCGGGTCGAACTTCCGGCTCAACGAGTTCTCCGCCTCGGTCCTGCGCGCCCAGCTCGGCCGCCTGGCCGGCCAGATCGACACCCGCGAGCAGCGGTGGCCGGTGCTCGCCGACGCCCTCGCGGCCATTCCCGGCGTCGTGCCGCAGACCCGCGACGAACGCTGTGACCGGAATCCGCACTACATGGCGATGTTCCGCCTTCCCGGATTCAGCGAGCAGCGGCGCAACGCTTTCGTGGATGCGCTCGTCGAGCGGGGCCTGCCCGCCTTCGCCGCCTTCCGGGCGATCTACCGCTCCAACGGGTTCTGGGAGACCGGCGCTCCGGCGGAATCCATCGACGACATCGCGCGGCGGTGCCCCAACACCGAGGCGCTGAGCGCGGACGGCGTCTGGCTGCATCACCGGACACTGCTGGGCACCGAGGAGCAGATGCACGAGGTTGCGGCGGTCGTGGCCGACACCCTGGCGGCGCAGTGACGGCGGCGGCGCCGGTGCGGGTCGCCGTCGTCGGGTTGGGCTGGGCCGGCCGGTCCATCTGGCTGCCCCGGCTGCGCGAGCACCCCCGGTTCGCGGTGGCTGCGGCGGTCGATCCCGATCCCGCCGCCCGCGCCACGGTGGCCGCCGCGCACCCGGACCTGGAGCTGCTGGCCGACGTCGCCGAGCTCGGCCCGGCCCGGTTCGACCTCGCCGTCGTGGCGGTGCCCAACCATCGGCACGCCGACATCGCCGAGCGGCTGCTGACCGCCGGCATCCCGGTCTTCCTGGAGAAGCCGGTCTGCCTGAGCTCGGCGGAGGCGGATCGGCTCGCCGCGGCCGAACGGGCCGGCGACGTCACCTTGCTGGCCGGTAGCGCCGCACGGTACCGAGCCGACGTCAGCCGGCTCTACGAGGTTGCCACTGAGCTCGGCGCGATCCGCCACGTCGACCTCGCCTGGATCCGCGCCCGCGGCATCCCCGACGCGGGCGGCTGGTTCACCCGCCGGGAGCAGTCCGGCGGTGGCGCGCTGGTCGACCTCGGCTGGCATCTGCTGGACACCCTCACCCCCCTGCTCGGCAGCGTCGAGTTCCACCAGGTGGTCGGGACGACGTCCGACGACTTCGTCAGCGACGGTGCGTGGGCGGCGTCCTGGCGGCACGGCGAGCAGGCGGCTTCCCCCGGGGGCGGGGGCGGGGACGTCGAGGACACGGCGCGCGGATTCCTGGTGACCGAGAACGGGACCTCGGTGTCGTTGCGGGCGAGCTGGGCCTCGCACGAGGCCCGCGACCTCACCGCGATCAACGTCGAGGGGGCCGCCGGCACCGCCTCGCTGCGCTGCACCTTCGGCTTCGGGCCGAACCGGCAGGATCGTTCGGTCCTGTCCCTGACCCGGGCCGGGCAGACGACCGCGGTGCCGCTGCCCGACGAGCCGATCGGGACCGAGTACCGCCGCCAGCTCGACGAACTGCCGGCGATGCTGGCTGACCCGGCCTCCCGGGGGCGGGCGATCGCCGAGGTCCGCCCGACGATCGCGGCCATCGAGCGCCTCTACGATTCGGCGCGCTCGCACCGCCCGACGCCGCAGCTCGTCCGCGCGGGCTCATGATGTCCCGCATCTGAAGCACCGTTGTTCTCGTCGTCGAGCCCGGGGGGGCATGTGGGAACGGAACCGAGGGGCCGGCCGATGGCCGGCTGCGCGCACCGGCAGACAGTGATTTTCGATCTTGACGGCGTGCTCGTCGACAGCTTCGGCGTGATGCGCCAGGCGTTCACGATCGCCTACGCGGAGGTCGTCGGTCCCGGCGAGCCGCCGTTCGAGGAGTACAACCGCCACCTCGGCCGCTACTTCCCGGACATCATGCGGATCATGAACCTGCCGCTGGCGATGGAGGAGCCGTTCGTGCGGGAGAGCTATCGGCTCGCCCATGAGGTGGTTCTCTTCGACGGCGTGGAGGAGATGCTGCGCCGGCTGCGCGCCCGTGGCCATGGGCTGGCGGTCGCCACGGGGAAGTCCGGCCCGCGGGCCCGCCACCTGCTCGGAGAGCTCGGCGTGCTGTCGTTGTTCGACCACGTCATCGGCTCCGACGAGATCCCGCGGCCGAAACCCGCCCCGGACATCGTGCTGCGCGCGCTCGACCTGCTGGGAGCGGCGCCGGACGACGCGATGATGCTCGGTGACGCGGTCGCGGACATCGACAGCGCCCGCGCCGCCGGCGTCATGGCGGTCGCCGCGCTGTGGGGCGAGACGGACGGCGTCGAGCTGCTCGCGGCCCGCCCGGACGCCGTGCTGCACCGTCCCGCAGAGCTGCTGGCGCTGCTCGGAGACGCCGGCGCCGGCGGGGATCTGCCGGCCGAACCGCCGACGATGGTGACCGCGGCCCACGGGGTCGGGAGTCTGCTCGCGCGCGACTGAACCCGCGGACCGGCGGGTCCGGTCAGGACGCCCGGCGTGCCAGCAGGATCGCGCCCGACAGGGACGACAGGCCGCCGAGCGTCGCGGCCCGCACCGGCGCGGGCGGATGACCCGGGCGGCCGAGCTCGCGGGCCCGCTCGTCGACGGCCTGGGCGAACCCGGGCAGTCCATCGGCGAAACCGCCGCCGACCACCGCCATCGTCGGATGGAGCAGCTCGGTCAGCCCGACCACGGCCACGGCGGCCGCCTGCGCGCTTTCCCGCACCGCCCGTA
This sequence comes from Frankia torreyi, assembly GCF_000948395.1. GTDB lineage: Bacteria > Actinomycetota > Actinomycetes > Frankiales > Frankiaceae > Frankia > Frankia torreyi. The sequence continues at coordinate 17,894 of NZ_JYFN01000042.1, read as the reverse complement.
CCGCCCAGCCGGTCCCCGCGAGCCAGGCCGCGCGTAGCTCGGCGAAGGTCACCTCCGCGCGGGCCGCCGATCCGCCGTCCCCGCTGACACCGCCGTCCCCGCTGACACCGCCGTCCCCGCTGACACCGCCGTCCCCGCTGACACCGCCCAGGCCGTCCCCGCCCAGGCCGTCTCCGGGTACGCCGACCTCGCCGTCGCGGTAACGGGCCGCTCGGCGCAGGGTGGCGGGGCCGCTGGCCGTGGCCTGCACGCAGCCCTGCCGCCCGCAGGTGCACGGCGGGCCCCCCGCGGAGATCACCAGATGCCCGATCTCGGCCGAGCCGCGGCCGAGCCGCGGGCAGGGCTGGCCGTCCAGCACGATCCCGCCGCCGACGCCCGTGCCGAGGCCCAGGTACACCAGGTCCGGGCAGCCGACCGCGTGCGCCTCCGCGAGCGCGGCGAGGTCGCCGTCGTCCGCGCAGGCGACGATCGCTCCCGGCACGAGGTCCCGCAGCGCGTCGGCCAGTGCCAGTCCCGTCCAGCTCGGCCGGCCCGGCCAGGTCGTCACCCGGCCGGCAGCGTCGAGAGTCGCGGGCATCGCGACTCCGACCGCAGCCACCGACCCGGCCCACCTCACCCGCAGGGCGGCGACGTGGGTGGCGAGATCGTCGAGGTCCCGCGTGGCACTCGCCGACGGCGCCCAGCGAAACGTCGCCTCGACCGGCGAGCGCGTGCCGTCGGGAGCGTCGACGCCGCCGGGGACGCCGACCTGGACCGAGCCCGCGGCGGTGATGGGGGTGGTGGGGGTGGGGGTGCGGGCCGGTTCGATGCGCAGCGCGACCTTGGTCCCGCCGATGTCGATGCCCAGAACGCCGGATGTCACCGGCGGGGCGAGGGTGTGCATGCGGAGCCTCCCGGGTCCGTCAGGTGCGGTCCGCCGGGCCGAGTTGGAAGAATGACCGGTACAGGTCGAGCTGATGGGCGAGCATGTGGATGCCCGGATGGGTCGGCAGCCCGAGGGCCCCGGCCGCGTCCAGCAGCCGGGTCCGCGGCGGCTTCATGATGATGTCGGCGACGACGCACCCCGCCGGCAGTGCGTCGGGCGGGAAGGGCAGCGGGTCGCCGGGGCGCAGACCGAGCGGGGTGGCGTTCACCGCAAGGTCCGCGTCGCGCAGCGCCGGTTCGGGCCCGGCGACGGCCCGACCCGGCCAGCGCTCGTCCAGTCTGGCGAGCAGGTCCGCGCACTTCGCCCGGTCCGGGTCGTAGAGCGACAGCAGCCCACAGCCGGCGTCGAGCAGCGCGACCGCGATGGCGCTGCCGGCCCCGCCGGCGCCCATGAGCGCGACCCGCGTGCCGCGCACGGGATGACCGGCGGCGGTCAGCCCGCGGACGAATCCGGCCCCGTCGAAGTTGTCGGCCAGCCAGCCGCCGCCGGGCAGCCGGCGCAGCACGTTGGCGCTGCCGCTGATCCGCGCGGCGGGGCTGTGCTCGGTGGCCAGGGTGCAGGCGGCGACCTTGTGCGGGATCGTGACGAGAACGCCGTCGAGGTTCCCGGTGGCCGCGAGCCCGCGCAGGACGGTGGCGAAGTCCGCCGGTCGAGCGTGCACCGGGACGAGGACGGCGTCGATCGCGAGCCGGGCGAACAGCGGGTTGAGCAGCGCCGGCGCCTGCACCTGGGCGACCGGGTCGCCGATGACGGCGTACAGCCGGGTGGTGCCGCTCACCGGCAGCGACGTCGGGGTCGTGATCGTCGGGGTCGTCACGCCGGATCCTCGCGGGGCATCGCGGCGAGCGCCGCCAGCACCAGCTCCTCGTCGACGTCGGGCACGAGTTCCGGGCCGTCCGCGCCGTCGAGGACGAAGGTCAGCCCGGCGTTCGTCGACTTCTTGTCCAGCCGCATCACGGCGACGAGCTCGGCGGGCTCCACCCCGGCGGGCAGGGCGGCGGGCAGACCGTAGCCCTGCACGACGTCGAGGTGTTCGCGAACCCGCTCCGGCCCGATCCGGCCGAGCGCCCCGGCGAGCCGGCCGGCGAACACGGTGCCGACGGCGACGGCCTCGCCGTGGCGGAGCGCGTAGTCGGTGGCGCGTTCCAGGGCGTGCCCGAGGGTGTGCCCGTAGTTGAGGATGTGGCGCAGGTGCGAGTCCCGCTCGTCGCGGGCGACGACCCCGGCCTTGAGTGCCACGCTGGCCGCGATCTGCTCGGCGACCGGCCGGCCGAGCAGCCCGGGTGCCCCGATGAAGTGGGCTCGCGCGATCTCGCCGTAGCCGTTGATCCATTCCCGGCGGGGCAGGGTCGTCAGGTAGTCGGTGTCGCAGAGGACGGCGCTGGGCTGCCAGTAGGCGCCGACCAGGTTCTTGCCGGCGGGCAGGTTCACCGCGGTCTTCCCGCCGACGCTCGCGTCGACCTGGGCGAGCAGCGAGGTCGGCAGGTGCACGACGGCGACGCCGCGGTGGTAGAGCGCGGCGGCGAGCCCCACGACGTCGGTGGTCGTCCCGCCGCCGCAGGAGATGACGACGTCCGACCGGGTCAGCCCGAAGTCCGCGAACCGGCTGCACAGTGCCTCGACGTTGGCGAGCGTCTTGTCCGCCTCGCCGTCGCGGGCGGGCAGCCGCAGCGCCGGTACGCCCGGGTCGGGCACGGCGTCGAGGGGACGGGCGGACACGATGACGGCCCGCCTCGCTCCGACACGGGCCACGACGTCGGGCAGGGTCCGGCGGACGCCGGCGCCGATGTCGACCGGGTAGCTGCGCGGGCCGAGTTCCACCGGGATGCGCCGGTGGTCGGCGGCGACCTGTTTGATCGGGCTGATCGGCAGGGTTGCAAGCATGCCCGTCACGTTTCGTCTCCGGATCCGCGAGGTGTCGTGGCTGTCCGCCGTGCTCCCCGATGGTCCGCCGCGGCGCCTGTGTCCCAGTCTGCCGAAGTGCGGTCCGGAGGCCCCACCCGGGGCACCCGACCCGAAGATCCCGTTGTGTTTTGGTCGACGCGGCGGGGCCCGGCCGGGACTCGGTGTCCGCCACATGCCGGCCGGCTCGTGCACCGTGCACGCAGAGTAAGGTCGAGCGGTGAGATCAGAGGACGGCGCCAGGCTTGCCGCCGCGCTGGGGATGCTGCTCGCGCGGCCGACCCGGATGCGGCTGTTCGGAGACCTGCTGGCCGCGGGCGATGTGAACCTGGACGAGGCGACCTATCCCGTGCTCAACGGTCTGGCGCGGACGGGCCCCACGACGGCGCGCAAGCTCAGCACGGAGATCGGCATCGACCGGTCGGTGGTGAGCCGGCACAGCGACCGGCTCGAGGCGCTCGGGCTGCTGCGTCGCTCGGCCGATCCCGACGACGCCCGCGCCACCCGGCTCACCCTGACCGACGAGGGGCACGCTGCCATCGAGCGGCTGCGTGGCCGGCTGGCGGGCGCGTTCCAGCGCAGGCTCGATGCCTGGCCGGCCGAGGATGCCCGCGCCTTCGTTGCGGGTATGGAGCGTTTCGTCGAGGAGAACCTGGCCGAGCGGGGCCGTTAGCCGGATTCACCGATGGCTGCGGGCGGTAGCGACCTATGTCACGGTCAGTGGCGCTTTCGGGTGGCCGATGCCTCCGCGCGGCGCGCCTTTCGCGAAGATCTGGGACACCGGCGGAATTCTGCGTCAGGCTCTGTGGCCACGGGCCGGTTCTCCGACCGCAGATCCGTCGAGAAACCCGGATAGTTCGTAAACGAGGAGTCCGTGATGACCAAGCCGACCCCTGTGACCAGCGCCGATTCCGGATCGGTTCCCGCGGGAACGCCCGCCGGCGCGCCGGGCACGGCGCCGGGCGGGTGGACTGCAGCGCCGGTCGGGGATGGTCAAGGGCACTCCACGCCGGCGCCGGAGGGGCCGGAACAGGCCGGGACCATTTCCTCTGGTCCCGAGGGCACCCCACATGTTCCGTACCCGGACAATGGCCGGGCCCAGGGGGAATACGGCGCGTCGGCGGCGCCGGAGGAGGCGGAGCTGCCCGGCGCTCGCGCGTTGTGGATCCTCGCGTTCACCTTCGCCGCGCTCGGGCTGTTCTTCCCGCTCGCCGGGCTGATCGCGATCGGCTGTGGGGCGATGGCCTGGCGAAAAGGCAGCGGGCGAGGCAAGATTGCGACCTTCGTCGCGCTCGCGACGACCCTGGTCGGGCTGATCCTCACGATCGTCGTCGTCACCACCTGACCGCGACCGGGACGCCGCGGAGCGGGTGTCGGCCCGGGTCCGGCGGGCGGACCTCCTCGTCGGCTGTCTTCACGGGGGCGGCTGGCTCTCACGGGGGCGGCAGTCGGTAACCGACCGGCGGTCTGTAACGGGATTGGCGGTCGGTAACCGACCGGCGGAGTCTTTTCGTCGGCCGGGGTCATCCTGACCGGCGGATGGTTCTTTCCCGGCGCCCAATGCGCGTTCGGGAATGCGATGCGGCTCGCCGGCCGACCGTCGGGGTGCTTTTCGCGGGATCCATCGACGGTACGTACCTGCGGAATTTTCTGTGCCCGGCGGGCCCCCGCCCGGCGGCGCCTCGATGGCATAGGTGAGGCCGCCCAGCTCGGGGGGTGCCGGGCGGCCTCTGAACCGATGATGACATTCAACGGGTCGCCGACACAAGTCCACCGTGATCGCGCCACAGCGTGCCGGCCGGTCAGGCGGGCCAGGATGAGCCGCTTTGGACCAGGTCGACCAGCAGGCCGGAGCCGGCGTCCAGGTAAGCCTCGACCGGATGCCGCGCATCCGGTCTGACCTGCTCGACCCTGGCCCCGGCGGAGACCGAGACACGAAGCTGGGCCGCCACGTCGTCGACCAGGTAGCCGATGGCGAAGATGCCCTCGCCGCGCCGGTCGAGGATCTCCCGCGCCGCCCACGGCTGGCGGCCGGGTGCGATCAGCTCGACCAGGCCGGCGCCGAGCCGCCCGATCGCGACGCGGGCGCCGTCGAGCGCGACGGGCCGGCCGCGGTGCACGGCGGCCCCGGACAGCGCCCGGGTGTGCCAGGAGTCGATGCCGAGCGAGACGGTGTAGAGCTCGCGGGCGAGCTCCAGGTCCGCCACCACGACGGCGAAGTGGTGGAACGTCAGCCCGGCCAGCACCGCCTCGACGGCGCCGACACCGGTGAACCGCGCACCGGCCGGCGGGGGATCCATGGCGCCGTGACGTGCGGGAATAACCCCGGCCTGCATCCAGGCCTGGGGGTGAAAGACCGATTCGGTTGTCACGACGCCCCTCCCACGTCCCGCCGGTATCGGGGGAGCGCGACCGGATCGTACCGTCGCCCGTCGCGACCCGCGTTCCACCGTCGTCCCGCGCCACCGTCGTCCCGCGGCACTGCCGTCCCGCGGCACTGCCGCCTCGGCCGGCAGCCAGGCACGATGATGCATCCCATGCCGACCTTCATCGAGTCCCCGACCGTCGTCGAGGCCGCCGGGAATCTTCCAAAGATCATTCGCGAGTACGTGGGCGGGGTGAACACCGGTACGCGGAGCCTGAGCATCGCGCACATGTCGAGTCCGGGCGGCTGGGCCGAGCCGGGTCAGCGGCCGGAGTTCGACGAATACACGATCGTTCTGCGCGGCTCGGTAACGGTGGAGCATGCCGACGGGATCATCGAGGTCGCGGCGGGTCAGGCGGTGCACACCGCCGCCGGGGNATGGGTTCGTTACAGCACGCGCGGCGCGGACGGCGCGGACTACATCTCGGTGTGCCTGCCGGCCTTCCTCCCGGAGACTGTCCACCGGGACGAGGGCGCGTAGGCGACGGTTTGTTGCGTATGCAACGATTGTCGTACCGTTGAGGGATGAGTGGACCCGTCCTGCCTGTCGACGTCGCCCCCGTGCCAGCGGAACCGCCGGTGCCGAGCCTCCCACTGTCGCCGCTGTCGGGAGCGCCATCGGGAGCGGACCGGGACTCGGCAGCCGGGCCGGAGCTGGCGGTCGTCGAAGGGCGGACCGCCGACGTGGGCGGCATCCCGGTGCGGCGGGTGCTGCCTCGCCGGGTCCGGCGGACGATCGGCGCCTGGTGCTTCGTCGACCACCTGGGTCCGATGACGATCTCCGCGTCGAACCCGGTGGCCGTCGGCCCGCATCCGCACATCGGGCTGGCCACCGTCACCTGGCTGCTGAGCGGCCGCCAGGTGCATCGGGACAGCCTCGGCTCCGAGCAGGTCCTGCGTTCCGGCGAGCTCAACCTNATGAGCGCCGGGCACGGGGTCACCCACGCGGAGGAATCCGAGGATTACCGGGGTGAACTGCACGGCGTGCAGCTATGGGTGGCGCAGCCCGAGCACACCCGGCACGGTCCGCCCGCCTTCGCCCACCACGCCGATCTGCCCGTCGCCCGGTTCGGGGCGGCCGAGGCGACGGTGCTGCTCGGCGAGCTCGACGGCAACGTCTCCCCGGCGCGCACCGACACCCCGCTCGTCGGTGCCGACCTCGCGCTGCGGGCCGGCGGTGCCGTCCTGCCGCTGCGGCGCGACTTCGAGCACGGGCTGGTCGTCCTGGCAGGGTCGGTGCAGGTCGGCACGCAGGTCCTGCGCCCCGGCCGGCTGGGCTATCTGGGCGTCGGGCACGACGAGCTGCCGCTGCGCGTCGGCGAGGGCGCTCGCGCGCTGTTGCTCGGCGGGGAGCCGTTCGCCGACCGGCTGGTCATGTGGTGGAACTTCGTCGCCCGGTCCCGGGTCGAGATCGACGCCGCCCGCGCCGACTGGCAGGCCGGCGCGGACCGGTTCGGCACCGTGACGACCACTGCCCAACGGATCCCCGCGCCCGAGCCCCCCTGGACGGCCGGCTGACCCTGGCCGGTCGATGGACCCTCGGCTGGTTGGCGACCATGAACTGGCCGATGACCCGGGCCGGCCAACGACCCGGGCCGGCCAACGACCCGGGCCGGCCAACGACCCGGGCCGGCCAACGACCCGGGCCGGCCGGCCGGCGGCGGCATGGGCTAGTCGGAGGTCCGGCTCCGGCGGGCACCCAGACCCTGGACGACGAAGCCCAGCCCGATGCCGAGCAGCCAGACGTCCTTGGCGATGGGCAGCCCCTGCTGCGTCGGCCAGATCGTGCCCTCCTCGCGCAGGCCCTGGGTGCGGGCGTAGAGCCCGAGCAGCCCACCGGAGAAGGCGGACAGGCCGAGCCCGGCGAGCGCGGTCGGGACGACCGGGGCGACGAGCGCCGTACCGAGTGCGATCTCGGCGCCGGCGAGCACCTTCGCGAAGGTCACCGGGTCGAGCTTCGCCAGGAACGGGTAGGTGTTCGCCGCCATGCCGTGCAGCCCCTCGGCGGTGGCCCGGTCGGCCTTCCACTTGCCCAGACCCGAATGCAGGATGAACGCGCCGGCCGCGGCGCGGCCGGGAACGTCACGTGCCTTGAGGGGCAGTCCCATGGTGGGCAACCTTCCGTCGGGCGGCGCTTCGTCGGCTGGCCGCTGGCCGCCGGGCGCTGGCCGCTGGGCGCCGGACGGCTCGCGCCGCTGGCGTGTTTATCCCCAAACGTAACGTCGCCGGCGGCCGGAGGGCGAGCGGGACCGCCCGACTGTCGGTGTGGGCGGGACCGCGCCGCCCGGCTCGTCCAAGCTTCCTTCGAGCTTCCTGATCTGTTAGAGCTTCCTGATCTGTTAGAGCTTTCTGACCTGTTCGGTGATGGTGTCGACGTCGGAGTAGGTGACTCCGAGCAGGCCGACCTGCTTCCAGCGCAGCACCCCGTCCGCGTCGACGAGGAAGACCGAGCGGCGCAGTCCGAGCCCGGGCACGGCGATCCCGTACGCCTTCACCGCCGTGCGCGCGGTGTCGGCGAGCAGGGGAAAGCCCAGGCTGTGCTGGCGGGCGAAGCCCTCGTGACTGTCCAGGTCCTGCGGGCTGATGCCCCAGACGAGCACGCCGAGCTCCGCGAAGATCTCCAGACCCGCCGAGTACGAGCACATCTGCCTGGTGCACACCGGCGTGTTGTCGCCGGGGTAGAAGGCCAGCACCACGGGATGCCCCCGCTCGGCGGACAGGGCGTACTCGCCGTCGCGCCGCTCGCCGTCCGCCAGGACGAGTCCGGGCAGGCTGAGGTCGGGCGCCGGGTTGCCCACAGTCGGGGTGGCCACAAGTACGCTCCTTGTCCGGCCGCCACGGCCAGCGGGTCGGGCGGGCGCTGATTTTCGCAACAGTACCGGTGACAGAATGCGGTACGCCAGCCCGCCCGGGCCCGAGCGGTGTCAGAAGACGGCCGGTTGCGGCGTTCCGCCCGTGCGGGTCAGCAGCTCGTCGAGGTCGTAGTCGTACCAGCGCCGCAGCGGCGTCGGGGAGTCGGTCCGACCCCACTCGTACATCCGGCGCTGGGCCTCGAAGGAGCCGTCGTGCCAGCGTCGCAGCACATCGCCGAGCCGCAGCGGCGCGGGCAGGAAGTCGGCCCCGCCGAGCAGGCCGGCGAGCCGCTCGACGGCGGCCGCCGGGGCCAGCCGGCCGGCCTCCACGTCGACCATCACCGCGCTCAGGGAGTCGAAGAACGGCTGGAACTCCGGCAGGTCCGGGCAGAAGGTGCCCAGGTGCGGGGCGTCGAGCAGCCGGTCGAACAGAGCCCGGTCACCCTTCTCGAGATAGCCGAAGTAGGTCCCGACGATCCGCGCGATGCCCATGTTCCAGCCGAGGAACCACACCTTCGACCAGGCCCGCCACAGGTCGAAGTCCCGGAACGAGACGTACGAGCCGTGCACGAGCTTGTCGTTGACGTCGAGGATCGTCTGGTTGAGCGTGTCGATGTGGCCGAACCGCTCGGCGGAGAAGTCGTCGTCGGCGAGCGCGGCCAGCAGGGTCGGGGTGAAGGCGTAGATCACCTGCATGGTGTTGGCCATGCCCCGGGAGAACAGCGCGTCGATGGCCCCGGCGGCGTGGCTCATCATCGCCCAGCGGTCGCCGACCGTGCGGGTGCTGGAGTACTGGGTGCGTCCGGTGGAGACCCAGTCCCAGGCGGGCCGGGCGTCGGCGAACTGGCGGGCCACGCTGGGGAAGCGGTCGAGGTAGGCGGCCCACTCCTGCTCGGCGGTGCGCCCCGGCTCCTTCGGGAAGCGGCCGGCGTCCAGGTTGAGCCCGACGCTGCACAGCGGGTTGGTGGCCCTGCGGTGGTTGTCGAACGGGATGACCCACAGCCAGCCGCCGTCGAAGATGTGGTGCAGGGTGCCCTGGTGCCACAGCGACGGCTGACCGCTGGGGGTCGTCACGTCGTCGAACGGGGTGACGCCGACCATGTGGGTGAACAGCGTCCGGGAGTTCGTCCGGAACCGGCAGGGCTCCTCACGCAGGGCGAACTGGTTCGCGAGCACCGAGTTGCGGCCCGAGGCGTCCACGACGTACCGGACCCGCAGCGTCTCGCCGGACCTCGTCGTGAGCGTCGCCGCGTCGGCGGTGAACTCGACGCGCTCCACCATGGTCCGCTGGCGCGGGTCCGCTCCGTAGCGGACCGCGGAGTAGAAGAGGTAGGAGTCGATGTCCTGACGGTGCATGTGCATTTCGGGGCCGTTCGGGAACTCCGAGACGCTGCACTGGGTGACCTCCTCGGGGTTCTGTACCTGCCCGTCCCGGTGGTACACGAAGCCGAAGTTGCGCTTGACGCCGCAGGCTGACGTGACGTGCGAGCGCACCCCCTCGAAGCTGCTCACGTGGCCGAGTTCAGGTACGTCGAACCGCTCGGCGAGCAGCTTCAGCAGGTAGGTCGTCTCTCCGATCGTCGACTCGCCGAGCGCGAACCGTGGGTGGGTGCCGCTGTCGACGAGGACCACACTGTGACCGTGCCGGGCGAGGATGTTGGCCAGTGTCGAGCCGGCGATGCCGCTACCGAGGATGGCAACCGAATAGTCGTACCCGCTCATTACGAGACTCCCTGTACGCCGCTACACGAAGTGGGCCGGCTGCGTCTGTCCTCTCGCAATGATCACAATCATCGCAACCGGTGCACAAATAACACCTAACCAGCTCGACGGATCATGGTTGTAGTAAACGGAACATCAACGCCAATGCGTAAGCGACCATCCTTAATCTGAGCTTTTACCCATATGTCGGAAACTACCTACTTGGGGGGAATGGTCCGACGGGCGACTTGGGGTGTCGGCGGCTGGTGACCTGCGCGGACGGCCCCCGGTCGCGTCGACGCCGGGTCGCATCGTGAACCACGTGTTTCCCAACCATTGTTGAGGTAATGCCGGTGCGCGCACCGGCCGAACACGGATGATCGGATCTTGCTAGCGGTCGCCAACCGGCCGACGCTCGTGCCCCGCGTCGTTCTCGCGGCCCTCCGGGTGGGGCTGCGGCTCCGCGTCCGAGCGGACCTCGATGAGTCGGACCGACCGCCAGTTGACCAGCATCGTCCGGCCGTCCGCGAGGTGGAGCTGCTCGACCTCGCAGCGGAAGACCGCCTGGGCGACCCGCCTGCGCAGTTCGTCCGGATCGGTACCCGGCGGCAGGGGATAGGGCTGCCCGTCAATCACGATCTGCACTGCCACGGCCCAACATTCGCACGCCTGTTCGATCTAGGCAAATGCCGGATGGCCCGGACGGGTCATGCGCTCGTCCGGCGGGCACGGTCCCGGCCGCAGGAGGAGCTTGGCCCGGGCGGGGTGCCAGGGGCAGGGGGCGGTGACCGGTAGGGAAGAACCATTCTGGTATCAGGTGGAGGCATTCGTCCGGCCGGAGACGCGTGCCGGGAGCACGATCGTCGTCGTGGTCCCCCGCCGGTGGCGCGCCTGCCGGCGACGACGCGATGGTCCGAGAGGGGGCACGCAAGCGTGTGAGATGTGTGGGCGTGCGGGTGTGCGGGAGCGTGCGGACGTGAGGGGTTCGCGGAGGTGAGAGGGCGTGTGGATATGGGCGGGACCATGAGCCACGTCGGCGAGGCCGCCGCGGCCGTCCCTCGATCACCGCTGGCCAGGGTCTTCGACGACGCGCTGGTCACCGCGGGCTCCCGCGCCGACGTGGGTGAGCGGGTCGCGGCCTTCGTCGACCTGGCTCGGCGCTACCAGGAGCCGGGTCGGCACTACCACACCCTGCGGCACGTCGCGGAGATGTCCGCCGCGCTGCGGGTGCTGCTCGCCGCCGAGCGCCGGCCGCCCGCGGAGCGTGCCGCGCACGTCTGCGTGCTCGCCGTGTACTTCCACGACGCCGTCCACGAACCGCGGCTGGCGGACAACGAGCAGCGGTCCGCGGAGCTGGCGATCGACGTGCTCGCGCGGCTGGGCTGCCCCGGGGGGATCGGGACGGCGGTCGCCCGGCTGGTCCTCGCCACGGCCTCGCACCGCTCGACCCACGACGACGAGGCCCTCGTCAACGACGCCGACCTGCGGGTCCTGGCGCGACCACCGGCCGCCTACGACCGCTACGTGCGTCGGGTCCGCCGGGAATACGGCTGGGTCGACGAACGCGCCTGGCGCGAGGGACGGGCGCCCCTTCTGCGCGGCCTGCTGGACGGTCCGCTCTACGCGACCGCGTGGGCGCGGCGGAACTGGGAGCCGCCGGCCCGCCTCAACCTGGCCCGGGAGCTGCACGCCCTCGGCTGAGCCGCCCGTCCTACCGCCCGGGTGCCGGGCGGCTTCGGTCGGGTGGACGGGCGCCGGCCGGCGGCGGGTGGCGCCGGGCCCACGCCGTCGCGACGACACTCGCCAGCAGCAGCCCGCTGACAATCGGACCGGCGCTGAACTCGGTGGGCGTGGGCTCCAGGCCGGGCCAGGCCACCGCGAACAGCGCGAGGGAACCGGCCGCTCCCGTCCCGGTCGCGGCCAGCCGGTACCGGCGCGCGACGGGCAGTCCGGCGAGCCCGGCCCCGCCGACGGCGTGGCCCAGCACGGCGGCGGCCAGCAGAACCCCGCCGACCGTCCAGATTGCCCAGACAGGCAGCCACCCGAGCAGCTCCGTCTCCCCGTCCCAGCCGTAGCGCTCGGCCGGCGTGCCGGTCGGGGCGCCGGGCCAGACCAGCAGGTGGACGAGCCCGTAGCAGAGGAGGACCGATCCACCGGCCGCACCGGCGAGCCGGCGCCCGGCGTCGGCGACGGCGGGGATGTCGCGCAACCGGATGCGGCTCACGGCGCCCGCCGATCCGCCACGGCGGTGGGCGGGATCGCCATGGACTCGACGGTCACCATGTCCGCCGCCGCGACGGCGCTGCCCGCCACCGCCGGGACACCGCCCAACACTGCCGACCCGCTCACCATCGCCGACGCGCCCGCCACTGCCGACCCGCTCACCATCGCCGACGCGCCCGCCACTGCCGACCCGCTCACCATCGCCGACGCACCTGCCACTGCCGACCCGCTCACCACCGCCGACCCGCTGACCGTGACGACGGTGTCGGCCGCCGCCGTGCTGTGCGGCTCTGTGGGGGCGTCGGTGAGGATGGCGGCGCCGGCCTCGGTCGCCGCCGCGAGCACGGCGGCGGCGAGCACCGGATCGAGCTCCGCTGGCACGGTCCGCAGGTCGAGCAGGCAGCAGCCCTGCTCGACGCGCCCAAGGACGGCCGGTTCGCCATGGCGCAGCGGCGCCGCGATCATCGCGTCCAGTGCGACGGCGGCACTGGGCAGCTCGGCCCCGACGCACCCGAACCCCCACGCGCCGCAGGCCGTTCGCCCGGCGGCCTGATCAACTCCGGTGGCGTACCCACGCCGGCATCCGCAGGTGTTGGTGTCCGCCGCCGAGCCGGTGCCGCCGTCGATGAGCGCGCGGCTGGCGACGGCGGACGCCGCGATCCCGGCGCGGCGCAGCCAGGCCGCGAGCGTCTCGGCGCGGGCGGCGAGACGCTCCGGCCGGGCGCGCAGGGCCTGCCGGACCGGCGAGTCGGGATGGCGCAGGGTCGCCTCCAGCGCGGCGAGGGTGAGCTTGCCGGCGCGCAGCGCCCGCGACATCGGATGGCGGCGCATCCGGTCGATCAGGTCGGCCCGGCCGAGGAGAAGACCGCACTGCGGGCCGCCGAGCAGTTTGTCGCCGCTGGTCGTGACAACGCCGACCCCCCAGCCGAGCCAGCTCGAGACGTCGGGCTCGGCGAGCATCGGTTCGGGATGAAGCAGGCCCGAGCCGCAGTCGCCGACGAGCGGCACCTCGAAGTCGGCGCAGAGGGCGGCCAGATCGCTGATGGCGGGGCTGTCCGTGAACCCGACCACCTGGTAGCTGGCCGTGTGCACGCGCAGCACCAGGCCGGTGTCGGGGCCGATGGCGTCCGCGTAGTCGCCGAGCGTGGTGCGGTTGGTCGTGCCGACCTCGCGCATCCGCGCGCCGGCGGCGACCAGCAGCTCCGGCAGCCGGAAACCGTCGGCCGTCTCGACGAGCTCCCCTCGGCTGACCACCACCTCGCGCCGCCCGGCGAGCGCGGCCACCGCGAGGGCGAGGCCCGCCGCGTTGTTGTTGACGACGTGCACGCCCGCCGCCGCCGGCACCGCGGCGGCGAGGGCGGCCAGGGCGGTGCGTCCCCGGCGGTCGCGGCGGCCGGTGCGCAGGTCCAGCTCGAGATCGGTGGTGCCGGCGGCGAGATCCACCGCGGCGCGCGCGGCCGCGGACAGCGGGGCCCGGCCGAGCGCGCCGTGCAGGATCACCCCGGTGGCGTTGATCACGGGGCGTAGTCCCGTCGCCGTGCGGGCGAGCGTCGTCGGCGCCGGCACCGGACCGTCCCCGGAGTAGTACGCGAGGGGAACCGCGTCGTCCATCACTCCACGTGAAGTTAGTGCTTCTTTCCGAGATTTTCACGGAGGCCACCACCGATGGATGGTGTCCTTTCGTGTTCCTGTGGCTCGTTCCACGTCAGGGCGCCAGTCAGGGCGGATCGAGGCGAATGCCGCCGGTCCGCGCGGCCTGTACTGTCTCCCCCGAAGGGGAGTAGCCCTGCCGCGCGGCCCGTCTCCGGTGCGCACGGCCTGGGACGACGGACGTGTCCGTCGCCGGGCCGGCCGGGTGCGGTGTCCGAGCGGTCCGGTCGTCGACATACTGGCGTCCGCCGATCGACCCATCCAGGGCCGGTCCGCGGGCACCCGGCGGCCGGGCCCGGCCCACGCGGCCGAGTGGGCGAGACCTTCGACACGGCAGGCATGCCGGGTCGAAGGCGCGTCCCCGCTCCCGGCCCGGCTCCACGGAGAGGTCCCGGGCATTGAGCATCACCGCAGCACTCATCACCTTCGGCGTGATCTTCCTGGCCGAGCTACCCGACAAGACGATGGTCGCGAGCCTCGTGCTGGGCAGCCGCTTCCGGCCGCTGTACGTCTGGGCCGGGGTCGCAGTTGCCTTCGTCGTGCACGTCACCGTTGCCGTGGCGGCCGGCAGCGCCTTCTCGCTGCTGCCGCACCGGATCGTCGACACGATCACGGCGGTGCTCTTCATCGCCGGAGCCGTGCTCGTGCTGCGCGAGGGCCGCGAGAGCGACGGTACGGGCCAGGACAACGGTACGGGCCAGGACGACGGTACGGGCCAGGACGAGCCGGATCGGGCCGGCGCCGCGGCCGAGCGGCCTGCATCCCCGGCGCCGGTCGCGGCCACGACGTTCTGGCGGGTGGCGGCCACCTCCTTCGGGGTCGTCTTCGTCGCGGAGCTCGGCGACCTGACGCAGATCTCGACGGCGAACCTGGCCGCCCGGTTCGACGCGCCGGTGGCGGTCTGGATCGGGGCGGTGCTGGCGCTGTGGACGGTGGCCGGCCTGGCCATCGCCGGGGGACGCGGGCTGCTTCGCCTGATGCCCATCGCGATGATCACTCGGATCGCCGCGGGCGCCTTCCTGCTCCTGGCCGTCGTGTCGGCGATCGAGGCGGTGCGCGGCTGAACCCGGCTCGCGGCCGCTACCGGGGCGGGGGCCAGCGCGGGTCGTCCGTGGCGAACACGAGGACGACGTCGGTGTCCGAGGTGAAGTCGACCAGCCGTGCCCGCGCCGGCAGCAGCGCAAGCGCATGGCGCAGCTCCTCGGCCGCGGATCCCTCAGCGACGCAGACGACGTGGTGCGAGTGGACGGCGGCCCGCCCGCCGCCGTCCTCGCCGCAACGGTCGGTGGGGGCGAGGGGCGGCGCTGCGGCGCCGGCGGCCGCGGACAGCAGCCGCGCGAGCCGGTCCGCCTCGTCCGGCGCCAGCCGCAGGACGGCCGGGTCACGGTGGGGACGCTGGGCGGTCAGCACCACCTCCGGCGTCGGCGGGGCGCCGGGAGGCGGCCCGACGGAGACGGCGGCGCCGTCCAGTTGGCTGAGGAAGGTGACGACGTTCGGGTGATCGGTGCCGCCAGGGGTCCGGGGCGGGTTGGTGTTCATGCGTCGACGCTCTCATCCGGCGACTGGTCATCCCATCCCGCGCGGCGGGGAGAAGACGGGAGGGAGCGCCCGTGGGGCAGTCCGCGGGCGGCGGAGTCGGCTCGGCCGGCGTCACGGACCGGTACCGGTGGTGGCAGCGTCGGTTCGGTGTGAGGAAAACTGCTTCCCGGTGGGAATCGGGCGGGTGTGGGAGTGGTGTGGTGGGGGTAGGTGACCATCGTCGCGCTTGCCAGGGGCGCGGCGCGTGGCGGGAAGCAGCCCGGCCGGCTTCCCGTGGCGCCCATGCCGTCCGGTCGTCAACGGAGCCATGGAACCAAGCGTTCGCGTCGAAGTGATCGGCCGTGAGGCCATCGTCGTGCACCCGGTCGGTGATATTGACTACTCCTCCCTGGACCCGCTGCGCGAGGCGCTGCTGGACGCGCGCGTCGCCGGAGTCAGGGACATCGTCGTCGACCTGGCCCAGGTGAGCTTCCTGGACTCCCAGGGGCTGGCGGTCATCCTGTTCGCCCACCAGCGGCAGCGTTCCGCCGGCGGCCGGCTGGCGTTGCGCAACCTCAACGAGGACGCCTACCGGCTGCTGCACGTCACCAATCTGACCTCGGTCATCGAGGTCGATCACGGCGGCGCGGCCGCGGCGTCCGGTCTGGCGACCCGCCGGGGTGCATGACCGGCCTCAGCCGGTGGCCGCCCCGCGCCAGTGGTAGGACACGTCGCGCGTGTGGACGGTGAAATCGAGGCCGGTGTACATCCGCACGGCTCGTTCGTTGTCCTCGTCCACGTACAGCAGGACCGCCGCGAGCCCCTCGGCCTGCAGGTGGCGCAGGCCGATCAGGGTCAGGGCACGCCCGAGCCCGGCGCCGCCGGCGCCGGGCAGCACCCCCACCACGTACACCTCGCCGATCGGACCGGGCCGCGTGCCCGGCGGCGGCGTCTCGTCCACCTCGTGGACCTTCGTCCAGTGGAAGCCGACCAACCGGCCGTCGCGTTCGGCGACGAAGAAGCCGCGCGGGTCGAACCACGGCTCGGCCCGCCGCAGGGCCAGGTCGTCGAGGGTCCAGCGGCCCTGCTCGGGATGATCAGCGAACGCGGCGGCGTTGACGGCCAACCAGGCCTCGTCGTCGCGGCCGGGGACGAACGCGCGGACGGTGACCCCGGCGGGCAGGTGCGGCTCCGGCAGCGGCGCGCCCGCGCCCAGCGGCCGGCGAAGCTGGAACAGCACCCGGGTGCGGGCGAACCCGAGCCGCGCGGCCAGCGCCGCCGCGGGCGGGAGATCTCCGTGCGCCCACACGTCGAGCCGGGCCGGCGGGTCGCCGAGTGCCTCGGTCAGCGCGGTGGCCAGGGCGCGGCCGATCCCCTGGCGGCGATGCCCGGGATGGACCACGACCTCGGCCTGGCGGCTGTCGGGCGCGCCGCCGAGGTGCGCGTAGCCGACGATCGCGCGCCGCGGGCCAGAGACCTCGGCCCCGGGCGCGGCCACGGCGAGCAGGTGACGCCCCGCCCCGACCTGCTGGTCGGGGCGCAGGGTCAGCCGGACGTCCTCCGACACCGGACCGGTGCCGTCCGCCCGCTCGGCGGCGGCGAGCAGGCTCGCGATGTCGTCCACGTCCGCGCCGCTGAGGGTCGGCTGCCAGATCAGGGAGGCGGTCACCGTACGACCGTAGGGGCCCTCGGCCACGGCTGTCCCGTGATCCGTCGCTCCGACTCGACGATGCAGGGCGGGAGACGTGGACATCTTCCACCCGGCATCGTCAGGCCGGACGCGTCGCTCGACGATCGGCGCCGCCCGTCGCTGCTAGACCCGCTCGGGGGTGCGGGCGTCGTCCCGGTCGACGCGGGCGGCCGGGCCGGAGGCGTTCTCCGGCAGGGGCGCGATCGGCGGCGCCACGAACTTGTAGCCGACGTGCCGCACCGTGCCGATCATCGCCTCGTGCTCGGGGCCGAGTTTCGCCCGCAGCCGGCGGACGTGGACGTCCACGGTCCGGGTGCCGCCGTAGTAGTCGTAGCCCCACACCTCCTGGAGCAACTGCGCCCGGGTGAAGACCCGGCCGGGGTGCTGCGCCAGGTACTTGAGCAGCTCGAACTCCTTGAAGGTGAGCTCGAGGGGGCGGCCCCGCAGCTTGGCCGAGTAGGTGGTCTCGTCGACCGACAGGTCGCCGGACCGGATGACACCAGCCTCGGCCGTGCCACCGGCGGCAGCGACCCGACCGATGGCCAGTCGCAACCGGGCCTCGACCTCCGCGGGACCAGCGGAGTCGAGGACGACGTCGTCAACCCCCCAGTCCGCGGACACCGCGGCCAGCCCGCCCTCGGTCACCAGCGCCAGCAGCGGCGTCGTGAGACCGGTCGTGCGCAGCAGCCGGCACAGGCCGCGAGCAATGACGAGTTCCCGACGTCCGTCCACCACGATCACGTCCACGGGCGGAGCGTCCAACAGAGCACTCGCCTCCAGCGGGGCGACCCGTACCGTGTGGGTGAGCAGACCAAGGGACGGAAACGACTCGGCGGAGGGACCGGGGGCGTTGGTGAGCAAAAGGACGACGCTCAAGACGACTCCTCCAGGTGGTGTGTGGTGGGGCAGCGTCGACCCAATACCAGGAACTTAGGTTCTGATCGTGTAGGTTCGAGGGGTGCCGAGACGCGGTCAGGTGAAGGAGAAGCCCGAGGACCGGTTGGTGGA